>JAQAZP010000161.1:0-13053 GCA_032127265.1 Acidobacteriota bacterium
CCTCAGGGTATGCGCGCTCTTCGCGCCTTGCGGACCGCGCGCGGAGACCAAATCCTTTGAGAACTTATTTCTGGGACACCACACTAGTATGATTGCAATGCGACCAACCACGTAGTGACCCGCCCGCGATCAAAACCCGATCCACCATTATTTCGGCGCCTCCACTTTATCCGCCACTATTTCAGCGAAATTCGCCTATTTTTCAACCACTTTTTGTCGACAGCCCCTTCAGCCTCAACCGATTTGGATTGCAGATGTCGATAATCAATAGCCATAGCCAGCATTTCAACCAGATTATGACTGTAATGGTAATTAAATCTGACAATTATTCAATTTCGCATCACATCCCCTTTTTCTGGCACACAGGTTGCTCTTGCAGAGGGTGCCATGAGAAACGAAACGAACATCAAGTTTGACAACATCAAGGGATACAAAACCACTGAGAGCCTGACTATGGGAGGTTGGATCATGCATACACGGACCGGAAAGTGGACCCTCAACCTCGTGATACTGGTGGCCTGTATCGCCCTCCTCGTCTGGGCGGCGCCGGACATCAAACGTCACTGCGGCTGGGGCTCGGACGAAGATGAAGTAGATTGTGTAAGGACCAGTTACATCATCCAGGGCGAGGATCTGATGGATGTCTCGTCCCTGGTCCACCGCGCCGGGGGAGAAATCACTCACACCCTGCCGATCATCAATGCCGTGGGTGCCCGGCTCACCTCCGACCAGTTCAGGGTTATTCGAAAATCTGAGATGATCACAAGAATCGACAAAGACGAGCCGCCGAAACCCATCAACGGGAGCAGTACGTAGGGAGCATCGGGCAGCAACCATATGCCGCTGAGCATCCGCAAGATCCGCCAGGTTATCGACGGCGCTATTTCCGACGGCACAGCATAGCCTCTGAAAAAACAGAAAACGGTGACACCCACCTGTTTTCTGCCTTTTACTCTCGGCGGTATTTGCTCATTCCAAACCGGTGACAGTCACCGTTTTCTCACCAGTTTTACTGCCCTGCTATCGACTTCACCACGCCGGTCAGAATATCCATCGCCTGGTTCAGTTGGAGGTCCGAGAGGTAGGGCGCCGGGCCGAGGCGCAGCATCTCACCCCGAAAATCGGTGAGGACGCCTGCGGCTCGCAGTGCGGCGCACAGCTGGGCCGCCGCCGGACTTTCCAGGGTGAGGAAACCACCGATGCTATCCAGCGGGGTGGCCCGGTCACGGCTGATCAGAGCCGGGTCGGCATCCATCCCGTCGAAACGGCTTGCCAGCAGTGCGATCTGACGCTGGCTCACTTCGCGCAACCACTGTGGAGTCAGCCCAACCTCATCGAAGAAATCGAAAACGTGCGCCGCCCGGTAGTGGCTGGTGGGGTCGTAGGTGGAGCCGGCAAAGAGGGCCGACCCTTCCCCATAGGCCACACGGCCCTCCGTGCCCTTCCCGGCAAGGAAGTCGAACTCGCTGAACCAGCCGGTGATCACCGGTCGCAGGCCGCAGTCAGGCGGAAAACGGAGGAAGCAGTTCCCCTCCCCCATCTGGCAATACTTGTAGCCGCCGCCCACAATAAAGGTCTGCTCCAGGCCCTCCACTGGAACCGAGAGGGGCACGACATTGAGTGCATGGTAGACATCCACCAGCAGGCGGGCGCCCACCTGCTCGCAGGCTCGGGCAACCCGGCCCAGGCCGGGGACGATCCGCGCTTTGCGGAAGAGCACCGCGGAGACCAGCACCGCCGCGGTTCGATGATCCGCTTCGGCGGCCAGCCGTTCGGCCAGCGTGTCCGCGTCGGCGGCCGGCACCCGGACCACCTCGATCCCCTCCTCGGCCAGCCGGTCCAGCTGGCGCCGGATGGTGTGGAACTCTCCGTCGGTGGTGACCAGCCGCGGCCGTTCTCCCAGGGGCAGCGCGGAAAGGAAACGAACCACCAGGTCATGGGTGTTGGGCGCCAGGGCAATGTGACCGTCCACATCGCCAAGGAGCCGCGCGTATCCCTGGCGCACCCTGTCGGACTGCTCAAAGACCCGTTCCCACTTCTCGTCGGCCAGTTCCGCCGCATCCAGCCAGGCCTGCTGCTGGCCCTGGAAGCCGCGGTCGGGCCAGGCCTGGTGCGAGTGGCCGGTGAGCAGCAACCGCTCACTCACCCGGAACCTCGAGTAGTGCCGGACCAAGGGATTGGGGTGCGCCGCGGTATCTTCGGGATTCACGGGTGCCTCACAGTTCCGAGCGGATGGCCCAGAGGTCGGGGAAGAGCGGCTTGAACAGCGTGGAGGCCAGGTAGCCAACACCGGAAGAACCGCCGGTGCCGCTTTTCGCGCCGATGGTCCGCTCCACCATCTTCACGTGGCGGTAGCGCCACTCCTGGATCCCTTCGTCGAGGTCGAGCAGCAGGTCACAGATGGCTGCCACGGCAGGCCGGTCGCGGTAAATCTCCACCAGGACACGCTGCAGCGCGGGAGACGGCTCGACAGAGCGGCTGACCTTGCGCTGCAGGTCCCTCTCCGGCACCGGCACGCCTTCACCGGCCAGGCAGACGAGGAAGGCGTCCCACAGGCCCGGGTTGTCGTGTCGCTGCTCGATCATCTGCCGCGCCGCCGATCCCTGGGGAAAGCGCTCCAGCACCTCGGGGTCTTTCTTGCCCAGGGCGGCCTCCAGCGCCCGGAACTGGTGCGACTGGAACCCCGAGGCGGATTCAAGACTCGAGCGGAAGGAGAGAAACTCCTGGGGGGTCAGGGTTTCCAACACGTCCACCTGGCCCACCATGGTTTTGAGGATGGTCAGGATCCGCTTCAGGGTGTGCTCGATACGCGGTCGGTCGCCATCCCGCAACAGCCGGCACACGTGGTCCACCTCGTGGAGCACTTCCTTGAACCAGAGTTCGTAGACCTGGTGGATAATGATGAACAGCATCTCGTCGTGTTCGGGACCGGCGGACTTTGGCCGCTGGAGCGAAAGCAGTTGATCTATCTTCAGGTAGTCCGAATAGGTCAGAGGCATCGTCTCTCTCCCTGGCGATTACCGGTGCCGGAATGCTATTCTGTCATTGTCTCATCATTTTCCCCTGGAATGCACCCCATGAGCGCTGGCAAACGATCAATAAAGCGGAAGATAAAATCCCGCAAGCAGCCGGGATGCCTGGGCCGTCTCTTTCATTTCAGCACCAAACTGGCAGCCATTTTACTGCTGGCCGCTGCCGGTGTGGCGGGATGGTGGTATCTCACCTGGCCCGATGTGGGTCTGCTGGCCCACCAGAATCCGGATACCACGGCATTCATCGAGAAGAGCCAAGAGCGGGAGGGTCAGTCGGCGGTGCGGTGGGAACAGGTTCCCGGCGAGGCCATCTCCGGTCAATTGCGAGTCGCCGTCCTGGTGTCGGAGGACATCGGTTTCTTTGACCATCGGGGGTTTGCCCGCGATGAAATCGAGGCCGCACTTCGGGATACCATCGAACAACACAAACCGCTCCGCGGCGCCTCCACCATCACCCAGCAGTTGGCAAAGAACCTCTGGCTCTCCCCTTCCCGCAACCCGCTGCGCAAGCTGCGCGAGGCCCTGCTCACCATGGACCTGGAGCGCAAGCTGTCAAAGGAGCGAATCCTCGACCTTTACCTCAACGTAGCCGAGTTCGGCCCGGGTATCTTCGGCGCCGATGCGGCCTCCCGCCACTACTTCGGCAAGCCGGCCGCTGATTTGACCAGGAGCGAGGCGGCCGGCCTGGCCGCCGGCCTCTCCCGGCCGTCCCGCTGGCATCCCGGCTGCGGCAGCTCCTCGTATCAGCGGCACGTACGCACCATCATGCGGCGCATGGAACAGGCGCGGGGGCTGCCGTTCGGCGCCAATGATGGATCATCCCCCTGAGGAGACGGCTTCCCCGTCCTGCTCCACCTTGCTGAAACGGGCGAGCAGCGAGTAGACCACCGGCACCAGCACCAGGGTGAAGAAGGTGGAGAAGAAGACTCCGCCCACCACCACGATACCCAGGGGACGGCGGGCCTCGGCGCCCGCGCCCAGGCCGGCGGCGATGGGCAGCACACCAAAAATGGTGGAGAAGGAGGTCATCAGGATCGGGCGGAGCCTGATCGCCGCCGCCTCGGACACCGCCTCCCGGATCCCCATCCCCCGCCGGCGCAGCTGGTTGGCGAATTCGACGATCAGGATCGCGTTCTTGGCCACCAGGCCAATGAGCATGATCAGGCCGATCTGGGAATAGATGTTGAGGCTCTGGCCGAAGAACCAGAGCGAGAGCAGCGCGCCGAACAAGGCCAGCGGTACGGTGAAGAGGATGGTCAAAGGGTCGATGAAGCTCTCGAATTGCGCGGCGAGCACGAGGAAGACGAAGGCCACGGCCAGAATGAACATGTAGTAGAGGCTGGAGCTGGAGGTCTTGTACTCCAGCGAGCGGCCGGCCAGCTCCCGCTTGACGTTGGTCGGCAGCGCGGCACGAGCGATGGCATCCAGGTCGTCCAGCGCCTGGCCCAGCCCCACGCCCGGGGCCAGGCTGGCGGTGATCTTGGCCGAGCGGACGCGGTTAAAGTGGTTCAGTTCCTTGGGCGCCACCGTCTCGCGGACATTGACCACGCTGGCCAACTGCACCAGGCCGCCGTTGCTCCTGAGGTACAGCCCGTCGATCACGTCTGGCGTGGCGCGTCCGGAGGGCTTCATCTGGGCGATCACATCATACTGTTTGGTTCCCCGCTTGAACTGCGTCACCACCCGCCCGCCGAGGAGCATCTCCAGGGTGGAGCCGATGTCGGTGACCGAGATGCCCAGACCGGCGGCCCGCTCGCGGTCGATGAGAATGTCCAGCTGTGGCTTGTTCAGCCGCAGGTCGGTGTCGAGGTTGATCAAGTAGCCCAGCTTCGACGCCTCCCCCATCATCGTAGCAACCGCCTGGTTCAGCTGCTCGTAGGTCTCGGCCTGCAGCACGTACTCCACGTCGGAGGTGAAACGGCCGCCGAGGCTCGGCGGATTGATCAGGAAGGCCAGCACACCGGGGATGCCGATCATCCGCGGGAAGAGCTGCTGGACGATCTGCTGCTGGGACCGCTCCCGCTCGTCGCGCGGTTTGAGGTTGAGAAAAAGGAAGCCGTTGGTCACCCGGCCCGGCCCGCCGAAGCCGAGCCCGGTGGCGGTGAACAGCCCCTGCCGCTCGGGCAGCGGCAGCAGCACCGACTCGATCTCGCGCATGTAGCGGTCGGTGTAGTCGAGGGTGGCCCCCTCGGGGGCGATGACGATGCCGAACGAGACACCGCGGTCCTCGGTGGGCACCAGCTCGCTGGGCAGCTTGAAAAAGAACCAACCGCTGGTCGCCACGATGAGCAGCGCGGCGAGAATCATCAGCAGCCGGACGCGAAGCACCAGACCGAGGGTGGCCCGGAATAAGCGGTCGAGAAAAGTGAAGAAGGACTCGAAGGTCCGGGCGGCCAGGCTGGTGCTCTCGCCGTGGAGCCTTTTCAGCACCCGGGCGGAAAGCATCGGCGAGAGGGTCAGGGCGACGAAACTGGAGATGGCTACCGCCACGGCCAGGGCCACGCCAAACTCGTTGAACAGCCGGCCCACCGAGCCGGTGAGAAAGGCCAGCGGCACGAAGACGGCCACCAGGGAGACGGAGGTGGCGATCACCGCGAAACCCACCTCCTGCACCCCGTCCACCGCGGCCTGACGCCGGCGCTTGCCCATCTCCATGTGGCGGTAGATGTTCTCCAGCACCACGATGGCGTCGTCCACCACCAGTCCGATGGCCAGCACCAAAGCCAGCAGGGTCAGCACGTTGATCGTGTAGCCGGCAAAGTAGAGCACGGTGAACGTGCCCACCAGGGAGATGGGGATGGAGATGAAGGGGATCAGTGTAGCCCGGATGCTCTTGAGAAAGACCAGCACCACCAGCACCACCAGGGCCATGGCGATGGCCAACGTCTGGGCCACCTCGTCGATGGAATCCTGGATGAATGCCGAGGAGTCGTAAGCCACGTCGATACGCATCCCCTCGGGCAGGGCTTCGGTCAGTTCGGGCAGCGCCCCGCGCACCAGCCGGGCCACGTCGAGGGTGCTGGCCTTGGACTGCTTGACAATCCCCAGCCCCACCGCCGGCAGGCCGTTGTAACGCGCCACGCTCCGTTCGTCCTCGGCCCCCACGGTGACCTCGGCGATGTCGCCGAGGCGGATCTTTTCGTCACCGCGCTGAGCGACGATGATCGCGGCAAACTCGTCGGGCATGGCCAGCTCGCCGCGGGTCCGTACGGCGAACTCTCGTTCGTCGCCCTCCACCCGGCCGCCGGGGATTTCGGCGTTCTCCCGCCGGATGGACGCCTCCACCTCCTGGGTAGTCAACCCCCGGGCGGCCATGCGCAGCGGGTCGAGCCAGACCCGCATGGCATAACGGCGCTCACCGCCGATGATCACCGATCCGACACCGCTCAGACGCTGCAGTCGTTCCTTGAGGATCCGGTCGGCGATATCGGAAAGCTCAAGCCCGTCGTGCCGGTCGCTGGACAGGGCGAGCCAGACGATGGCCTGGGCGTCGGCGTCCACCTTGGCGATGATCGGGTCGTCCACCTCCCGGGGCAGTCGCCCCCGGATGCGGGACACCCGGTCGCGCACATCGTTGGCCGCCTCGTCCACGTCCCGGTTCAGTTCGAACTCGATGGTGATCACCGAGCCCTGTTCGCGGCTCGACGAGGAGAGGGTCTTGACCCCGGAGAGGGTGGCGAACTGCTCCTCGAGCACGTTGGTGATCTCGGTCTCCACCACGCTGGGGCTCGCCCCGCGGTAGAGCGTGGTGATCGAGATGATCGGCGGGTCGATATCGGGATACTCGCGTACCGGCAGGCGGGTGAAGGAGATCACACCGAAGAGCATGATGGCCAGGCTCATCACCGTGGCAAAGACCGGCCGCTTGATGGAGAAATCGCTCAGCTTCACCGGGCTTCCTCCGCGGCTGACTCCACAGGTTTCCCGGCGTCATCCCCGGACGCCTCGGGAGCAGCCGGCGGCGGCCCGCCCATCCCCTCTCCCGCCGCCTGGACCTTGGCCCCCTCGAAGAGCTTCTGGTGTCCGGAGCGCACCACCCGGGCCCCGGGCTCCAGGCCGTGGATGACTTCAACCACGTCGGCCAGGCGGGTGCCCAGGGACACCGCCCGCCGGGTCACCGTGCCGTTTTCCAGGATCTCGAAGACGTAGGTCTGGTTGCCGTCCACGAAGACCGCCTCGTTGGGGATGGTCAGCGCCTCCAGACGCTCACCGAGCACGGCGGAGACATTGGCCGACATGCCGGGCCGGAACTTCCCCTCGGGGTTCGTCACCCGGGCCACCAGGCGTGCGCTGCGGGTGGCCGCGTCGAGCAGCGGCTCCACCACGATGATCTCTCCGGTCAGTTGATAGCCCGGGAAGGCGGTGGTGGAGACGGTCACTTCCGCCCCGCGGTTCAGACGGCCGAGGAAACGCTCGGGGGCCGAGAAGTTGACCCGGATCTCGCTGATCCGGGCCAGGTCGGTGATTGCCTCGCCTGGCCGAAGGTATGCCCCGGGGCTGATCCGGCGGGCGCCGAGCATCCCGCCGAACGGCGCTGTGATCAGGGTCTTGTTCAGGCGGGCTCTGGCCAGTGCCAGGTCGGCCTCGGACACTTTGAGCGCGGCCGCGGCGTCATCCAGGTCCTGGGGCGAACCGGCCGACTTGTCCACTACGGCCTTGATCCGATCATACATCGACTGTTTCTGGGCCAGCAGCGCCTCGGCCCGGGCCAGCTCCGCTTCCAGCTGGGTGGCGTCCAGACGGGCGATCAGACCGCCCCGGGAAATGGGCGCGCCTTCCCGGAAGGGCAGTTCCACCACCGCCCCGTCGATCTCAGCCACCACGGTGATCGACTTCTCCGCCTCGATGGTGCCCACCGACTCGAAGCGGTCCACCACCGGGCCGGTCACCGCTTCGGCCACCTCCACCGGGGTGGGCGGCATGGTGAACCCGCCCCCGCTCCTTTCCGGCCTTGAGCAGCCACAGGCCGCCAGGAGAAGCACCAGCACCGTCACCGTCCAGTTCGCACATCTGTCGTTCTCACTCATCGATATGTTCAACCTCGCTGCTTGACCGTTGCGGATAATGACCGGATGTCTGCTGCCGCAGGCGCGCCGCGGCCTTGGCCGTGCGCACCAGGGCGTCGGAATAGCGCTGCTGTGCCGAGGCCATATCAGCCCCCAGGCGGACCAGCTCGAAAGCGGTGATCCGCCCGTTGCGGAATTCGATCATTCCGATGCGCACCTGCTCCAGGGCCGCCTCCACACCGTTTTCAGCCGCCTGCAGGCGCCTGGTCCCGTTGACGATCTCCCGGTGGCTGGCCCGCACCTCCTCTTCCAGCATCCGCTCGGCTTCCAAAAGCTGCTGCGATGCCCGGTCCACCTCGGCCTGCAGCCGCTGATACTCGCCGCGGTCCTGCCGCAGTCCCACCGGAAGCAGGAACTGCAGCCCCAGGCTCCATGAGGGATACTCCCAGCGGCCGATCTGGGACCAGGCATCGGTGATGTTGCCGGAAGTCTCGTTGCGGACCACGGTGTCGCCGAAAACGATGTCCTGCCCCGCGCCGGACAGCCCGTAGTGGCCCAACGTGCCGAAAATGTTCACCGTGGGCCGCGCCCTCATGTGGGCCGCCTCCACCCGCACCTTCAGGGCTTCGATTTCATAGCGGGCGGCGAGAAGCAGCTGGTTGTGGTCCCGGGCCCGGGCCACCAGGCCCTCCACCGGTTCGATGGCCACATGGCTCAGCGGCTCGTCCAGGGGGTGGAAGCGAGTTTGTCCCGTGGCCGGGCGCCGGCCGATGAGCGAAGCCAGGCTGTCGGACACCGCGTCCAGCAGTTCCTGGCGGTCCAGTTCGGCCAGCTCCTGCTCGGCAAGGAAGACCCGGGCGTTGGCCACCTGTCCCGGCCCCACCAAGCCGACGTCGGCCCGCAGCTGCGCCTCTTCCAGCAGCGAGGCGGCGCGGCTGCGGATCAGTATCTGAACCGCCAGATCCCGCTCCGCGGCATAGAGATCCCAGTAGAGCGCCTCCACTTCGCCGCGGACTCCGTAGACGGCATCCGCATACCGGGCCCGGGTCGCCTCGAGAAGGCGCTCGGAAACGGTCAAGCCCTCGCGGGCGGCAGCACCGGAACCGGCCAGCAGCGGGTGCCGAATGGTCAGGTTGGTGAAACTGTCATACTGGGGGTTCAGTGAAGCGAACTCGGAGTTGGTGGTGCCGCGGATCGAGGAGAGCGAAGCCTCGATCTCTGTGCCGGTGGGCAGGTCCACACGCACCCCGCCCACGGCGGTGGTGCCCTCGGTCTTCAGCACATCCGCGCCGGAGAAGAACGACGCCGTGGGCTTGTCCGTGTCCGAGTGCGCGATGTCGAGAAACAGCTCCGGGTCGAAGCTGCCCCGCTCCCGGATCACCGTGCTCTCCGCCGCCTCGAGACCGGCACGGGCCTCGCGAACCGGGGCGGCCTCCAGCAGGGCCAGTTCGATGGCCTCCTCCAGAGAGAGGCCCTGCCCCTCGATGGCGGCCAGGGTTTCTTCCAGCGCCTGCCCCGGAGAGTTCTCGATCTGCTCATCGGTGATCCCCTCCCCGTCCGCCCATCCTAAAGAAGGCCAAACCAGCACCAGGGCCGCCAGAACGGTAAACATGAAACAGCGTCTGACACCGGTGGAAAAGGGATCGTATCCTGCACTCACGGATCAGCTCCTCCTGAATTGATCAAAAGTTCAGGAGAATCTATCACAAGAGCGGACAGGGACGTACATGAATATATGAATTTTCAGGTGTGCCGAGGGTCAGGGACGTTCATTACATTACAAGTTTCCGGGTGTGATGCGAAACAGGGAATCATGATTTGTGCCGACCCCTTCCCCCCGCAATCTCCTCCAGAAAGTTATAATCTTATGTACGTTCCCCTCTCCTACCCTTACCGAAACGCAACAACGCAAGTACGTCCCTGCCGCATGCACCGCTAAAGTGTCTGTTGATTTTTATGATAGTCGGAAGCAACCGGCGGGGAAAATTGAAGCGGACGGCATCATCTGTTTAACATCAATATAATCATAACGTTGTCCATTATTTTCAAAAAAGATGGGATTTCGCTCAATTCCAGGACATCAGGGTTTCAAGACCATGATAAGCAACGGTTTACATCCTTCATACCAGCTCTTTCAATGCCTTTTAAGTATATTATCATGATATAGATAGTGAGATTTATATTCATGTGAAAGACAATTGACAATTTACGGAAATGAGCTTATTTAACATTAGTTAGAATGACTACCATGCAGGCGGTGCGGCATCCAGGCGGCCGGCCAACCGCAGTATTTCCACCCCTGTGCCTGAGGTGAGAGCATTTGTCGCCTTCTCGAACAAGCAACGAATCACAATAAGCGAGTCGTCATCCCAGGGAGAATTCTGCCGCATGGCAGGCGGACAGACTCTCCCGAACAATACGGCAGCACCACTGGAGGAGCCTTGATGAGCGCGAACCGTCCGTTGACTTTCATTCTCGCACTGTTAGTAGCCATGAGCCTGGTGAGCGGCCCCGCCGCTGCCGACCAGGTCTGGGTCACCGCTGATGTCAATGGGCAGGCGGCCCTCGGTGATACCGAAACGTCCGGCCCGCACGTTCTGGTGACATCGTCCGACGCCACTTCCATCGTGCTGGAAGCAGGAATCCCCGGCTTCTCCATCGACAGGCAGAAGACCATGGGCGGCGAGTTCCTCGTTCTCGACTGGCCCGGAGCCTGCCCCTCGGGTGCTATCGGCTCCCCGGCCCTGCCGGTGATCCGCAAACTGTTTCTCGCGCCCCACGGTGCCGAGGTAAGCGTGACCGCCCAGGCCGTGCTGCCGCTGGTGATCGACGCCCAGACATTGGGCCTCGACACCCTGCAGGTGATGCCGCGCCAGGCCCCGGTACCCAAGATCAAGGGCGCCTTTGCCAACGCCCCCTTCGCCTATGACCCGGCGGCCTACAGCACGGCCGGCCAGCTGCCGCTGCAGCAGGCCACGGTGACCGAGCTGGGCATTGCCCGCGGTCAGCGGCTGATGCTGCTGGAAGTCTCCCCGCTGGTCTACAACCCGGCCGTGGACCGCATCACCTTCACCCCGCGGATCAGCGTGCAGATCGACTTCCAGGGCGGCAGCACCGAGGCATCCAGCCTGCGGCCCCTGCCCGGACTGCTGGACAACGTACTCAACCCCGACCTGGCCGGCCACCAGCATGAAGCGCTGCGCGGCACCGGCAACTACCTGGTAATCGCGGCCTCGACGCTTTCCGGCCACGCCAAGATGACCGAGTTCGTCAACGCCAAAACCGCCCAGGGCTTCACCGTCAACACCTACAGCGTGCCCGGCGGCACCTCCAACACCGCCATCAAGTCCTACATCTCCGGTCTCTGGGGCGGCGCCAACTCCCCGGACTACATCCTGCTGGTGGGCGACAGTGACACCATTCCCGGCTGGACCGGCGGCGGCGAGGGCAGCCCCTACACCGACCTGCCCTATGCCTGCATGGACGGCAGCACCGACTGGACGCCGGACATCGCCATCGGCCGCTTCCCGGCCGATGACGGCGCCGAGTTGACCGTGCTCGTGGACAAGACGCTCAGCTTCGACAACGGCGTGTTCGCTGATGCCGAATACACCGCCCGGGCCTGCTTCATGGCCTCGGTGGACAACTACACGATCAGTGAGGGGACCCACAACTACGTGGTGAGCAACCACATGACCCCCAACGGCATCGCCTCGGAGAAGCTCTACCAGGTGACCTACGGGGCCACCACCCAGGACGTGCGCGACGCCTTCAACTCCGGCAAGCTCTACGCGACGTACAGCGGCCACGGCGCCGAGACCTACTGGGCCGACGGTCCGGTGTTCTACCAGAGCGACATCAACGGCCTGAGCAACTACCACATGTATTCCTGGGTGCTCAGCTTCGCCTGCATCACCGGCACCTACACCCTCGACGAGTGCTTCATGGAGACCTGGGTGCTGGCCGCGGACAAGGGCGCGGTGGCCGCCTGGGGTTCCAGTGTCAACAGCTACTGGACCGAGGACGACGTGATGGAGAAACGGCTCTTTGACGTCCTCTGGGATGATGACGTTCGCGAACTGGGACCGCTCTACAACACCACCAAGATCGTCTACGCCGGCGAGATGGGCACCGGGAGTACCACCCGCCGCTACTTCGAGATGTACAACCACATGGGCGACCCGGCCCTCTTCATCCCCTACGCGATCCAGACGGCGATGACGGTCTCACCGAACAGCGCCTTCGAATCCGAGGGACAGAGCGGCGGCCCCTTCACCCCGTCGAGCAAGGTCTACATTATCGAGAACACCGGCATCACCGGTTTCAACTACACGGTGAGCAAGACCCAGAGCTGGCTCACCCTTTCCTCCACCGGCGGCTACCTGGCTGCCGGCGCCACGGCCAACATCACCGCCTCGATCAACTCCGGGGCCAACTCGCTGGCCGACGGCGGCTACACCGACACCATCTCCTTCACCAACACCACCAACCATGACGGCGACACGGCCCGCGGTGTGAACCTCCAGGTTGGCGTGCCGGTGATGCAGTACGAGTGGAACATGGACAACAACCCCGGCTGGACCACGACCGGTCAGTGGGCCTACGGTTCTCCCACCGGCGGCGGCGGGGCCTACGGCAACCCCGACCCGACCAGCGGCGCCACAGGCGCAAACGTCTACGGCTACAACCTTGCCGGCGACTACGCCAACAGCATGGCCGAGACGCACCTCACCTCCACGGCCATCGACTGCAGCGAGCTGGCCGACGTCAGCCTGCGCTTCCAGCGCTACCTCAACGTTGAGACACCGTCCTACTACCACGCCTTCGTCCGGGTGATCAACAACGGCAGCAGCTTGACCACGGTCTGCGAGAACACCGCCTAAGTGACCGACTCGACCTGGTACAAGTTGGAGTACGACATCTACGACGTTGCCGATGGAGATTCGATCGTCTTCCTTAGCTGGAGTATTGGATAAAACTATCCAATCTTGACCTAATGATTCTGGAATATAGAC
>JAQAZP010000162.1:0-6801 GCA_032127265.1 Acidobacteriota bacterium
TGACCGGGAAATGGTGTTCGGCGACCTTGAGGACCCGGACTCTGAGGTGCGCAACCTGCTGGCGGAAAACTTCACCATCAGACGCAAGACGGGCCTTGGTACGCAACCCGAAATTTACTATATCGTGTAGGGGCAGCTCATGTTAGAAAACGCACTCTATGGAAGCCGGAAATACTGGGGATGGATCTTTGGCCTCCTCGCGGTGATGGCGGTGGGGGCCGTTTGCTACATCTGGCAGTACAACGAGGGCCTGGGTATCACCGGACTGAGCCGGGACGTCTCCTGGGGGTTCTATATCGCCCAGTTCACCTTCCTGGTCGGCGTGGCCGCCTCGGCGGTGATGGTGGTCCTGCCGTATTATCTTCACAATTACAAAGCCTTTGCAAAAATCACCATCCTCGGCGAGTTCCTCGCCATCTCCGCGGTGAGCATGTGTGTCATGTTCATCTTCGTCGATATGGGGCAGCCGTTCCGGCTGGTCAACATGTTTCTGCACCCCAGCCCCAAATCGATGATGCTTTGGGACACGGTGGCCCTCAACGGCTACCTGGTACTCAACGTTCTGATCTCCTATGTCACCTTGCGGGCCGAGCGGAAATCGGTTGCGCCGCCGAACTGGATCCGGCCGGTGATCATCCTTTCCATCCCCTGGGCGGTGAGCATCCACACCGTCACCGCCTTTCTCTACTGCGGCCTTGGCGGCCGGCCCTTCTGGTTCACCGCCATCCTGGCCCCGAGATTTCTCGCTTCGGCCTTTGCCTCAGGGCCGGCCCTGCTGATCATTGTCTGCCTGCTGCTCAAGCGGCTGACAAAATTCGATGCGGGAAAGGAGCCGATCCAGAAACTGGCGATCATCGCGGTTTATGCCATGTCGCTGAATGTCTTTTTCATCGCCCTTGAATTCTTCACCGCCTTTTACAGCGGCAACCCTGAGCACACCGTTCACCTGCGCTATCTCTACTTTGGTGTGGGCGGCGGCACCAGCCTGGTGCCCTTCATGTGGGTTTCCACTTTGCTGGCCCTGGTGGCCCTGGTGCTGCTTCTGGTGCCCGAGCTGCGAAAGAACGAAATGATTCTCACCTGGGCCTGCATCGGCGTCTTCATTTCCATCTGGATCGACAAGGGGATGGGGATGGTGGTGGGCGGCTTCGTGCCCAACCCTTTGGGCAAGGTCGTGGAATACACGCCGACGGCGCCGGAATTGCTGATCTCGCTTTCGATCTACGCCACCGGGCTGCTGATCATCACCGTGCTGTACAAGATTGCTCTCTCCGTGAGGGGGCAGCTGAAGTACTGATTAAAAAGGGGAGGGGCGGTGAAGTCTCTCCCCTTTTATATGTTGGATTTCTCCCTATTCATGTAGGAAATCCCTAGATTATGTTATCTATTATCTGATTAAGGTAAACAATGGAAAGGCAGTACTGGAGGTCAGGAAAAACATGGGCATAGTTCCAATTATCACCTACCTGTCGGTCATCGTCTTTGTCGTCAGCGTGGTGACCCGTTTCATCAAGCTGTCGACGCTGCCGGTTCACCTGCGCTGGGAAGTCTATCCCGTACCTCACGAGAAGGGGAAAGGCCACTACGGCGGTTCCTACCTCGAGGAGTACGAGTGGTGGACCAAGCCGCGGCAGACCTCGAAGCTGGCGGAATTGAAAGTCATGCTTCCCGAAATTATCCTGCTCGCCGGCGTCTGGGAACACAACAAGAAACACTGGTTCCGCACTTTTCCCTTCCACTTCGGACTCTACCTGCTGGCCGGCCTTGTCGTCCTGCTCGCCGTTGGCGGGGTGGGCTCGGTCTTCGGCCTCAACGTGGCCGCGGACGGCGGCGCCAGCGGAGCGCTGATCTACTACCTGACCATTGCGGTGGGGTATGCCGGCCTGGTTCTGGCCCTCATCGGGTCACTGGCCCTGCTGGTGCGCCGGACCTTCAACGCCGATTACCGCGAATACACCACCGGCGCGGACTATTTCAATCTCCTGTTTTTTACCGCCACCCTGGTGGTGGCCCTGTTCTCGCGGCTCACCGCCGACCTGCATTTTGACGGCCTGCGCGGATTTTTCCAGGGCCTGCTGACCTTGAACGGTTCGGCGGTACCGCCACTGACCGCGCTGCAGAGCCTGGAGATTGTTTGTGCCTCGCTGCTGGTGGCCTACATCCCGCTGACTCACATGTCGCACTTCTTCACCAAGTGGTTTACCTACCACGACGTGCGCTGGAGCGACGAACCGAATCTCGCGGGCAGCGGCTTCGACGAGAAGATTGCCAAGCAACTTGAAGCCACGGTGGATTGGTCCGCCCCGCACATCCGCGGCGACGGCAAGAAGAAGAACTGGATTGACGTGGTCACGTCTTCGGGGCGGGAGGAATAGCACGGCATGGCAAAAAAACGCGTAAAATTCAGCGATTTCTCAACACCATCGAAAAAGCTTTCCCAAGAGCTGCGCAAGGAGGACTTCATGCCTCTCCCTGCGCCGCTGGACGATGTCGAGGCTCTGCCCGACTTCCCGCTGCTGAAAGAGACAGTGGAAGAAAAGTACGAATGCTCACTGGACGATACGGTGGCCCTCAATTTGCCCAAGCCCGAGACAAAGGAAGAGGAAGACGCGCTGGTTGCCAAGTTCCTTTCCGGGCTGCAGAAGCTCTTTACCAGGGAGAACAACTGGACCTTTCTCCAGCCGCTGCTGCTCTCCATGGACCACTGCGCCTCCTGTCACACCTGTTCCGACTCCTGCCACATCTATGAAGGCAGCGGCAACAACCCGGTCTACCGGCCGGCCTACCGCTCGGAGGTCTTTCGCCGGCTCTACCGGGCCCACGTCAAGGGCAATGGCGGCGGGATCCTCTCCGCCTGGCGCAAGGGCGACGTGGAGCTGAACTGGACCACCGTGGCCCGGTTGGCCGAGCTCTCCTACCGCTGCAACCTCTGCCGGCGCTGTGCCCAGACCTGTCCCATCGGCGTGGACAACGGCCTGATCGGCCACGAGATCCGCAAGCTGTTCAGCATGGAGATGGGCATTGCGGCCAAGGAGATTCACGATTCCGGCTCGGTGCTGCAGCTCAAGGTGGGTTCCTCCACCGGGATGAACGACCTGGTGGTCAAGGACAACATGGAGTTCATCGACGAGGATGTCACCGAGAAGACCGGGATCACGGTGAACACGCCCTTCGACAAGGAGGGGGCCGATATCCTGTTGATTCACAATGCCGGCGAAATCATGGCCTGGCCGCTGAATCCCGGTGCTTTCGGCGTGATCTTCGAGTCGGCCGGTCTGAGTTGGACCATGTCCAGCGAGATCGCCGGTTTCGACAGCATCAACTACGGCCTGTGGTATGACGACGCCCAGTTCGCCCGGGTGGCTA
Source organism: Acidobacteriota bacterium (assembly GCA_032127265.1). Taxonomy (GTDB): domain Bacteria; phylum Acidobacteriota; class JAQAZP01; order JAQAZP01; family JAQAZP01; genus JAQAZP01. Next base: position 3,367 of record JAQAZP010000162.1, read on the forward strand.
TCAAGCACGCCGAGGCGGCGAAGAAGCTGGGCGTGAAGAAGATCGTCCTCGGCGAATGCGGCCATGCCCACAAGGCGCTGACTGTCATCGCCGATCGGGTGCTCACCGGCGACCTGAACATCCCACGGGAGAGCTGCCTTGTCACCCTGGAGGAGATCGTCATGTCCGGTCGGCTGAAAGTCGATCCGGAAAGGAACGATTTCCCGGTGACGCTGCACGACCCCTGCAACGTGGTGAGGCTGATGGGTATCGTCGAACCCCAGCGCCGCATCCTGCGCAAGATCGCTCCGCGGTTCCGCGAGATGACCCCCCACGGTGTGAACAATTACTGTTGCGGCGGGGGAAGCGGTTTCGCCATCATGAGCGGCAACAACTTTTCCGACTGGCGGATTCAAATTTCGGGGCGCAAGAAGCTTGAGCAGGTGCTGAAGGCCTTCGAGGGTGAGCTTGATCCGTCTATCCGTAAATATGTCTGCGCTCCCTGTTCCAACTGCAAAGGCCAGCTGCGAGATATATTCGCCTATTATGACCTGTGGGAGAAACATTCCATCATGTATGACGGCCTGGTGGAGCTGATCGTCAACTGCATGGTCGACGCCAAGCCGGACTTCATCGAGTGGGAGCAGCACTGACCCTCTCCCCGCCCGAAGACGCCGGAAAGGCGCCGCCCGGTTACCCGTGATCGGGAACCGGGCGGCGCCTTTCCGGCGTCTTGCTGTACAGCAGCTGCGTCCAGCGGCTGGACAACGATACGTTGCGGCGGTGGGAGCGGGTAAGGTATGTTGTTGTAAGTATTGTAAAAAAGTAACATACAAGTCTGATGGCATTGGCGCTCCGCCTCGATGCAACAACAATTGCAACATTTGCACGAAACCCCCTTGACAACCAAAATCGTGCTTGGTAGAGTTGGCGCTGATTTGTGCAATGGATGATACTAGTACAAGTTCCATCGGCTGACGACAACTGGTGTGGATCGTGTTTCCAAGACAGTTTTTTCACATACCTAAGGTGAAAATCAATCGGGACAAGAGCTCAGAAATACCAGGCAGCTTTTTCCCAAGGAAACTTTCATTCAGGCTGAAAAGAAAGCCCTGGGGAAGGGGGTGGAGCCAAAACAAAAGAGGGTATTTTCAGTCCATCGAATCGTTTGGCTTGCAATCAAAGGAGACGCTAATAATGCCAAGTTATGTCATTCCTGATAAGTGCGATGGCTGCAAGGCTCTGGACAAGACGGCCTGCCAGTACATCTGCCCCAACGACCTGATGAAGCTGAACAAGGCGACCGAGAAGGCCTATAACCAGGATCCTGACATGTGCTGGGAATGCCAGTGCTGTGTCAAGATCTGCCCGACCCAGGCCATCGACGTGCGCGGCTATGCCGACTTCATGCCTCTGGGCGCCAGCGTTGTGCCCATGCGGAGCACCGATTCCATCATGTGGACGATCAAGTTCCGTGACGGCAGTCTGAAGCGGTTCAAGTTCCCCATCCGGACCACCGAAGAGGGCAAGGCCGTTCCCGATGGCGGGTTCGCGAAGCACAGCGATATCAACAGCCCCGAACTCTACACCGAGCCAGCTTCGTCCGGTGGCCCCATCGCCAAGCTGTAGCAGCAGGAGGTTACACACCAATGAATAACTGGGAAACTGTTGTTGTCGAAACCGACCTGCTCATCGCCGGCGGCGGAATGTCGGCCTGCGGTGCGGCCACCGAGGCTGCCTACTGGGCCAAGGCCAACGGCCTGAAGGTCACCCTGGTGGACAAGGCCGCCATGGACCGCTCCGGCGCCGTGGCCATGGGTCTCTCCGCCATCAACCAGTATGTGGGCATTGCCCGCGGAGACAACACCGCCAATGACTACGTCAAGTATGTCCGCCAGGACCTCATGGGCGTCTGCCGCGAGGATCTGGTCTACGACATCGCCCGTCACGTCGATTCCTCGGTGCACCTTTTCGAGAAGTGGGGCCTGCCCATCTGGCTCGACGAGGAAGGCAACTATGTGCACGAGGGCCGCTGGCAGCTGATGATCAACGGTGAGTCGTACAAGATCATCGTGGCCGAGGCGGCCAAGAACGCCATGGCCGAGCTGGGCGACAACGGCGAGATCTACGAGCGGGTCTTCATCACCGGCCCCCTGCTTCAGGACGGCAAGTGTGTCGGCGCCGTGGGCTTCTCCACCCGTGAAGAGAAGTTCTACGTCTTCAAGGCCAAGACCACCATCTGCGCCATGGGCGGCGCGGTGCACGTGTTCAAGCCCCGTTCAACCGGTGAAGGTTTCGGCCGTTCCTGGTATCCCCCGTTCAACACCGGCTCCAGCGCCTACTTCACCCTGGCCGCCGGCGCCGAGATGACCTGCCAGGAGGTCCGCTTCATCCCCATCCGCTTCAAGGATGCCTACGGTCCTGTGGGCGCCTGGTTCCTGCTCTTCAAAGCCCGGGCCACCAATGCCTTCGACGGCGAGTACATGGTGGAGCGGCGTCCCGAGCTGGAAAAGTGGCTGCCTTACGGCAAGGTCAAGCCCATTCCCGCCAACCTGCGGAACTGGCTCGGCATGCTGGACATCTTCGAAGGCAAGGGTCCGATCTACATGAGGACCGAAGAAGCCTTGCAGCGGATTGCCGACGAGTACAAGGACGATCCCAAGGCCTTCAAGAAGAAGTCCAAGGAGCTAGAGAGCGAAGCCTGGGAAGACTTCCTCGACATGACCATCTCCCAGGCCATGCTCTGGGCGGCCACCAACGTCAACCCTGAAGAAAAACCTTCCGAGATCGCTGCCTGCGAGCCGTATTTCATCGGTTCCCACTCCGGCGCCTCCGGTGCCTGGATCAGTGGTTCCGAGGACCTGCAGACCGCCGAGACCAAGGGCGAGTATTTCTGGGGCGGCTATGGCCTGACCACCACTCCCGGCCTCTTCGCCATCGGTGACGCGTCCGGCGCTTCGAGCCACAAGTTCTCCTCCGGCTCCCACGCCGAGGGCCGCATGGCCGGCAAGGCCGCGATCCGGTACATCCTGGCCAACAACACCGCCCCGGTGGTGGACGATGCCACCATCGAGACGCTGCGGGACAAGGTGTTCAAGCCGATGGTGACCTTCGAGGAACACAAGGGCGCCACCACCGATCCCAACGTCAACCCCAACTACATCCGTCCCCGTCAGTTCATGTATCGTCTGCAGAAGATCATGGACGAGTATGCCGGCGGCGTTTCCGCGAACTTCTCCACCAACAACAAACAGCTCGACCGGGCGATGGAGCTGCTGACCTTCCTCAAGGAAGACTCCGAGAAGCTCGCCGCCGAGAACAACTACGAGCTCGAACGTTGCTGGGAAAACCTCCACCGCGCCATGCAGGCCGAGTCTCACGTTCGCACCCTGATGTTCCGTGAAGAGACCCGCTGGCCCGGATACTACTTCCGCGCCGACATGCCGACCATGGACG
>JAQAZP010000163.1:0-4270 GCA_032127265.1 Acidobacteriota bacterium
AAAGGGACCGCCGCCGGGTACGAAGTTTCCTTAAACGTCTCACTAAAAAACTGTTCCGAATTCATCAACACGCAATAACGACGGCCAACGAAACCACAGTACGCAAGACCGAAATATACGCAAATTTCCTGCCACAGGCAACCCCCCTTGCGTAGATCAGCCTAATCCGTTTAAATTGTATGGTTAGTGAGTGACATACAAATACTTCACATGGCTCTCCGAATCCAAAATATTGAAGTTTCTTCATGATTTTGGAGATTCAGAGCGAATGGAGGGATCCGAGATGCACACCGAAAAGTCGACCAGCTGCCGGTTCCTCAGCTGTGCAATTCTCTGTTTGGCGGTCCTGATCAGCGGGTCGGATGCCACATCGCGGGCTGACGTTTCAGAGCGTGATGCGCAGCTGATCACCGCCAGGCTGGACCAGCGGGAGGCCCTGGCCCTCACCGTCTACACCCAGGGCTTCGGCCTGGTAAGCGACGTTCGCCGGGTGGAACTGCCATCCGGTTCTTTCCGCCTGCGCTGGGACGACGTGCCGGAGCAACTGGATCCTGACACCGTGACCCTGGTCCAGGCGGCCGGGGGCGGCGGGCTGACCGTTATGGAGCAGTTTTATGACGACGACCTGGTGAGCCCGGCCCGGCTGCTGGAACTTTATGTGGGCCGGGAGATCACCCTGGTACAGGAGGACCGGGACCTCCGGGAAAAGCGGACCCGGGCGCGGCTGCTCAGCACCTCCGGCCCAACGGTGGAGGTGGACGGCACGGTGGTGGTGGGCCACCCGGGCCGGATCGAACTGCCGGCGCTGCCGCCGAACCTGCTGCTCAGTCCGTCCCTGGGCTGGCTGGCGGCCAGCGAGACCTCCGGCCGGGCCCTGCTGGAGGCGCGCTATCTCACCGGCGGCATCAGCTGGACCGCCGGGTACCGGCTCGACTTGAACCAGGAGGAGACCGCCGCCGATCTGACCGGCTGGGTGTCGGTGGAGAACCGCAGTGGTTCCGACTTCCCGGATGTCGCCCTCCGGCTGGTGGCCGGCGACGTGAACCGCCTCGACCATGGCGGGCAATACAGTGGGCGGAGCAAGATGATGAGAGCCCCGGCCGCGGAGATGGATATGGCCGCCGGATCAGGGGCCGGTTTCGGGGAGGAAGCGCTTTCGGGTTACTATCTCTACACCCTCGGGCGAACGGCCGCGGTTCTGAACAACCGGACCACGCGGCTGTCCCTGGTGGAGGCGGCCGGTGTGCCGTTGGAGCGCCAGTTGATCCTTCGCGGCAATCCCACGCACTCGCGAAACGTTTACGGAGAGGTGCAGCGGGAGCCGGTGGCCGTGGTGTTGCGGGTCGGAAACAGCGAGAAGGATGGCCTGGGCCGGCCCCTGCCGGCCGGTGTCTGGCAGGTGTTCAAGAAGGATTCCTCGGGGGCGCAGCTCTTTATCGGCGAGAGCCTGTTCGGCCACTCGGCGCGGGGAACCGAGGTGGTGATCGGTGTGGGCAACAGCTTCGACGTCACCGCCGAGCGGGTGCAGACCGATTACCGCAAGCTGAGCAATGTGCGCTGGGATGTGGAGACGGCATACCGGATCACACTGCGCAATGGTAGCGACAGCGATGTGGAAGTGCTGGTGCGCGAGCCGGTGCAGGGGCAGTGGGAGATTCGCGGAGCCAGCCAGGCCCACACCCGGGTCGATGCATCGACGCTGGGGTTCACGGTGGCGGTGGCGGCCGGGGCTTCCACGGTGCTGGAGTATCGGGTGGCCATCGACTGGTAGAGGCAGCTTCGTCCAGGCCCGGGGGCAAGGCGGGCGGGGATCAGAGGAGAAACCATGGAAGCGAAGTCCGGATATGTGCTCGGGGTCAATTTCAGTCATGACCGCTCGGCCTGCCTCTTGCGGGACGGGGAGATCGTGGCCGCGGTGGCCGAGGAGCGCCTGGACCGGATCAAGCGTTCCGAGGGCTGTCTCTATGTTCGGGGTCGCAAGGGCGGCCGGACCATGCCCAACTTCGCCATTGGCTACTGTCTCGATGCCGCCGGTCTCGGAATCGATGACCTCGACCTGCTGGTCATCGACCATGCCCTGACCCCAGTGGACCTCACGTTCCTGGGCCGGATGATCCCGATGAAGGACAAGCAGCGCATCCGCGCGCTGCCCCATCCCTCCCATCACCTGGCCCACGCCTCCACCGTGTATCACACCTCGGGCTTTGACGAAGCGGCGGTGCTGGTGGCCGATGCCTTCGGCAGCACGACCAGTGCCGGGGTGGAGTGCGAGACCGGGTTCTCGGCCAGAGGGCCGGCGATCGATCCGGTGTTCCGAAACTACCAGACCAACCGGCGCGAGCAGTTTCTCTGCCTCACCGGGATGTACCGGTTGGTGACCCAGATCCTCGGGTTCGTGACCCCCGACCAGAAGGAGCAGCAGACACTGGCCCTGGACGACGCGGGCAAGACCATGGGTCTGGCGGCCCACGGGAACCCCCGGGACGACTGGCCAACCTTCGTCCGCTTCCCTGAACCGGGAGGGGCCGGTCCGCGGGTCAAAATGGATTTTTCCGGTGTGCTGGACTGGCTGGAGGGCGAAAAACTGATCTCCTTCCAGCGCGACAAGCGAACAAAAAGGATGATTCTCGATATCGCCATCCGCGACTATCGTGAACCGCTGACCGATCTGCACCGCGACCTGGCAACCCGGGTCCAGGAGGAGTTCACCACAGCAATGATCGGCATCGCTCGGGAGCTGCACCGGGTCACCGGGCTCCCGCGTCTCTGTCTTTCCGGGGGGGCGGCCCTGAACTCGGTGGCCAACGCACGGCTGGTGGATGAGACGCCTTTCGAAGAGGTCTTCATCTTCCCCGCCGGGACCGATGACGGCAACGCCCTGGGCTGTGCCTATCACGGGCACTACCGGATACTTGGCCGGCCCTGGGAGCCGCGGCGTTTGTCCTCGCCGTTCCTCGGTATCGAATACAGCGAGGAGCAGTGCCGCCAGGCAGCGGCCGGCCTCGGACTGCTGCCAAAGAAGGCGGGCAGCGACGAGGAACTGGTGGACTGGGCAGCCGGGGCGCTGAACGATGGCAAAGTGGTGGGCTGGTTCCAGGGGGGGAGCGAGATTGGCCCGCGGGCCCTGGGCCACCGCAGTCTTCTCGCCGACCCGCGGCGGCCGGAGTCGGTGCAGGCGCTCAACACGAAGATCAAGTTCCGCGAGCCCTTCCGCCCTTACGCACCCAGCGTGATCGAGGAGCGGCAGGCCGAGTTCTTCGATCTGGATCGGCCCAGCCCGTACATGCTGCTGGTGGCTCCGGTGCGCTCAGAACAGCGAACGGTGATCCCGGCGGTGACCCATGTGGACGGCACGGCCAGGGTGCAGACGGTGACCCGTGACGGTGACCCACTTTATCATCGCCTCATCGAGCGGTTTGGCGAACTGAGCGGCGTGCCGCTGGTGCTCAACACCTCGATGAACAGGGCGGGAGAGCCGATTGTGGAGTCGCCGCTGGACGCGGCACGGCTGTTCCGGGGGACAGAACTGGATGTGATGGCGCTGGGGTGCCTCTATCTCGAGAAGTGATAGGGGAGGATCCTCAATTCCTCCGAAGGAGAGAAACGAGCAGAATGGCCGACGTACAGAAAATCATCGTGACACTGAACAGTATCAAGGTTGGGGATCTCGATCTGATCCTGGAGCAACTGGCCCAGATCCGCAACGATCTCCAGGCCGGCGGACTGGATGGCCAATCCACAATCCTGGAACAGGCCCAGAACGCGCTGCGCGGCGGCCGAATCCCCGAGTTTCGCAAGCTGCTGGCCCGGGCCACGGCAGAACTGGGGCACTGCCGGGGACATCGGGCCCCAAAAAGCGATTGAGCCATCTCTCGAGGTCGCTACCGCGGCTTCCCTGGCCCGCCGCAAGGTAATGAAGTGCCGACTGTAGGAAAAGATATTCTCACCACTCAGGCCTGTCCTTCTCTTTTCCATTTCTTAACAGTGTTAACCCTTTAAAACTCTTATAAATCACAACTTTTGACCCACGTGCGGATTATTCGGTTGCGCTGGTACAACAATTGCTTTATAAATCAACAGATTGTTGTGTTTTTGGCGCTTTCCGAGGAATGAGCCCGAAGTTCTTATAGCTTCATTTCATGGCCCCCTGAGGTCCCTGGCCTTCGAGAACCCCGGTTTACAACATTTTCCTGATCTGCGCTCCTGTTTTATCAACTCCACTTCAAAGGAGAACCAGCCATGGGAATTCATCGGTCACTCTTCCGGTTGG
>JAQAZP010000164.1:0-3807 GCA_032127265.1 Acidobacteriota bacterium
TGTCTTCACAGTGCAGACCGTGTCCATAGGTGAAGGAGTCACCGAGGACGAGGATGGTCCGTCCGGCCAGTGGCTGCTCCGCCGCTTCGATCCAGCGGGCCCCCAGCTGGTTGGCGTGGAAGTGGACCAGGCCTTTTGTCGGGGCGTAGTACCCCTGGTGGTCGAACTCCAGGGGTACCCTTTCCCGGTAGCTGTGCAGGGGGGCGAAAAGCCGGGGCCGACCGATGGTCATCACCAGTCGGTAGGGATCGTTGACCTGGATCTCGTCATTGCCGGCCGGCAGCAGACGGCAGACCACCTCGAGAACCAGGAGACAGGCGACCAGGCTGGCCAGCAGCAGTGCCAGGTTGGCCAGCCGGCGTGGTCGCCGCTTCCTGATCTCTCGATGGCTCATGCACTCCGCGGGGCCGCTATCTCGGGCTCAGTACCAGGGCGACGAAGGTCTTTCCGCCATCCTTGTCGATCATGGTCATGTCCACCACCTGGCTGCGGGTCAATATGGGCGAATTACCACTTGGTGCCGAATGACTGATCATCTCACAATGCCAGTTCGGGGACAAGATTGGTCTACCTCCCGTGGACAGCCATGTTCCGTTCTGGTAACTTTTTCATGGACAATACCAATGGGCGACGTGGTACTGCTCTCAAATCAACAAATGTATCCACACAGATGATGCGGAGGGAAGTGAAATGAGATTCGCCGCAACATTTATCCTCTTCGTATTTCTGCTCATTTTGGTCTGTCCCGTATCCCGGACCATGCAGGCCGCCACAATCCGAGTCCCCGCCGACCAGCCCACCATCCAGGCCGGAATCGATGCCGCTGCTGACGGCGATACGGTGCTGGTCTCCAACGGAACATACACCGGGATCGGCAACCGGGAAATGGATTTCAACGGCAAGGCCATCATCGTGCGATCGGCCAATGGGCCGGACACCTGCGTCATCGACTGTGAGCAGCTGGGCCGGGCCTTCACCCTGGAGAGTGGAGAAGGGCCTGACTCGGTGCTGGCCGGGTTCACCATCACCAATGGTTACAAGGACAACACTACCGGCGGCGCCGTCTTTGTCTGGGGTGGTTCGCCCACCATCATTCACAACGTATTCCTCGAGAACGGGGTGCCTGACATCTGGTGGGCCTTCGGAGGGGCACTGGACTACGAAGGGGCCGGCCTGGTGGCTCACAACGTGTTCATCGGAAACTCGGCCAGAAACGCCGGGGCCGCGCGTCTCGGGGGACCGGTGATGTTCACGAACAACCTGGTCGTCGGGAACCACGCATCCGGAAGAGGCGGGGGCGTTTTGTCCGCCAGCGGCGCCACCATCACCAACTGCACCATAGCCGACAACACTGCCGGTGAATATGGCGGCGGGATCGTCAGTGACGAAGTCACCCTATTGAATTCCATTGTTTTCGGGAACCAGGCTCCTGGAATAGGACAGGATCTGTATGTCTACGCCTCCTGGAGCAAGGGATCCTCGCTGGTCTATGTTGAGCACTCCGATATCGGCAGTCTGCACGCCGAGCCCGGACGCACCATTGAATACGGACCGGGTTTCATCGACGACGACCCGCTTTTCGCGTTCGGTTTTGAAAACGACTACTACCTGAGCCAGATCGCCGCCGGTCAGGCCAACGACAGCCCCTGCCTGAACGCCGGCAATCCGCTGTCGCAAATGGTCCGGGGCACCACCCGCACCGACGGGGTCCAGGACTGGGGGCTGGTGGACATGGGATTCCACTATCCGCGGAGCCTCGACCGGTCCATCGTGGCCGGCCCGGGCCCGGCACTTCTCAATCCGGCCACCGTCCGCGTCTTCCCGGATGAACAGGACGCTGACCCGATGTATGAGTTCATCGCCTACGGCACACCGCGCCGCGGAGTCAACGTCACCTGTGGGAACGTCAACGGCAACGATATGGACGAGATCCTCACCGGCGCCGGGCCCGGGCCCGAGTTCGGGCCTCACGTGCGGGGCTTCCTGGCCGATGGGACACCACTGCCCGGTTTGAGTTTTCTGGCCTACGGCACCAACAAGTGGGGGGTCAACATGGCCGCCGGTGACATCGACGGTGACGGCTTCGACGAGATCCTCACCGGCGCCGGACCGGGGGCGGTTTTCGGCCCCCACGTCCGCGGCTTCGACTACGACGGCGGATCGTCAATCACACCCTTGTCCTGGGTCAATTACTTCGCCTACGGCACACCAAAGTGGGGAGTGAATGTTGCCGCCGGCGATCTGGACGGTGACGGCTTCGACGAAATTGTCACCGGGGCCGGCCCGGGCGCCGTCTACGGCCCACACGTCCGCGGCTGGCGCACCGTTGGTGAGAACGTCTCCCCCATGACGGCGGTCAGCTTCATGGCCTACGGAACACACCACTTCGGGGTCAAGGTATCCTGCGGCGATATCGACGGGGACGGCCTGGCGGAGATCATCACCGGGCCCGGCCCCTCCCCTGCTTTTAGCGCCCGAATCCGTGCCTTCGACTATGACGGTCAGGGCGTGAGCCAGGTGGTGGGCTTCGATTTCATGGCCTGGCCGGTGGGAGAGACACTCTTCGGAGCGAACGTCTCTTCCGGCTGCGACCTGGATAATGACGGCCGGGACGAAGTGGTGGTCGGTCCGGGGCCCGACCCCGGTAGCGGAACACCGGTAAATGTCTATCGATTCACTACCGGACAGGTGGAACTGTTCTTTTCCATCGATCAGGCTTTCCCCGGTCTGACTCACGGGACCACTTTGGCTGCGGGGAGATTCTGATGGAGGTTCGTACGATGAGACATCGTATTCTGATCCTGCTCATCCTGGTCCTCCTTTGCCCCGTGGCCTCCGCCGAGGAAAGTTGGGAACAGGTCTACGGCGGGCCGGAGGACGACGCGGGGTATTGCGTCCGCCAGACCAGTGACGGCGGTTTCATCACCACCGGAATCTGGGACACGGTGCCTACGGCAGACAGGTCTGGCTGCTCAAGACCGATGCCCAGGGCAACGAGGAGTGGAGCCGGACTTACGGCGACGAGAGGGACGAGATCGCATACCACGTTGAGCAGACCAGCGATGGCGGTTACATCGTCACCGGTCATTGGCGCCGCGGTTCGGCCACCGAATGGGACCTGTTTCTGCTGAAAACGGATGCCGCAGGCGAGGAGGAGTGGCTGCGGCTGTTCGACTACAGCGAATGGGACAGCGGGACTTCCGTCCAGCAGACCGCGGATGGCGGCTATATCGTCACTGGCTGGATCAATACCGGCTATACGGCCACCTACGAGGACCTTTTGCTGCTGAAGACCGACGCCAATGGAATCGAGGAGTGGCACCGGACGTACGGCACCGACTGGTATGACCACGGCCGAAGCGTGCAGCAGACCATGGACGGTGGTTACGTGGTTCTCGGCATGTGGGACGAGGACTTCGTCCGGCTGATCAAGACTGACGCCGCCGGTGTGGAGGAGTGGAGCAACGTCTGGGGCGGGTCGTATGAAGATGAAGCAGAGGAGGTGCTGCAGTTGCCTGACGGCGGTTTCATCATAGTGGCCACCACCGAATCCGCGGGGCCGGGCTGGCAGAGCGCCTGGATGATCCGGACCGATGCCGACGGCAACCAGGTCTGGAACCGGACCTATGGCGGCGAGGGCAGCGAGCACGGCGAATCGGTCCACCTCACCGAGGACGGCGGTTTCATCTTCACCGGCCGCACGTCATCGTATGGCGCCGAAGGGGGGGACGCATGGCTGGTCAAGACCGATGGGTCAGGACTGATGCAGTGGCTCCGAACCTTTGGCGGGAGCGGCAACCAGCAGGG
>JAQAZP010000165.1:0-12176 GCA_032127265.1 Acidobacteriota bacterium
CTGCTCCTGCTCCTTCTGCTCCTGCTCCTTCTGCTCCTGCTCCTTCTGGTCCTGTTGCTGTTCCTGGTCCTGCTCCTGATCTTCGTTCTGCTCCTCGTCCTTCTGATCCTGCTGTTGCTGCTCGTTTTCCGGGGGCTGTTCCAGCAGTTTCTGCCGGGCGATCTCAAGGTTGAGTTTGGCATCCCGATTCTGCGGATCCGATTCGAGCACGGACTGCCAGCTCTCGATGGCCTTGGCCAGGGCCTGGTTGCGGCCCTGCCAGTCACCGGCCCCCTCCAGGGTCTCAGCCCGCCGGAAATCGGTATTGCCGAGATTGAAACGGGCCCGCCGGGCCAGATCAGGGTCCTCACCGGCCGCGGCCATGCGGTAGTGGGTTTCAGCCTTGTCCAGGTCGTTCAGCCGGTACAGGGCATTGCCCAGGTTGTAGTGCAATACCGCATTCTCAGGGTCGATCTCGCCGGCGGCGGTGTAGGCGGCCAGCGCTTCGGCCCACTGCTCTTCGGTATAGAGCTGGTTTCCCTGCTGATTGATCCGCCGCACCTGGTTCTGACCCGCGGTAACCGGCAAGGCGAAAGCCATGAGCAGGGCGGCCAGCACGAACAGGGCGGCCGATATCCCGAGCCTGGTCCCATACATCATCAGCTCTTCTCCTTGCGGCTCCGCCGCCGGTGCCCCAGGTCGGGGATGCCCAGCCAGGAGACCAGCAGCAGCAGGGCCAGGGCCAGCGGGTATTGAAAACGCTCTTCCAACCCGGCATGAAGTTTGGACTGCAACTCCCGTTTCTCCATCCCCGAGATCTCGGCCACCAGGCTGTCCAGCTCAACCTCTCCCTGGGTGGCCCGCACATAGAGCCCGCCGGTGGTGCTGGCCACGGCACGCAGGGCCTCCTCGTCCAGACGCGAGGTGACCACCTCACCCTGGCGGTCCTTCTTGTAGCCGGTGATATTCCCTCGCTCGTCCCGCATGGGAATCGGTTCGCCGGCCGGTGACCCAATGCCCACGGTGTGGATCACCACGCCCTCCTCGGCCGCTGCCTGGGCCGCGGCCAGCGGGTCCCCCTCGTGGTCCTCACCGTCGGTGAGCAGCACCAGCACCTTGTATTTTCGCTCGCGGCTGCGGAAGGCCTCCACCGAGGTGGAGATGGCCCGGGAGAGGGCCGTGCCCGGCCGCGGGATCAGTCCGGTGTCCATGATGTCGAGAAACATCTTGGCCGCCGAGTGGTCGAGGGTCAACGGGCACTGGACAAAGGCGGAGCCGGCAAAAGCCACCAGGCCCACGCGGTCACCGCGCAGCCGGTCCACCAGCCCGGTCATTTCCAGTTTGGCCTTGCGCAGGCGGCTCGGCTTGATGTCTTCAGCGTCCATGCTCAGCGAAGTGTCCATGGCGATGATCACGTCCACCCCGCGGCGGGCCACTTCGTTGACCCTGGTGCCCCACATCGGCCGGGCCGCCGCGAGAATAATGAACGTCAGGGCCAGGAGGAAGAGCACGTAACGGATCACCGTGCGCTCCCCCCCGGCGGAGCGCACCAGCCGGCCCAGCAGCTCATGGCCGGCAAAGCGTTGCAGGCGAACCCGCCGGCGGTGCCGCACCAGGGCGAAGAACCCGGCGAGCAACGGTATCAGCCAGAGCAGGTGGAGATATTCTGCGGATCCGAACCTCATTTACGGTACCACCTGAAACCTGGTGCCGGAGAGCAGCGTGGCCAGCACCAAGAGACCCAGCGCACCGAGCAGGAACCAGGGCCCCAGTTCGGTGAACAGGCTGTATTGTTTGGTCTTCACCCCGGTAGTCTCCATCTCGCCGATCCGGGCGAAAATACGGCTCAGCGATTCGGGGTCTTTGGCCCGGAAGTAGAGCCCGCCGGTGCGCCGGGCCACCTCGCTCAGGGTCTCCTCGTCGAGGATCAGCGGTTCGCCCCCCGGCACGTAGCGCTGACCAAAAATCGGGTCGTCCACCAGGAAGTAAGGCTGCCCGTCCTTGCCGGCACCGATGGTGTAGATCTTGATGTCCATGGCCCGGGCCATGTCCGCCGCGGTGAGCGGGTCGATCTGGCCGGCGTTGTTTATCCCGTCGGTGAGCAGGATGATCACCCGGCTCTCCCCCCTGGCGTCACGCAACCGGTTGATCGCGGTGACCAGGGCGTTGCCGATGGCGGTGCCGTCCTCCTTCACCGTGCCCAGTTCCACGTCTTCGAGGAAATCGAGCAGCACACCGTAGTCGAGGGTCAAGGGACAGCGGGTGAAGCTTTTTCCGGCGTAGACCACCATGCCCAGCCTGTCGGTCTGCCGGCCCTGGATGAACTCGGCGGTGACCTCCTTGGCCACGTCCAGCCGGGTCTTGGGCCGGAAGTCCACCGCGGCCATGGAACCGGAGACGTCGAGGGCGATCATGATGTCGATCCCCTCGGTGAGCAGTTCCTCGTAGCGCTCTCCGGCCTGGGGCCGGGCAAAGGCCACCACCATCAGCCCCAGGGCCACCAGGCGAAGGACGTCCACCAGGCGGACCCAGCGAACCGCGGCCGAGGGGCGGATGCTGGCCGCCACCCCGAGGCTGGAAATACGCAGGTTTCCGCGGCTGCGGCGGAACAACCCGGACCAGCGCCACCAGCTCAGAAAAATCAGCAATACACCGCCGGCGGCGAGGGCCTCGGGGAAGGCGAAGCGGTAAAACTGGCTCTCCATCATCCCACCTCTCCCCCGCTGCCCGCCGCACCATCCGGCTCCGGCGCTGCCAGGTCCACCAGGCGGTAGGCGCAGGCAATAACAGTGCTGTTCTCCGCAGCACCGGGAACGTGGCGCGAAAACTTCACCCGGTCACAGGCTTCGAAAAACTCGCCGGCCGCCGGCACCAGTTCCGTGCCCGGGGCCCGTTCGCGAAGGTCGCGCATGATCTCCCAGGAGGTGCGCTCCACGGTGGCCACCCCCAGGGCGCCGTGGAGCAGCCGATCGATGATCCCTGAAATGGCAATGTAGAACTCCTTGTAGCGGTCGTGTTTCAGCAGGTCCGAAGCGGTGAGACGCTGCAATTCACGGATCGCCAGCTCCCGCGGGGGCAGCATGCTCGCCTCGTCGCGCAGGGCGTCCTGTCGGCGGCGACGGATCCACCAGACCCGCAACCAGAGCAGTCCGGCCAGGGCGATCAGACCCGCCAGGCCCCACAGCAGCAGCGGAAGAAAGCTGTACGGGACCTCTCCCGGCGGGCGCAGGTCGGCGATGTCCTCCGCCTCCCCTTCGATAACCGAGAGGAGAGCCACAATCACCGGCGCCGAGCGAACCGTTTCCACACCCGAGGTACCGCCGGTGAGGACCACCGAGACGGAGGGGATCTCCAGTTCTCCCGTCTCGTACGCCGTGAGCCAGTAGCGCCAGGTCTGCTCCACGCGTCCGTCGTCCATCGTCCGGCGGCCGCCGTCCTCGAAACCGCGGACCAGGAAGGGGCCCAGTTGGCTCTCCACCTCGGGCAGCGACGGTTCCAGGCCCGGCGGATGGCTCAGCACCAGGGAAAAGCCGATGCGGTCGCCCACGGTCCACTCCCCCTGATCGGCGATGCCGTGGAGCGACGAGCCGCCGGCACTCTCCTGCGCCTCCAGTGGTATGGTCAGCAGGCAGACCAGCAGCACGGCGGCAGACAGAACTGTACGCCTCGAGCCGCTCCAGCTTCCTGCTGTTCCGTGACCAGGCATCTGAATTCCCCCAGGTCAGTGCATCTTCCGTGTCCGCCGGCGGAAAAAGTGCATCAGCGGTTTGTCATACGGTTCGTCGGTGCGGATATCCACGTGATCCACATCCATCGCCCCCAGCCTTCGCTTGAGATCCGCCCGGCGCTCCAGGGCAATCTCGCCGTAGCGTTTTCTGAACCCGGCGTCTGCGGTATCCACCAGGGCCCGCCGGCCGGTCTCCGCATCCTCCAGTTCGATCAGGCCCACATCGGGTATCTCCAGTTCGCGGGGATCGGTTATGGACATGGCCACCAGATCGTGCCGCTGGTTGGTCAGCCGCATCGGCCGGTCGAACTCCAGGGCCATGAAGTCAGAGATCAGGAAGACCACGCTCTTTTTGCGCAGCACGCGGTTCAGATACTCCAGGGCGGCGGCGATGTCGGTGCCCTGGCTGACCGGCCTGAAGCAGAGCAGTTCCCGGATCACCCGCAGCACATGGTCGCGGCCCTTCTTGGGCGGTATGAATTTCTCCACCCGGTCGGTGAAGATCGCCAGCCCGACCCGGTCGTTGTTCTTGATCGCCGAAAAGGCAAGCAACGCCGAAATCTCCACCGCGATCTCGCCCTTCAGCTGACGATTCGTGCCAAACTCTCCCGAGGAACTGGCGTCCACCACCAGCATCACCGTCAGTTCCCGCTCCTCGTCGTAGATCTTGACGTAGGGATGGCCCATGCGGGACGTGACGTTCCAGTCGATGATTCGCACGTCATCCCCGGCCTGATACTCCCGCACCTCGGCAAAGGCCATACCCCGTCCCTTGAATACGCTGTGATACTCGCCGGCCATGCTCTCATTGACCAGCCGGCGGGTTTTCAGCTCGATGCGGCGCACCTTTTTCAGGATCTCGGACGGCAACTGGCCGTTGGAGAAGCCGGTGGCGGGCCGGGGTTTCGTCACCTTGCGACGTCGGAAAAACATCTCACGCTCCGCTGGAGGGGATGGGAATGCGTCTGGCCTCTACTCAGGGGACTTCCACCGCGTCAAGGATCTGACCAATGATGTGCTCGGTGGTGATCTCCTCCGCCTCGGCCTCGTAGGTCAGGATGATCCGGTGGCGCAGAACGTCGGCGCCCACCGCCTTGACGTCTTCAGGCGTCACGTAACCCCGCCCCTTGATGAAGGCATGGGCCCGGGCGGCCAGGGTGAGATAAATGGTGGCCCGGGGTGAAGCGCCATACTGAATCAGCCGCTGCGCTGACAAGCCGTAGTCGGCCGGCGTGCGGGTGGCAAAGATCAGATCCACGATGTAATCCTTGATTCTCTCGTCAATATAGATCGTTCGCACCGTCTCCCGGGTCCTGACAATGTCCTCCGGGCTGACAACCACGTTCACCGTGGGGAGTTCCGGCCCGGTCATCCGGTCGAGGATCAGCCGTTCCTCGCGCTTGTTCGGATAGTCGATTTTCAGCTTGAGCATGAAGCGGTCCACCTGGGCTTCGGGCAGCGGGTAGGTCCCCTCCTGCTCGATGGGATTCTGGGTGGCCAGCACGAGGAACGGTTCGTTCAGCGGCCAGGTGGTGTCGCCGATAGTAACCTGCCGCTCCTGCATCGCTTCGAGCAGGGCGCTCTGGACCTTGGCCGGCGCACGGTTTATCTCGTCGGCCAGGACGATGTTGGAGAAGACCGGCCCCTTCTTGGGGAAGAACGTCCCGTCCTTCTGGTTGAAGACCATGGTGCCGATGAGATCGGCGGGCAGCAGGTCGGGTGTGAACTGGATCCTCTTGAACCCGGTGTCCACGATGCGGGCAAAGGTGCTGATGGACAGCGTCTTGGCCAGTCCGGGCACACCCTCGAGCAGCATGTGACCGCCGCTGAGGATGCCGATCAGCATCCGTTCCAGCATGTAGTCCTGGCCCACGATAACCTTGCGCACCTCGTTGAACACCGACTCCACGAAGGCGCTCTCGTCCTTCACCTTTTCATTGATTTCTCTAACGTCCATTTCGGGTCTCCGACCTCCCCGGCGGTGGTTCAAACATGGTCGACATCAGCCGGCAGTCCGCCGACATGACCTGGTTCAGGGCAAACCATAGCTATATGAGCAAAACAGATGCCAGGACGCCCGTTCATGGCCGTCTGGAGATATCCCGCAATATTTCAGCAGGTTACCACTGAGATCTTTTTCCACACCCCCAGAGACCGACTCCCAGCCCATGCCATTCTGGCATGGGCTGTCATCAAAAAGGGATTGGAACCAAAAAATTATAGGACCGGCCCCGCGGGTAGTCAACGCGGGGCGCGCATATAGCCTTGCACAAAGGTTACAATTTTGGGCACCTGGAATTTCAATACTGTAATTGATTCTTCGCGGCCCGTGGTTCCAATCAAAATTCGGGAATAATACATTTGTTGAATTTAAACAACTTACATTCGCCGAACAACCGAGGCACTTCTGGCATGGAGATTGCGATATACATCGGGCAACAGTTGTGACAGATACCGGGCGCTGGTTGCTTCCTTGCTGGTGATTCCGGGTTGGCACAACGCACCCGGAAACCGGGGATGTCTACCCCTCATCCATCGGCGACCGGTACCCTGACCCTGGCCGGACGTGGTACATTCGGCCATAACAGGGCCCAGGGATTGCCGAAAGGTTTTGCTTTTCGAGTGCGGGGGGGGGCCGGCCTGACCTCCTCCCGCCGCCTTTTTTCCGTTCACACCAATTTCACTGGAAATCGTGATTCCCGGGAGTCTGCTGTGCCGCCCGCGGCTCCTCGCATTGGCAAAGGCGCCTGGTATACCATTGGGTCATGGGTCAGCAATCCGATGCCGGCACACCGGCCAGGAACAGCCAGGGGGATACGTTGAGCAGCGGACCGCCTCCGGTGAGCGTGATCATCCCCGTGCGCAACGGCGCCGGCACCATCGGGGCCACACTTGGTTCGCTGACCCAGTCCCATGTTCCGCCCACTGAAATCATCGTCGTGGATGACGGCAGTGCCGACAGCACCGCCGATGTGGTGCGCGAATTCATTGCCGGTGAGGGTCGCTGCCGCCTGGTATCCCAGGCCCGGTGCCGCGGTGCCGCTGCAGCGCGTAACCTGGGGGCGGCCGAATCCGGCTCGGGGCTTCTGCTCTTCACCGACAGCGATGTGGTTCTGGAAGCGGACACCCTCACCCGGCTGCTCCAGACTCTTGAAACCACGGGAGCCGCCGCTGCGGTGGGCGTCTATCGCGAACGCAATCTTGCCGGGGGCTGGCTCTCCCACTTCACCACCAGCTTTTCGGCCTTCACCTACTTCCGTGCCGGTGACGGGTTACCGACCAATTTTGGATCGCAGTGTGTGCTGGTGCGCCGGTCGGCCCTCGAGGCCGTCGGCGGTTTCGACTCGGGGCTTGGCGGAGCCACGGTGGAGGATCTCGGCCTGGGCTATCGCCTGCGGTCCCGGGATCTGGTCACCGTCCTCTCGGCAAAGGCACGGATGAGCCACAACAGCCGGTTCGGCCCGGGCACGTTCTGGCGCAACTACTATGTCAAATCCCGCGTGTTCACAGGCATCCGAGCCCGGACTCCCCGCCCCTTCCGCACCGATGGCGGGTATGACCAGGCGGCCATGCCGCTCTCCATCCTGCTCAGCGGGCTGGGCTGGCTGATCGCCGCCGCCCTGCCCTTCCGCCCGGGTCCGGCAACTGTGCTCCTGCTGCTGCACCAGCTGCTCCTGATCCTGCTCTGGCGCCGTTTCCTCCGTCACATGGCGGGGATATTCGGAACGGGGGGAGCGATCCGCCTCTTCCTGCTCAAACAACTGGCACTCACCGCGGTCGGTGCCGGAGCGCTGTCCGCCCTGCCGCAAATCCTGCGGAAGAAAAAGTAGGGACGGGTCCTACTTTTTCAGAACCCTTCCCGGGTCCAGAGCAGCTTCTCACTCCACTCGCCGGAATCCTGTGACAGCTGCTCCGCCACATCCCTGGCGATCAGCCGGCCCAGGCTGAGACTGGCCGAGATGGTGCGGTCGTCGGGGAGGATGTGCGTGGAATCGGCGGCCCACAGGCCGGGGATGGGCGTGCGCACCGGCGGGAGAGATGTGGAAAAGTTACGGCCGCAGATTGGCTGAGCATGGGGTGAACCGGCCACGGCCAGGTCCTTGACCCACGAGTTGCGGAACGCGGGGTTGATCGCCGAGAACACCGGAAGATATCGTTGCAACAGGCGTTCGGGATCGGCCGCCGGGTCCCCGGCGGAGAACTCACCGTACTCGGGGATGTAAATCAGCGATGATTTTCCGAACCTCTCCTCGCGGCAGAGGTTGGTCCACTCGATGATCCCGGCATGGGGCACTCGCTGGTCGGAAAAGTTGATCCAGAAGCTGTCGGTGAGTTGGCGATCCAGGCGGATCAAGGTGCAGGTGCAGCCGATGTTCTTCAGCCGGCTGAGGCGGCGGCCGTAGTCAGAAGGCACCGGCCCGCCCAGCAATCCGGCCAACCGGACCAGCGGTGCGGCAAAGACCACCGCCGAGGCAGGGGTCTCCTCCCCGCCGGCCCGAATCCCCCGCACACCGCCGCCTCCGGGATCCAGCAGCAGGCGCTCCACCGGCCGGCCGGTGGTGATTTCCACCCCGCGCTCTTTCAGCGTGCGGACCAGGGCCTGGATGAATACCGAAGTGCCACCCTCGAGATAGCCGGCCCGTTCGGTGAGCAGGCGGTGCCGCGACCGGGCGTTGCGCCGAATCCTGGCCCAGACCCAGGCCGCCGAAACCTCTGGCGTATGTTCGCGGAATTTCATCTCCATCAACTGGCGCCACCAGGCAGCGTATCCCCGTTCGCCGAAATTCCGCTTCAGCCAGTCCACGGCCGACTGCCCCTCCAGGTCTCTCCAGTCACGGCGCAGGTTGGCGCGAAAAACCTGGAAGCCGTAGACCAGCTTGTGGGCCAGCCCCATCCCCGGAAAGAGCAACAGGCTCAGCGGCGTGCCGAAGGAGACCAGCCTCCCCTGGTGGTAGAAGGCCATACGCGAGGTGCGCCAGACCAGCCGGCGGCCCAGGTCCAGTTCGTCCAGCACCTCCATGTAGTGGCGGTCCGGCTTGAGCACAAAATGGTAGAAACGGTCCACCTCCAGATCACCCAGGGCCATGGAGCCGGCCAGGCCGCCCAGCGCATTGTCGGCTTCCACCAGCTGCAGTCTGGCCGAACCGGGCGGAAGCAAGCGGCTGAGATACCAGGCCGCCGAAAGGCCGCTCACGCCGCCGCCCACAATGATGATCCGGGGTGTGCCGTCCTTGGTCATCGCCCCGCTCCTCCAGGGGCAGCGGCCGGGGCCAGCGGCCCCTGGCCGGCCTGGGACCGGAGGTGGGCTTGGAACAGATTCACTTCCCGCTGCAGGGTATGGTCATTGGGCGCCAGCTGCATCGCCGCCCGATAGTGGGTCATGGCCCGCTCATTGTCACCCTGCCGGGCACGAATCCTCGCCAGGTGGAGATGACTCAGACCCAGGGTTCGGTCCTGTCGCAGCGACAACTCGTATTTGGCCACCGCCTCGTCAATCCGCCCCATGCACTCCAGCATGTAAGCCTGGGAATGAGTCACCAGGGACGGCTGAAAATAGATCCCCAGGTCAGTGTTCAGCAGCAGGCCGGACAGGACCAGGGCGACGATGAGGAGGGCCAGCCTGGCCGGCCGGCCCAGCCAGGCCACCAGGGTGCGCAGGGCGAAACCCCCGTAGACCAGAAGCAGTGGAACCACCGGCAGGCGGTAGCGGGCGGTGATGAAAAAGAGGATCACCGAGGCCGAATAGGTGAAGAAGAAGGCGTAAAAGAGGAGGTGGGTCCGCCACCAGCGCAGGGAGAGCACCATGCCGGCCAACCCCAGTGGAAGGAGCACCGCCAACGGCAGAAAGGCGATCTTCAGCGACCAGGAAATCTGCCGCAGGTAGTTGAAGTCGAAGTTGAGCGACACCTCGTATCCGTTAAAAAATGCCCGGGTCTTCTTCCAGGTCAGCGCCAGAAAGTCGCCGGGATTCTCCCTGATCCATGCCATCCCCTGCTGGAACCAGTGATCCGAGACCTCGGAATCGCTCAGCCCCGTCCTCCCTGACTGCGCCTCGGCCACCCGTCGCGGTACCTCAAGGTTGAAGATACCGGGCAGGGGCGGCATGCCGTGGGGCGGAGTGAAGAAACCGGTGGCCTTCTCGTTGTTGCCCACATAAAAATTGATCCCCCCGTGGGCGGTGATCAGCACCGGCTCGCCGGTGACCACCCAGTTACGGACGGTAAATGGCAGAATGCACAGTGCGGCGCCAACCGTCACCATGGCCGCCGGCGCCAACCGTCGGGCCAGCGCCTTCCCTTTCCCGCCGGCCCAGAAGGCCCAGGCCGCGGCCAGGGGGAAAAAGAGCATCACGTTGGGCCGGGTCAGGGCAAACAGCCCCAGCAGGACCCCGGCACCGAACCACTGGCGCAGCCGCCCGGTGATCGGGGCCCGGTGCAGCAGCAGCAGGGCAGCCGACGGCAGAAGCACCGAAAAGACGGTGTCCAGCATCTGGCTGTCAAAGACCAGTATCATGCTGTAGAAAAGATAGAGGCCCAGGGTGAACAGGCCGGCCAGGGTGCCGAAGAGATCCCGGGAGAGCCGGTACAGCAGGTAGGCAGCGAAGATACTCAGTCCGTACTGAACCACCAGCACCCAGAGGTAGTTTTCTCCGGCCACGGTGAACACGGCGGCGAGAAAGTAGGCGTAGAGCGGGCTGAAGAGCAGGCTCTGCCCGCGGAGAAACAGGTCTCCCGTAGCGATGGTTTTGGCATAGTTGATGAAGAACTTGGTGTCGCCGGACTGGAAAACGAATTCACCGAACTCCACCAAATAGAGGATGCGCACCAGGGCAATGGCCGTCAGCATCCCGGCCACCAGGAGACAGCGGCCACGGGGGAGGATACGCGATTCCAGCCGGTCGGCCTGGTCGGGGCGCTGCACCGGCGTATCGGCTCCCCGGCCTTGTCGGGCCGCTTTCTTCTTATGCTTCTTCTGTTTCCCGGATGTCATGCAGCCCCCTGTGGATCGGGCCCGATTCTATCCATGCTCTTTTCGGCTTGTCAATGTAACCGGCGCCGGAACCCGGCCGCCGTTGATTTCAACGGCCGCTTCTCCTACAATAAGCCGTATTGTATCAATAATTTTGGAACAGAACCGGATGAAGCAGGCTGCGGGCAGGTATCATTTCGACCCTTCCAGGCGCCGCTGGGGTCAGAATTTCCTCCGTGACCGCACGGTGGCGGACCGCATTGTCGCGGCCATCGACCCCCGTGGGGACGATCTTTTCATGGAAATCGGCCCGGGTGAGGGCGTGCTCACCGAACGCCTTGCCGGGCGGGCACGTGGCGTGGCAGCGGTGGAAATCGACCCCCTGCTGGCCTCGATCCTGCGCGAGGGCCTGGTTCGGCGGTGTCCGAACCTGAAGATTCTGGAAGCGGATGCACTGGAAGTGACAGCGGAAGAGGTGTTCGACCTGCTGGGGCAATCAGCGGCGGACGGAGGCATGCTGCGGCTGGTGGGCAACCTGCCGTTCAACATTTCGGTGCCGCTGGTCCGGCTCTGGATGGACCGCCTGCCGCTGGTGCGGGACATGACCTTCATGGTCCAGCGCGAGGTGGCCCAACGGATGACGGCCCGGCCATCCACGTCCGAATACGGGTTCCTCAGCCTGGTGGTGCAGTTGGGCTGCTCGGTCCAGCCGCTGCTCGAGGTGAGCCGGGAAGCCTTCAGGCCCAGGCCCAAGGTGGACGCCTCGGTGATCCGGCTCACCCCACTGGAGGAGCCGGCGCTGACCGACGAGCAG
Source organism: Acidobacteriota bacterium (assembly GCA_032127265.1). Classification (GTDB taxonomy): domain Bacteria; phylum Acidobacteriota; class JAQAZP01; order JAQAZP01; family JAQAZP01; genus JAQAZP01. Next base: position 11,490 of record JAQAZP010000165.1, read on the forward strand.
CGCCGCCGGCTGCTGGAAGTGGTCTCCATCGCTTTTCGCAGCCGTCGCAAGACGCTGTTCAACAACCTCCGGGCGGACAAAAGGTTTGGCGGAGAAGCGGAGATGTTGTCCGAACTGTTCCAGCGGCTGGGCCTGAACCGGGACCGCCGGGGCGAAACCCTTTCACTGGCGGAGTTTACCTCCCTGGCCAGGGAACTGGCCCCGCTGGAGGCCGGGAACGGGAACGACGGGGTACCGAAGCGGAACGATGCTCGAGGGAACGATGCCGAAGAAAAATAAAAAAGGAAAGGCCGGAAAGAGCGATTCCACGCCGAGCCGCTTTCGCCACTACCTCTCCATCCTTTTCGTGGTCCTGTCGGTGGCGGTGCTGGCCAGCCTGTTGTCCTACAATGCCGGAGACCGTGCCTGGTTCTTCAATCCCGATGGAAGCGCCCCGAGAAACTGGTTCGGCCCGGTGGGGGCCACCATTTCCGAGGGCCTTTTGCAGTTCGCGGGCATGAGTTCCTTCCTGCTTGGCCTGCTCCTGCTCTCCCTGGCGGTGATCACCACCAGGGAACGCCGGTTCGAATCGCGGACCGTCCGGCTGGCCGGTCTGGCCCTGATCACCGTGGCCTTCACTGCCCTGCTCGAGCTTATCTTCACCCATCCCCTGGCCATGGGTGGGACAGAGATCATGCCCGGCGGCTG
>JAQAZP010000166.1:0-16648 GCA_032127265.1 Acidobacteriota bacterium
TGTCAGTGGATTGGTGAAAGTTCAATAAAATCATTGTTTTAAACATAGAAACACATCCAAGGAAGGAGGTGTGGGTCAGGGACTGGAAGCGTCTTCACGGGTCAGGACTGCGCTGCACGGGCCGTGCGGCACGTTCTGATCAATCCGCCGGTTTTCCCCTCAATGCGTGGCGATACGCTATAATCATGCACAGAGAGGAAGGCTGAACTGAAAACCGCTCCAACGTCCGCCGTTTTGGCCGCAAAACACAGATCCCTGCTTTTCACGGCGAGTGTAACGGACGACTCATCCATGCCGGAGCTGCACAGCGTGTCGTTCAAAAGACGCAGCGTCTAGGAGGTAGTAACCTTGTTCAATGTCATCGACAGTTTTCTTCTGAAATACATTCGCGACGGTGGTCCGGTAATGTATGCCCTGGTGCTTGCATCCATCATTGCACTCGGCTATACCATCGAGCGCTGGTGGGCCCTGCACAAGGCGAAAATCAACACCGCCGAATTCACCGGGAAACTGCGCACCGTCCTGCTGAAGAAGGATGTCAAGGGCGCCGTCCGCCTCTGCGAGAATTACCGCGGCCCCATCGCTTCTATTCTCAAGGCCGGTCTGCTGAAGTATGGTTCGCCCAAGGAAGACATCGAAAAAACAATCGAAACCGCGGCGATTCACGAGATGGCCCGCCTCGAGCGCGGTCTGAACGTCTTGGCTTCCATCGCCAACGTTGCCCCGATTCTCGGATTCCTCGGAACCGTCACCGGCATGATCAAGTCCTTCGACCAGATCGCCAAGGCCGGGCTGAACAACCCCGCCGCCGTGGCCGCCGGTATTTCCGAAGCTCTGATCACCACCGCTTCCGGTCTGATCATCGCTGCCCCGACCCTGATGGTCTACAACTACTTCACCACCAAAATCGGCAAGTTCGTCCGCGAGATGGGTTCCAGTTCCAACATCCTGCTCGAGACGTTCGCCGAAATGGAAAAGAAGGCGTAGCCAGGCCCGTATGGTCTCTCCATACACTCCAAGGAGTGCCCGATGCAAAAGTTAAAGACAAAACCCATCGAGGCAAACATCCCTACGGCTTCCATGGCGGACATCGCCTTCTTGCTGATAATCTTTTTCATGGTGACCACGGTCTTCACCGTTGACCGGACCAACGTCAACCTGCCCCTGTCGGAGAAACGTGAGGAGGTGCCCAAGGGCGCCGCCGTGATCACGATCACCATCGACCAGATGATGAAGTTTTCGGGCGGGCGTGAGGAAAGTTTTGTCATCAGCAGCGCGGAGGATCTGATCTCCCTCGCTGCGGCCGAGGTGGCCAAGAACAGCCTTCATCCTTTCGTGGTCAAGGCCGACGGGGAGGTACCCTACCGGGCTGTTGACGAGGTAATGGACCGGCTGAAGCAGGCGGGAGTCCAGGTTATGATCCTGCTCACAAACCAGGAAACCGTAGATGGGGCCTGAGCCGGCCTTCTGACAGGGGATGTGCGATGTTAAATCTGAAAAAACGAACCGTCGACTCGGAGATCCCATCTTCGTCGATGGCCGATATCGCCTTCCTGCTGATCGTTTTCTTCATGGTCACCACGGTGTTCAGCGCCACCCGCGGTCTGGAGTTCCAGGTTCCGCGGGATGACAAGGCTGAAACCATCGAGCCTGAAGAGGCCGTGTTGATCTACATCGGTGCCGACACCAAACTGACGGTTGACGGTGACCCGATGGAACTCGATGGCGTGCTCGCTTACCTGGCCCCGAAACTGGCCAGGAACCCGAACAAGCCGGTGATTCTCCAGACCGATCCCAAGGCGCCTTACTACGCCATGGTGAACGTGATGGATGAACTGCAGCAGGGCAAGGAACGACTGAAGCTTGTCAAGGATATCAATGTGGCCATACCCACTCAGCGAGAAATCGAGGAGCAGTGGGGCGGTTTAATCTGAAGTTTGCTCTTTCTAGAGGGGTTTAAATGGCTGGCGAAGAACAGGACAAAATCCAGAAGGGTACACCAGCCGATTCCGCGCCTGAACCACAGTCGACGAGCGTGGAGGCGATGTTCCTGGACGACGAAGAGAACAAACCACTCAAAGTCGCCCTGCTGATTGCCATCGCTCTCCACCTGCTCCTCTTCTGGTGGAACCTCTGGCCCGATTTTTCTGTGGCTGCCATGGCCAAGGAAGACCGCAAGATCATCCTGGTCAAGCGGTTCATTCCCAAGAAGCCGCCACCACAGAAAAAAGAGCTCCAGAAGATGAAGTCGAAAAAGGTGCCCATTCCCGATCCCACTCCGGACGAACCGGAACCGATCGTGGAAGCGGAACCCGATCCCGAGCCCGAGCTCAACCTCGACGACGACTTCATCATCGGGATCCCTGAAGGGCCTCCGGTGCCGGACGGGCCGGTGCGTGCGGGATTTGGCGCCACCACGCCGGTGGTGATCCACAGGGTGGACCCGGTCTACCCTGAGCTGGCACGACGAGCCAAGGTCCAGGGCACGGTTATCCTGGAAGCGATCATCAAGCGGGACGGAACGGTGGGGGATATCAAGGTTCTCCGCTCACTGGGGAAGCTTGGCTGTGATCAGGCCGCGGTGGCAGCGCTGAAGCAGTGGCGCTTCACGCCCGGTGAGATGAACGGCCACCCGGTGGACGTGATCATGACCTTGACCATCAAGTTCGTCCTCGAGTGATCTGGCGGCCGGATGATTCCGGTGTGATTTGACCTGATGTATTTCAGGCCCCGCAAGGGGTCTGCCGGATCGGTGCGGACATTCACGCGCCGGCCACAGGACAGGATCCCGGCTCCATCGGCCGGGATTTTGTTTTTAGCCCGATCGGTCGGGCGGGGGGCGGGACTGGTGGCGTTCGAGGGATATGTTCGCGGTCTCCAGCTTCAAGATCTGCTGCAGCTGGCCGCCGGGTCGAGAAAGACGGGAATGTACCGTTTTGTCGGCCGGGACAATGGCCGGGGGCGGATCTACCTCTACCAGGGGCAGGTTGTCCACGCTGACTGCGAAGAGGCCGGAGTGAGCACCGAGGGCGAGGCGGCGCTGGGCCGTCTGGCCCTCTGGGATGGCGGGCGGTTCGAGTTCGAATCCGGTGCGGTCACCGGGAAGAAGACGATCACCCGGGGAATCACCACGATCCTGCTCGAGGCGGCCCGGCGGCGTGATGAAGCGCCGATGGGCGGTTAGCCGGCATCACCCGACGCCGCTTCGGTGGGCCGATCATAGGGTTTGCGTTCGATGACCGAGGTTTCCAGCTCGCCGTGGCACATCACGGTATAGTGCTCGGTTTCAGTGTAGCCGACGAAAACGATGCTCCGCTCCGACCAGTCGGTGAAGTACTCGGTGATCCGGGTGTGCCACTGGCAGGCGGTCCGCTTGGCCGTTTCCTCGTCGATCAGGACATCCGGTGAGCCGTAAAGGGTCATGGTGTGTGACCCTTCGTGAACCTTGATGTGGGCCAGCTGGAGCGGGTCCAGGTCGCTGGCCAGGTAGACCTTGTTAGCCACCGAGCGGGCCTTGACCGTGTCCCCAGACCAGAATTTGCTCTGTTTGCGCATGGTCCAGGCACCGGAGTGGATCCAACCAGTCTTGCCGCTGGGCGTGTGAGTGGCCTTGGCCCACTTGTCCTGCACCTCCAGCAGTTTCAGGTGGTCGCCTTCCTTGACCTCGGTTATCACCGGGCTGTTGTCGGCGGGAGTTTCCAGCAGCATGGCATCCATGGTGGCCAGGCAGAGTTCGTTAGCCCTGGGCGGGTCCGAGGAAAATACGATTGATTTGGACTCCACATCAGATTTGCAGCAGACCAGGCCAAGACAGGCCGCTGCAATGACAACCAGGAGTGCCGTGTTCTTCATGGGACCCCCCCCTCTCTGGAGCTTGTATTGAAATTGACCGACTAATTTTGTTTATAAAATCTAACATCCGTGAGGAAGAACTGTCAAGGATTTGATTTCCGGATTATAATAGTATTTGAGGCGCTATTGACCGGTTGGGACAGCCATCCGGTTGACAATACCATCCCCACGGATCGGGGGATTGTGGTATGATGCCGGCTCTGCTGATACCGCCAGGTGCCGGCACGGAGCTGGTTAAACCGAAAACTTCAACGAGGCAGGATAAAGATGAAGACCTTCCGTTACACTCTTATCGCGCTGATTTTTCTGGGCTTTGCGCTGGGCTTTCAGGCTGCTCCCGAGCTCTATGCCGACTACAAGGAAGCGGTCCAGAAATACCAGCAGGGGCAATACGTGGAAGCCGCGGCCGCCTTCCGGGCCGAGGTTGAAGCGTTCCCCAACTGGTGGTTTGTCCAATACTACCTTGGCAAGTGCAACTCCAAGCTGGAGAAATACGATCAGGCGCTGATCGAGTACAACAAGGCCAAGGGGTTGGCCAAGGAGGACCAGGAGGTCTTCGCCACCGGCTACGACATCGCCCAGGTCTATTACAGACAAAAAAAGCTCTCCGCCTCTCTCGACGCACTGAAGGCGGTTGAGGGCGCGGCAAAGCAGGATGCGGAGCAGAAGTCTCTTTACAGCCTGATGGGCAACATCTACTACAGCCAGAAAAAATACGGCGAGGCGGTGCCGGTGCTGGAGCGGAGCGCGGCGGTCGATGGAAGCGACCCCAGTCTGCTGTTCAAGATCGGCTATAGCTACTACAGTCTCGGTGAATACGAAAAAGCCTACCAGCAGTTGAACAAGGCGGTGCAGCTGGACGCCAAGGATGCCAGCGCCCGCTACTGGATGGCAGTGACCGCCCTGACCCTGGGCCGGACGAGCACCGACAAGGCGAAGAAGAGCGATTGGTACAACAAGGCGGTGACCCAGGGTGAGCAGCTGTGCCGGATGAAGCCGGGTGACACCAGATACATCTCCCTGTGCGGCCAGGCCTGCCTGGGGGCCAAGAACTATGACAAGGCCATCGCCGAGTTCAGCAAGGCGCTGCAGGCCGAACCCGGCGACTGCCAGAGTAAGCATAACCTGGCCAATGCCTACCTGGGCAAGAAGAGCCTGGCCGAGGCCGAGGCGGCCTTCCTCGAAGTGGTCAAGTGCAAGCCCAATGACGCATCGGTCTATAACTCGCTGGGGTTTATTTACGAGAAATTCGCCACCAATCTGGCCAAGGAGGCCGAGAAGAACGCTGGGAAATACGACGAGGCCATTCGCAACGCGAATCTCTCCCTGGGCAACTACGAAAAGTCCCTGCAGAAGAAGTCCAGCTCGGCCGTGTCTACGTCGATCAATCGCGTCCGGGAGAACCTTGATATTTATGCGGGAAACAAGGCCACCGACGCGGAAAACCTGGCCATCGCCGAGGCGAACAGGCGCGCTGAGGAGGAGAACCAGAAGATGGTGGACGAGTTCGGCGACGAGGTGTTCGAGGCTGGTGAAGAGCTTCCCGACCCGGACGAGAGCTCGGAATAGCCGTCCGGGATTCTGTTCCTGCCGATAATCTGAAACGCCGTCTTCTCTGGGAGACGGCGTTTTTTTGCGGTCGCTGTGCACTACACCCCGACCACTCGCCTGATCAGATCCCGGTACTGGTTTTCGATCCGTTCCCAGGCGTAGGTCTGTCGGCAGTATTGTTTGCCGCTGCTCCCCAGGACGCGGCAGAGCGCGTCGTCCTTACTCAGCAGCACCATGGTGTAGAGGAACTCGTCGAAGCTGCTGTACCACAGACCGCCTCCACCCCGGGTCACCTGTCCGCGCAGCACGTCGCAGCGGCCGTTGACCAGCGCCGGTGTCCCCATGGCCCAGGCCTCCAGCACCACCATGCACAGACTCTCGTAGAGCGAGGGCATGAGCAGGAACCGGCTGCCGGCCAGGGCCGAGAACTTCTCCTCTTCGGAGACAAAGCCGAAGTGCCGGATCCCCGGGTGACGCGGGATCTCCATCACCGGCTTGCCGATGACCACCAGGGGCAGGCAGGCTTTGCGCTCTCCGGCGTAGCGGATGTAGTGCGCGAACATCTGCCGGCAGCCCTTGTTTTCGTCAACCCGGCCGAGGTAGAGGATGTAGCCGTTGTCGGTGAGGCCGTGCCGCTGGTGGAACAGGGTGCGGTCAATCTCCCCGGGCCAGCTGTCCAGTCCGCCAATCACGTCGGCGGGGACCTGCCGGTTGCCGGAGATCGATTCGATGAGCAGCTGCTCTTCCGGAGTGAGGTAGACGATCCCGCCGGGGAGCTTGAAAAAGTCGCGGAAGATCTCGAGGTGGATCACCGGGTCGTGCTCGGCGGTGGGGACCAGGATCGACCGCTCGGCCACCAGCGGCAGGCCGTGGAAGGTGATGTAGTAGCGGTAGGAGAAAAAGATGAAGAGGTCGAAGTTCCGGCGGTTCTTGTCGATGTGGCCGACCAGCGCCGGGCTGCAGGGGCCCTCTTCCTCCAGCCATTTCAGCTCCTGGCGAACGGTGTGGGGATTGTTGAGGATGAACTCCTGGATTTTGCCGAACTTTTCCGGGCGGCGGGGGCGGGATACCGGAAAGCGGCGCACCGGGATGCCGTTGACCGTCTCCAGGCCGGGTTTGAGCTGGTTGGCCCAGGTGACGTAGTCTTCGGCGCAGGTAGTGAGCACCTCCACCGCATGCTCTTTCGCCAGGTGTTCGGCCACCCGGCGGCAGAGCATCTCGGCGCCGCCGGCGATGGCTTCGCCGTAGCGCTGGATGACAAAGGCGATCTTCATTGACTGCTGCCCCCGGATGGGCCGCGGTCATCGGGGTCGGCCACCAGCCGGTCGATACGGTCCAGGGCGTCCGTGCGCAGGTCGTTCTCGTCGGGTCCGCCGCGGGCCCGGAGCACCCGTTCCAGGTGGGCCATTTTCCGTTCGGTGCGGACCGATTCCAGGAGCATGTGGTGGATCACGGTGCGCAGGTAGGTGTTGATCTCGGCCTGGCGGTGGACCAGCGGGTTCCCCAGCAGCACGCCGGCGCGCCGCATCGCCTGCTTGACCCAGCTCACAACCCGGCCGGCGACCCCGGGCCGGTGGCCGGCGAGGGAGAACTGACCGGTGATGTTCCACTGCTCGCCGTCCTTCAGCATCTCTTCCAGCAGGGCGGGCCGGATCCGGGTTTCGGTGATCAGCGCTTCCAGACGGCCGGTCACCGCCGCTTCCTCCTCCTCGGGGGTGGGCACGGCGCCACCGCTCTCCCGGATCAGCCGGCGGATGGCCTCCATCAGCCGGGGCACATTGGGGTCCTGGTGATCTGGCAGGTCTGCATTCATGATCCGGTCACCCGTCAAAAGAAGTTGGCCAGCCTGGACCAGTAGATGATCAGGATCACGGTGATGGTCCAGAGCAGGATGTTGATCAGCAGCGGACGGTCGGTGAGCAGGGTCAGCGAAGGATTGCCCCCATGTTCTTTGCGGTGGATCAGGTAGAGGTAACGGAAGATCCCGTAGATCACGAAGGGAATGGTCAGGTGCAGATGGGTGGTGTTGAACTTCTGGATCGTTTCGTCGGCCATGGTGTAGAGCGCGTAGGCCATCAGGGTCGAGGCGGTGACCACGGCGATCATCTGGTCCAGCAGGTAGGGGCTGTACTCGTCAAGGATCCGGCGGTGGCCGGTGGCTGCGTCGGCCAGTTTCACCAGCTCGTCCCGCCGCTTGCAGAGGCCGAGGAACAGGGCCAGCAGGATAGTGCAAACCAGCAGCCAGGAGGAGATCCTCACATTGATGACCACCGCACCGGCGATGGCCCGCAGCACGAAACCCACGGCGATGAGCAGCACGTCGAGGATCACGATATTCTTCAGGAACATGGAGTAGGACAGGAAGAGCAGCAGGTAGACCAGGCAGACCACGGCAAATCCGGGGCCCAGCATCCAGGCCGCGGACAGTGCGGCCAGGGTGATCAGTGCCGCCGTGGTCATCGCCGCCCTCGGGCTGAGCAGACCGGCGGCAATGGGCCGCTTGCATTTCACCGGGTGGAGCCGGTCCCGCCCCATGTCGCAGACGTCGTTTATCAGGTAGACCGCGCTGGAGAGGAGGCAGAAGACGGCAAAGGCCCCGATGGCCGGGAGCAGACTGGGAACCTGGAACAGGCTGCCCGAGAAGACCAGGCCGGCAAAGATGACCAGGTTCTTGGTCCACTGCTTGGGGCGCAGCGAGATGATGATCTGTTTCAGCATGAACAGGGCCTGACTGGTGTTCGAAAATGATGTTCGAACCGCTATTTTACGCGGAAGAGGCGCTTTATCGCAATGCTCCCGGCAGTGACACTAAGTGACACTACTGGATTAGTGCTGTTCCTGGCTTATGCCTCCCGTGGCCCCGCGGGTCGGGGGCTCGTGATGACACCCATTTCATGGTCAGCAGTCATCGTTTTTCGACATTGTTCATCGACGATCGGGGCTTTTCCGAGGTGCTTGTGTGTAATTTCACAAGTTCGTTGACACTATTTGAGCCTTGTGCTAGATTTCCGGTGTCCTGAAGATTTTGCGCCCGGCGCCACTAAGGTCGGGCGCTCATTTTTTACCCGCATCCTGGACGGACCGCTGAGATGCTCGCTGAGTTCCTTCCCATCGGCGTGGTTCTGTTGCTCGGCATCCTTGTGACCGCCGGCCTCCTGCTGGTATCCAACCTGCTGGGTCAGAAAAAGCCAACCCCTGTAAAAAACACCGTTTACGAGTGCGGCGTCCCGCTGATCGAGGGGGCCCGCAAGCGCTATCCGATTAAATTCTTTCTCATTGCCATGATGTTCATCCTCTTCGACATCGAAGTGGCCTTCCTTTTTCCCTGGGCCGTGGCCTTCCGCAAGCTGGGTCTCTTCGGGTTCGTGGAAATGGGCGTCTTCGTCGCCATTCTCCTGGTAGGCTTTATCTATATCTGGAGGAAGGGAGGCCTGGAATGGGAATAGAAACCATCGGTGGTGACTCCTTTGTCACCACGACCATCAACGCGGTGGCCAACTGGGGCCGCAAGAACTCGCTCTGGCCCCTGCCGTTCGGCACGGCCTGCTGCGGCATCGAAATGATGTCCGGCCTGGCTTCGCGTTTCGACATTTCCCGGTTTGGCGCCGAGGTGGTCCGCTTCTCGCCGCGCCAGGCCGACCTGCTGATTGTCGCCGGTACCATCTGCATCAAGATGGCCCCGGTGATCCGCACCGTCTGGGAGCAGATGATGGAGCCCAAGTGGGTCATCTCCATGGGGGCCTGCGCCTCCTCCGGCGGGATCTACAACACCTATAGCACTGTGCAGGGCGTGGACCACGTGATACCGGTTGACATCTACATCCCCGGCTGTGCGCCGCGGCCCGAAGCGCTGCTCGATGCGCTGCTCAAGCTGCAGGACAAGATCAAGAAAGAAACGGTGCTGGACCGCAGGAACGTGCCGGCCGCCGAACGGAAACGGATCATGAAAAAGGGGAGCAGGGAATCGGGCGAGGACTACACCGCCTGGCCCGGCAAATCCGAGTAGGACCAATGGAACTGGCGACAATCGTCGACAAACTGAGAGAAGCGCTGCCCGAGGCGGTGCTGGCCAGCCGCGAGGGGTTCGGTGACACGACCCTTACCGTGCACCCGCCGGCGATCCGCGAGGTCTGCCGCTGGCTGAAGGAAAACCCCGAGGCGCCCTTCAACCTCTTCCTCGACGTCTGCGGCCAGGACCGCTTCCCCAAAGAGCCGCGGTTCCGCGTGATCTACCATATCTACGCTTTCCCGGCCAACCTGCGGCTGCGCCTCGAAGTCGAGGTTGGGTCCGACAATATTGAAATCGACTCGGTGGTCCCGGTCTGGAGGGGCGCCGACTGGTTCGAGCGGGAGGTCTTCGACATGTACGGGGTCCGCTTTGCCGGCCACCCCGACCTGCGGCGGCTCCTCTCGCCAGACGAATACGGCGACCACCCCATGCGCAAGGACTTCCCCCTGGAGGGCAAGTTCCGCATCGAATCGCCCGACGACCTGCACCCCTGGGAAACCGGCCGCCCCGGCGGCGGTGCAAACAGGGGGCGGAAGTAACGCTGATGCGCGTAGACGTTGAACAGCAAGAGGGCATGCCTTCCGACCGGATGGTGCTCAACCTCGGCCCGTCCCACCCGGCGATGCACGGCACGCTGCGGGTGGTGGTGGAACTGGAGGGCGAGATCATCAGGAAGGCCACCCCGGAGATCGGCTACCTGCACCGCGGGATGGAGAAGCTCTCCGAACACCGCACCTACCCGCAGATCCTGCCGCTCACCGACCGGCTGAACTACGTCTCGGCCCTGATGAACAACATCGGCTACATCATGGCCGTGGAGAAACTGCTGGGCATCGAGGTCACCCCGCGGGCCCAGCGGCTGCGGCTGATCCTCTGCGAGCTGTCGCGGATCGCCGACCACACGGTCTGCGTGGGGATCAACGCGGTGGACATCGGGGCCATGACCCCCTTCCTCTACATTTACCACCAGCGCGAGATCATCTACGACATCTTCGAAAAACTCACCGGGGCCCGGCTGCACTACACCTACCCCCGCGTGGGCGGGATGGCCGCCGACATCTACCCCGGCTTCGAGGACGAGGTCAAAGCCTTCCTCGAAGGGTTCCCCAAGCCGCTGGAGGACCTGGAGTCGCTGCTCAGCCGCAACCGCATCTGGGTCGACCGGACCCGGGGCGTGGGAGTGATCAGCGCCGAGGACGCCCTGGACTACGGTTTCACCGGACCCTGCCTCCGGGCCGCCGGCGTACCCTACGACATCCGGCGCGACCGGCCCTATCTCGGTTACGAAGACTTTGACTTCAAGGTGCCGGTGGGGACCAACGGCGACATCTACGACCGCTACCTGGTGCGCATCGAGGAGATGCGCCAGAGCATGAATATCGTGCGCCAGGCCATCGAAGGCATCCCCGAGGGGCCGATCAACATCGACGACCCCAAGCTCTTCCTCCCGGAAAAGAAACTGGTCTACACTCAGATGGAAGAGCTGATCCACCACTTCAAGATCATCATGCACGGCGTGCAGCCGCCAAAGGGCGAGGCCTGGTTCAGCACCGAGGCGGCCAACGGCGAGCTGGGCTTCTACATCGCCAGCGAAGGCGGGCCAAAGCCCGACCGCCTGCACATCCGTGGGCCATGTTTCGCCATTTACCAGGCCTTCCCCAAAATGATCGAGGGCCGGTTCATCGCCGACGTCATCGGCATTCTGGGCAGCCTGAACATCATTGCCGGAGAGCTGGACCGTTGAGCGAGAGCGAACAGAAACAGAACGACGCCGGCTGGAGCGCCGAGATCGACGAGTTGATCTCGCGGCTGCTGGGACACTACCCGGACAAGATGGCCGCCCTGCTGCCGGTGCTCACCGCGGTGCAGCGGGAGAAGAACTGGCTCTCCCTGGCCACCATGGACAGGATTGCCGAGTGTCTGGAGCTGAGCCCGCGGCATGTTTACGGCGTGGCCACCTTCTACACCATGTACAACACCGAGCCGGTGGGGAAGTGGCACCTGCAGCTGTGCCAGAACCTTTCCTGTTCGCTGGTGGGCGGGGTGCAGATCCTGGCCCATCTGGAACAGAAACTGGGCCTCCGCGCCGGACAGACCACCGCCGACAAGCGGTTCACCCTGACCACGGTGGAGTGCCTCGGCTCATGCGGCAGCGGGCCGGTGCTGCAGATCAACGACGTGTATCACGAGAACCTGACCACCGAGAAGGTGGACGAGATACTGGAGGGCCTGGACTGACCCGCCCCGCGGGCACCGGGCACCGAGAGCCATGGCTGAAGAACTGATCCTGCTGAAAAACGACGGCAACCCGGACGCGAGGGCCCTGAGCTTCTACAAGGCCGGCGGCGGGTACCAGGCGCTGGAAAAGGCCCTGGGCATGCAGCCGGCCGAGATCACCGAAGAGGTGAAGAAGGCCGGGGTGCGGGGACGCGGCGGCGCCGGGTTCCCGGCCGGGGTCAAGTGGACCTTCGTGCCCAAGGAAGCGCCCAAGCCGAAGTATCTCTGCTGCAACGCCGACGAGGGCGAGCCGGGCACCTTCAAGGACCGGGCGCTGATGGAGTGGGACCCGCACATGCTGCTCGAGGGCATGGCCATCGCCTGCTTCGCCATCGGCATCCACACCGCCTACATCTATATCCGTGGCGAGTTCCATTGGATCACCCTGATCCTGGAGCAGGCCATCGCGGAGGCCCGGGAGGCCAACCTGCTGGGGCCCGACATCCTCGGCAAGGGTTTCGATCTCGAGATCTACGTCCACGAGGGCGCCGGCGCTTATATCTGCGGCGAAGAGACCGCGCTGATCGAGTCCCTCGAGGGCAAGCGGGGCCAGCCGCGTCTGAAGCCCCCCTTCCCGGCGGTGGTTGGCGTTTTTGGCGGTCCCACGGTGGTGAACAACGTCGAAACGCTCTGCTGCGTGCCGCACATCATCAACCGCGGCGCCGACTGGTTCACCTCCATCGGCCCCGAGCGCAACGCCGGGCCGAAGATCTTCCCGGTGAGCGGCCACGTGCGCAAGCCCGGCAACTACGAGCTGCCCATGGGCACGCCGCTGCGCGAGATCATCTACGACGTCTGCGGCGGTATCCCCGGTGACCGCAAGCTGAAAGCGGTGATCCCGGGCGGGTCGTCCACACCGGTGCTCAGTGCCGACGAAGTGGACGTCAACATGGATTTCGACAGCCTGGCCGCCATCGGTTCGATGTTCGGCGCGGGCTCGATCATCGTCATGGACGAGAGCACCTGCATGGTGCGGGCCTTGACGGTGCTGACCCGGTTCTACGCCCACGAATCGTGCGGCCAGTGCACGCCATGCCGCGAGGGCGTCCCCTGGATGTATGACATTCTCAAGCGGATCATGCGCGGCGCGGGCAAGCCCGAAGACGCCGACCTGCTGCTGGACATCTGCAGCAACATCGAAGGCAACACCATCTGCCCCCTGGGCGACGCGGCCGTCGGCCCGGTGCGCAGCTTTATCCAGAAGTTCAGGAGCGAATTCGACCAGTACATCGAAACCGGAAAGTCGTCGGTGGGCGACGCCGGTTTCGACTTTCGCCCGGCCGACTGAGCGGGCGCGATATTTTCGAGGTGTGAGCGGTGGCAACGATCACCATAGACGGACAGTCGGTTGAAGTGGCCGATGACGCCACGATCATGAAGGCGGCGGAGACGCTGGGGGTCTACATCCCCCACTTCTGCTACCACCCCGGTCTGTCCATCGCCGGCAACTGCCGGATGTGCCTCGTCGAGGTGCAGGGCGCGCCCAAGCTGCTGGCCTCCTGCTGCTCGCCGGTGCGCGACGGCATGGTGGTGCTGACCAACTCGGAGAAAGTGGTCAAGGCCCGCAAGGGGATCATGGAGTTCCTGCTGATCAACCACCCGCTGGACTGCCCGATCTGCGACCAGGCCGGCGAGTGCGTGCTGCAGGACTACAGCTACGACTACGGCTCGGGTCACAGCCGCTACAGCGAAGAGCGGCAGCGCCACACCCGCGAGAATATCGGCAGCACCATGGTGCGCGACATGAACCGCTGTATCGCCTGCACCCGCTGCGTCCGCTTCTTCCACGAGGTTACCGGCGCCGACGAATACAACATCTACGAGCGGGGCGGCCACACCGAGGTGGGCACCTACGGCGAGCACGAGATAGGCACGAAGTTCATCGGCAATGCCGCCGAAATCTGCCCGGTGGGCGCGCTGACCCTGCGCGATTCGCGCTTCAAGTGCCGGCAGTGGCTCTTCGAGCAGGCCGACTCGGTCTGCCCCTACTGCGCCAATGGCTGCCGCATCGTCATCGACTACCACAAGGATGTGCTGCACCGCTTCCGCAGCCGGCCCGACCCCGAGACCGACCGCTGGTGGATCTGCGACGAGGGCCGCTTCGGCTTCCACCGTCTCAACGACAAGCAGGCGCGGCTGCACAAGCCGATGATCCGCCGGGACGGCGTCCTGGTGGAGGCCGGCTGGGACGAGGCGTTCGCCTTTATCGCCGATACGCTGAAGACCCTGGACGACGAGGTCCGGACGGTGGCTGTCGGTTCGGGCCACTGCAGCAACGAAGACAACTACGCGTTGAAACGGTTTGCCAACCAGTGCCTGAAAACCGGCACGGTGCGCTTCAAGTCATGGCCGGCGCCGTGGGTCACCGATACCGTGAAGGACCCTGCGGACCTCTTCATCGAGCTGGACAAGTCGGCCAATGCCCGGGGTGCCGGGGCCCTGGGTCTCGAGGCCGATCCGGGTCTGGCCACGACCTGGGACGAGCTGGCGGCCGGGAGCGTCCAGGCGCTCTTTGTCATGGGCGCCGACCTGCTGCGTGGCGCGCCCAACAATCCCCGGGACCCCAAGCTGCTGGACGCGCTGGGCCTGATCGTGGTCCAGGACGTGTTCCGCGGCCCGATGACCGAGGTGGCCCACGTGGTGCTGCCGGCCCTCGCCTTCACCGAACGGCACGGCACCTACACCAACTTCAACGGCACGGCCCAGGAGTTCTTTGCCGGGCCGTACCCGGCAGAGAGCGTGGCCCTGGCGGACTGGGAGATCCTGGCCCGGCTGGGCAATTACCTGGGGGGCGACTTCCCCTGGACCGGGTTCCGCGAAGTGCCCTGGCGCGAGGAATACAAGGACGTTTGACCGCCGCGGGCCGCTGGCCCGGGCGTAACCGTTAGATGGGAATGATGGAACAGCTGACCGACATCCTGCTCTCCGACGCCGGCGTCACCGTGATCAAGGCGATGATCGTCTACTTCGCGGTGCTGATGACCGTGCCGGTGATGGTCTACGTCGAGCGGCGCGGAGCCGGCCTGATCCAGGACCGCCTGGGGCCGAACCGGGTGGGGCCCTTGGGCCTGATCCAGCCCTTTGCCGACATGGTCAAGCTGATGTTCAAGGAGGAGTTCGTCCCCTTCAAGGCCAACCGGCTGCTCTACCTCCTTGCCCCGGCGCTGGCCCTGATCCCGGCGGGAATGACCTTTGCCGTGATCCCCTTCGGCACCGAGATGACCATCGGCGGGATCACCATCCCCCTCAGGGCCGCCGACCTCAACGTGGGCATCCTCTACATCTTTGCCCTGACCTCCCTCGGGGTCTACGGGATCATGATGGCCGGCTGGTCCTCGAACAACAAATTCTCGCTGATGGGCGGCCTGCGCTCAGCGGCCCAGATGATAAGCTACGAGTTGTCCATGACCCTGGCCGCGGTGGGGGTGGTCATGGCCGCCGGCTCCCTGCGCCTGGGCGACATCGTCGAGGCCCAGACCCCGTTCTGGTTCTGCGTGCCGCTGGCCCTCGGCTTCCTCGTTTTCCTGGTGGCCAGCTTTGCCGAGACCAACCGGCTGCCCTTTGACATGCCCGAGGCGGAGAATGAGCTGGTGGGCGGCTACCACACCGAATACAGCTCGATGCGTTTCGCCTCCTTTTTCATGGCCGAGTACATCAACATGTGTGTCTCGGCCGGCCTGACGGTGACCCTCTTCCTCGGCGGGTATCGCTTCCCGTTCCAGGAGCTGGTGTCCAATCCGATGCTGCTCAGCATTCTCCAGGTGGCCGCCTTTGTGGGCAAGGTCGCCTTTTTGATGTGGTTCTTTGTCTGGATTCGCTGGACGCTGCCCCGCTTCCGTTACGACCAGCTGATGAAGCTGGGCTGGAAGGTGCTCTTCCCGCTGGCCCTGGCCAACGTGTTCATCACCGGGCTGCTGATACTGCTTGGCGTGATCTAAAGGAAGCCGATGACCGGAGTTGACGGCAAAAAAAGAGAGAAGGACGTCCTGGTCAAGGAATTCAAGCCGCTGACCTGGTGGGAGAAGCTCTACATCCCCGCCGCCGTCAGCGGGCTGATCCTGACCCTGCGCCACCTCTTCTTCACCAAGAAGGTCACCGTGCAGTACCCGGAAGAGACGTTGCCGATCCACGACAACTTCCGGGCGCACCAGCGGCTGACCGTTCACGAGGACGGGCACGTCAAGTGCGTGGCCTGCTTCATGTGCTCCACCGCCTGCCCGGCGGAGTGCATCCACATCGTGGCCCAGGAAGACCCGGACCCCGAGGTGGAGAAGGCGCCGCTCTCGTTCGAGATCGACATGCTGCGCTGCATCTACTGCGGCTACTGTGAGGAGGCGTGCCCCAAGGACGCCATCGTCATGGGCCCGCATTACGAGTTTGCCGCCACGGACCGCAAGTACTTCGACGTGGGCAAGGAAGAGCTGGTCCACAAATACGACAGCGACCCGGGCAGAAAACGGAAGAAGAAGTGAGGAGAAGACGTTGATCGAGGCGGTTCTCTTTTACATCCTGGCGATCGTGGCCGTGGTCAGCGCGATCAGCGTGATCAGCCAGCGCAGCCCGATGTCCAGCGTGATCTCGCTGGTTGTCTGCTTCTTTGCCCTGGCCGTGCTCTACCTGCTGCTCAATGCGCACTTCGTCGCCGTGCTGCAGGTCATCGTCTATGCAGGAGCGATCATGGTCCTCTTCCTCTTCGTGATCATGATGCTCAACCTGCGCGGCCCCGAGGCGCCGCACTCGTTCCACGGCCTGCACAAGCTGGCCGCCGTGGCCCTGGTGCTCTGCCTGGTCTGCCTGGTGACCTTCGGTCTGACCAACCGGGCGGTGCTCGGCCAGGCCGGGCAGGCCACCGAAGAAGTGATGGCCGCAGCCGGCAACACCGAGATGCTGGCCGAGTTGCTCTTCCAGCGCTACCTGCTGCCCTTCGAGGCGGTGTCGATCCTGCTGCTGGCCGCCATC
>JAQAZP010000167.1:0-20739 GCA_032127265.1 Acidobacteriota bacterium
GAATACCGACGCCGGCGACTATCTCCGGGCGTCCCTCATCTATTCCCGCTACGATAAATTCGAACTGGCTGATGAGGTTCTGACCGGCGGTCTGAAGCGCTTCCCCGAGGACAGCACGTTGCTCTTTCAGCAGGCTTCCACCCTGGAGCAGATGGGACGCGCCGAAGCTGCCGAGAAAGGGTTCCGCCGCCTTATCGAACAGGAGCCTGAAAATGCCCAGGCCCTCAACTATCTGGGCTACATGCTGGCCGAGAGCGGGCAGAAACTGGACGAGGCCATCGCACTGGTGGGCCGGGCCTTGCGTATCGAGCCGCGAAACGGCGCCTATCTTGACAGCATGGGCTGGGCGTTGTTCAAGGCCGGCATGACCCGCCAGGCCGGTAGTTACCTGCTTGATGCACTGAAACTTATTCCGGAGGACCCCACGATCCGCGAGCACGTGGGTGACTACTACCTGGCTCTGGGCCAGCGGGACGAGGCTCTGTTGCACTATGGCAAGGCGCTGGAACTGGGTGCCGCGGACCCGGATGGGCTGGAGCGGAAAATGCGGCCGGCCGAGGTAACTGAACCCCGTGAATCCGGAACCGCCAATGACCCACCGGACAGCCAGTCCGAGGAGGGGCGATGAGTTCGATCCCCGGGGGGCCTGGTCCGGCGCTGCGCGCTGCCGTGCTTCTGGTGGCGGCGGTCATCGGCTGGTCCGCCGCGGCTGGATGCGCGGCACATCTCTCCAGGACTTCCGGCCGGTCGGAGCCGACCGGGGTGCGGGACGGCGGTTGCCTGGAGCTACACCGGGAAACCATCCAGCAGCGCTCACTGGGTACCGGCGTGGCCGGCAGCGGTCGGGTGCATTTCTCTTCCGCTGCCGGAAAGGGGCGTGCCTCTTTTGATTTTGTCTTCCACCGTCCTGATTTTTTGAGGCTCCAGTTTCTTTCCCCCCTAGGTCCGTCGGCTGCTGTTCTCGACCTCGATGGTGAGCGGTGGCTCTTCGCCGATTTTCGTGAGGGCATCTTCATCCGCGGGGGCAGTGGCGCGGACGATTTCAGCCGCCTGACCGGTCTGCCGTCGGAGCCTCGGACATTGATCTCCATCCTGCTGGCTGAACCGTTGCCCGGGGACCATGATGTAGCGAGGCTGCTGTTTGACCCCGACACCTGCCGGCCCATCTCCTGCGAACTTCAGCGACGGTCATCCTCGCTGCCGCCGGTCGCCGTGGAGTTTGTCTGGCCCGCTGCACCGGCTAGGACGGCGGAAGGCGCCGGGGAGCGGTTGCTCCCCGAACGTGTCTGTTTCCTGGGACCCGAACCGCACCAGCAGACCATCATTCGCTTCAAGACCGCGCGCCAGCTCACCCATGCCGAACAGACCGGGCGGCCGGAGCCTGTGGATATCAGCGGTTTGCGCCAGGTGGTGCCCGACGCCGAGGATGACGGGCTTCCCGGCTGGCTTCGTTAGCGGAGGCGTGGAGATGAAGCTCCGCTGTCCGGCAAAGATCAACCTGCTGCTGGAGCTTCTCGGCAAACGCCCTGACGGCTACCACGAAATAAGAACTATTTATCAATCCGTGGATTTCGTGGACGAACTGGAACTGACGCTGTGCCCCGGGAACCGTCTGAAGCTGACTCTGCGGGCAGGAAGGATGGCTGTGCCGGCAGGGGAGGACAATCTTGTTCAGCGGGCATACAACGCCTTCCATAGGGCTCACGGCCCTGTTCCAGGGCTTTCGGCAATTTTGACCAAGCGGATTCCTCCAGGCTCCGGCCTGGGAGGAGGGAGCAGCAATGCCGCGTCCATGCTTCTGGCTCTCCGCTCTATATGCGGCGGTCCCGGGTTCAGTGAGTTGAAGGTGCTTGCCGGCGGCCTGGGCTCCGATGTCCCATTCTTCCTCCACGGCGGCACTGCCGAGGGCCGCGGCCGGGGTGACCGTGTTTCGCCCCTGCCTGATGCAGCCAAACAACTGGTGCTGCTCATTTTACCGGAAACAATGATCAGTACCCAAGTGGTGTATCAATCCTGCAGCCCGATATTGACAAGAGCACCGAATCGTAATAGCATCCACCGTTATTTGAGCGAAGGTGGCGAGGTTTGTCTGCAGCGGGATTTTCAGGGAAATGATCTGGAATCAGTCGTTTTCAGAATGGAGCCGCAGTTGGGGCAGCTGAAGGACCTTTTGTATGCCACGGGTGCCGGATTTGCTTCCCTCAGCGGCAGCGGATCTGCTTTATTTGGTCTGTACGATTCGGAGGCGCTGGCGGTGCAAGCTGCCGGCAGGTTCGACGCCTACCCGTGCAGGACCGTGGTCACCCGGTTTCTTGGCCGCAAGGCTTGCGAGGTGTTGGGAGAGGGGCTGGTCTGATCCGGCCGGTCGGGTTGGCGAGTCCGGGTGGCAGGTGTCACTGCGTCGCGGGCTGGTGCGGTGAAAATACACTCCGTTTTGTCGAGGGCTGCCGGCCCGGCTTTGACCGCCATTAAGCCGCTTGAGGTGGACCGACCAGAGTTGGGGTGTCGTCAAGTGGTAAGACACGGGTCTTTGGAACCCGCATTCGGAGGTTCGAATCCTCCCACCCCAGCCATTACTCCCGAACGCTCCGGGTGTTGTTTTTACGTACGAATTGGCGATCCGGTGGCCCAATCTATGGTCACCGGCGCCGCGGTTCAGGCATCGTGCACCTGAATACAGTGACCACGACCGTTGCGGAGGATTACGTGAAGTACTCGATGAAGATCTTTTCCGGGACCGCTCACCCCGCGCTCACCGCTGAAATCTGCCGCTACCTCAAGGTCCGCAAGGGCAAGATCCTCCTCGACAGGTTCAGTGACGGCGAGATCCGCTGCCAGATCCTGGAGAACGTTCGGGGCCGGGATGTATACATCGTTCAGCCCACCTGCAGTCCGAGCAACGAGAACATCATGGAAATGCTGATCATGCTCGATGCCTTTCGCCGCGCATCGGTGCATACGGCAACCGCGGTGATCCCGTACTTCGGCTACGCCCGGCAGGACCGCAAGGACCGGCCCCGGGTGGCGATCACCGCCAAACTGGTGGCTGATCTGCTGGAGAGCGCCGGGGCCGACCGGGTGCTGACCATGGACCTGCATGCGGCGCAGATCCAGGGCTACTTCAACGTGCCGGTGGACAATCTCTATGCCACGCCGGCTCTGATCCCGCACTTGAAGAAGAACATTGGATTGAAAAATCCGGTGGTGGTCTCTCCCGATGCCGGAGGGGTCGAGCGGGCACGCGCGTTTGCCAAAAAACTCGGCTGCGCACTGGCCATCGGTGACAAGCGCCGGGACGCGCCCAACGTGGCCGAGGTAATGAATGTCATCGGCGATGTCCGTGGTTGCGATGCGATCATCGTCGACGACATGGTGGACACCGCGGGCACGATGACCGAGACTGCTGACGCCCTGATCAAACGGGGTGCTCTTTCCGTCTCGGCATGCTGTGTCCATCCGGTGCTATCCGGTCCCGCTTTGGAGCGCCTGGAAAATTCATCTCTGAGCAATCTTATCGTTTGTAATACCATCCCCCTCAGCCCGGAGGCGGCAAAGATGGACAAGATCTCGGTGGTCTCCATCGCCCATCTCCTGGGGGAAGCGATCAAGCGGATCTGTGAGGACAGATCGGTGACCATATTGTTCAACTGATCGTACCTGGCTCGAGGGACCGCCCACGGGCAGCGGTTCTCCGGCCCCGATCAGCAGGAAGGAACGTGTTATGACTGGACAGGAAATCGAGGTGAAAGCAAGGCAGACTTTCGGCAGCAACGCCAACCGTCGCTTGCGCAAGGAGGGGTTGATCCCCGGAATCGTTTACGGCCAGGGCAAGGAGAGTATTTCCATCTCCGTGAATCCGCGGCGGATCATGGAGATCCTTGGATCGGCCAGCGGTGGTAACACCATCTTCCGGATCCAGATGAGTGAAGGCGAGCAGGTGTTCACGCTGGACATGATGCTTCGTGACATCCAGGTGGATCCGGTGACCGACGCGCTGCTGCACGTCGATTTCATGCGGTTGGACATGTCGGCCAGGATCCAGGTCAAGGTCCCCGTGGAGCTGGTGGGATTGTCCAAGGGGGTCAAGGAGCAGGGCGGCCGTCTCGACTTCATTCAGCGCGAATTGAACATCGAGTGTCTGCCCGTCGACATTCCCGATTCCATCACCTACGACGTAACCGATATGGAGATCGGCGACTCGGTGCGGGTCAAGGATCTGACCATGGGTGAAAATATGACCATCCTGGACAAGGAAAGCATGGTGGTGCTGGTACTCAACGCACCGAAGATGGTTGTCGAGGAAGAGCCCGGGGAAGCGCTTGCCGAGGGTGTGGAAGCTGCCGCGGACGGCGAAGGGGCGAAGACGGAAGCTCCCGCCGCGGACGGCGAGGAAAAGAAGTAACGGCGGAGCATCCGGCGGAGCATGGTCGTGGCGTGGTGGAATATCTTTCGACGCGGACGGCCGCCACAGCCGGAACCTCCTGCCCAATGGCTGGTGGCCGGGCTGGGCAATCCCGGGCCCGAGTACGAGGCGTCGCGCCACAATTTCGGTTTCATGGCCGCGGACGCCCTGGTTCGGCATTGCGGGGGGCGATGGAGGGCGGTGGACAACCCGCCGATGGAAACCTGCCTCTGCCGGTTCGGGGAGGACCTGTTGATCCGGGTGATCCGGCCGCTGGCCTACATGAACCGCAGCGGCGATCCGGTTCGTTGGGCGCTCAGTTCATCGGGCCTGAATTCCAGCAGGCTGATCGTTCTGGTTGACGATATGGCTTTGCCCCTCGGGACGCTGAGGATTCGGGAAGGTGGCGGCGACGGCGGCCACAACGGACTGCGATCGGTGGCCGAAGCTCTGGGAAACGGTGCCTTCACCCGCATCCGTCTCGGGGTTGCGCCGCCCAACGGGATGCCGGCGGCCGAAGAGTGGGTCGATTTTGTTCTCGGGTTCTTTGAACCGCATGAGAAAGAGATTGCAGGTGGGGTGGCCGGGGTTGCGGTGAGTGCTGTAACCGAGATCATCAACCACGGACCGTCAAAAGCGATGAGCCGTTTTAACGGCAAGAATACGTAGTGAGAGAGTTCGAACTGGAACTCCTTGCTCCGGAAAGGTTCGGCGCATGGTGCGTTCGGGGCTCGGCCGGGGCTTCAAGCCAAGAGGAGAGCGATGAAATGAGCATGGGACGGTATGAAATCATCTATATTCTGGCGCCCAATACGCCGGAAGACACGATGAAGGAACTGGTGACCCGCTTCGAGTCGGAACTAACGTCCGGCGGGGGAGTGCTGTTGCGGGTGGAAAAATGGGGACGGAAAAAGCTGGCCTACGAGGTTCGAAAATTCCGCGAGGGGTTCTTTATCCTCTTCGTCACCGACTGCCAGGGTGAAATGGTCACCGAACTGGAGCGACGGTTCCGGATGACCGACCAGGTTATCAAGTTTATGACGGTGCGGATCGACGAGGAACTGATGCGTGCGGGAAAGATGCCCAGGGACGAGGAACTTGGCAAACCACGGGAAACCGAGCGTATCGACCGCAGCCGTCGCAGCGGGCCCAAGCCTTCGGTGAGAACCGACGGACCGGGGGACGATGCCGTTGAACTTGTTGAAGAAGAAACGGCCGAACCGGCTGCCGCAACCGACGCTGAATTGGAGGACGAAATACCGTCCGGGGACGCGGTTGATGAGGCGCCGGTTGAAACTGCTGAAACTGCCGAGGTGGTTCAACCTGCCGCGGATGGTGATAACGATACCGCTGAGGACAACGGCAGCAGTGAGGACAAGTAACGGGTTTTCCCGATAGATGCTCGAGGAGTTCGAAACCATGGCCGAAGGAAGATCGTTCAGAGACGGGGCAAGGAAAAAGAAACAAAAAAAGTTCATGTTCCGCCGGAAGAAGATATGCAAGTTCTGTGCGGACAAGATCGACTACATCGATTACAAGGATACCCGTCTGCTTCACGGGTTCATCCCTGAACGGGGCAAGATTTTGCCCCGGCGCATATCCGGCACCTGCGCCAAGCACCAGCGGTTGCTGACCCGGGCGATCAAGCGGGCCAGAAATATCGCCCTGCTGCCTTTCACTGCCGACTGAGCGGCTGGTCGCGCCACCGGTCCTCTGTGAAAGATCCGGATCGAAAACGCGATCAGCGGAAGGAACCGGCATGGATCAGCACTCCGGCCGGCAGGGATCGATTTACAGGAGGGTCGCCGCCTCCTCAGTGGGCGCGGCGGCCCTTTTCCTCGTTCTCTCCTGCTGTCTGCCATTCAGTTTCATTGCTGGCATACCCGGTGCCCAGGCCAGAGCTCGGCTCGGGCCGAGGGCCGGCTGGATTGTTACCGGTCTGGCTTCCCTTATGGTGCTGGTGTTCACCAGCGCCATATTCGGCCTGTCCAAAGGCACCATATTCGGCCTGTTTTTCTTCGGCGTTGTGGCCGGGCCGGCGGTGGTGATGACCAGTTGGGTGGTGAGAGGGGTGCGGGTTGATCATGCTGTATTGATCGGCCTGATCTTTTGCCTGATCTTTCTTGCCGCGGTGTTTTTCCTCTTCCAGTTGGAGACCGGTGAGAGCCTGGGGGAGTATCTGCTCCGGATGCACTACGAACGGAACGGTCCTGCCATCGAAGCTGTGGAGGAATCCATGACACCGCAGCAGCGGCAGGATCTTCAATTGTTCCAACAGCTGTTCGACCGGATGTTCGATTTTTTCTTTGCCTGGATCGGCGTCTGGTTTCTCACCGGCCTGACCATGATTTCCATGGTCATGACCAAGTCCGTTCGCTGGGGGGCGCCCGAGCGGTTTCCACCAATCGACCAGAGGCGAGTAGTCCTTCCCGATTTGCTCGTCTATGCCTTTATTATCTGCGGGGGACTGACCCTCGTCCCCGTTGATGCGTTCAGGTCATGGTGCTACAATATACTGATTATTCTGGTGTTTATTTATTTTCTCGGCGGCCTGTCGATCCTCTCCTCGTTCCTGTCCAGATTTGGCGTGCCGCTGGTATTCCGGGTTCTGCTCTATTTGCTGGTCATGCTCCATTGGCCCTTTTCCCTCCTGACTGCAGGTGTCGGGCTTTTTGACCAATGGTTCGATTTTCGAAAATTGCGTCCGGTGGGCTCCGGCGAGCCGCCGGACGCTCCCGCTGACAGCGGGTAAGATATGGTCGCTCGGGAAAACCGAGCCCGATAGAAGAAAGTAGGAGGCTTGAAAACGATGAAACTCATCCTGCGTGAAAATGTGGCATCCCTGGGTTCGAAGGGGACCGTGGTGGACGTGGCCAACGGGTATGGCCGGAATTATCTCATTCCCCGGGGCTTTGCCTACCTGGCCACACCCGGCAATCTCAACCGCTATGAGGAGGAGAAGCAGTTCTTCGACGCCCGCAGCATCAAGGAAAAGGAGGAGGCCCAGAACATGGCTTCGCGCCTGACAAACATTTCCTGCACCATAGCCAAGAAGGTGGGGGAGAATGAGGTGCTCTATGGTTCGGTGACCAACGCCGACATCGCTGCCGTGCTCAAGGACGAGGGCTTCAACGTGGACAAGCGGAAAATCGTCATCGACGAACCGCTGAAAAAACTTGGTGTCTACAACATCCCGATCAAGCTGCACTTTGACGTCACCGCTGAACTGAAAGTATGGGTAGTCAAGGAGTAAAGACGGGCCAAAGGAGAAACGACACCATGGGCGATCCCGGCGAACAACGGATTCCCGCGGATTTTACCCGGAACCCCGACACCGGGCTTGATGTCTGGTCAGATATCTGGAACAAGGGGCAGGAGCTGGAAGTTTCTTCTCATCGTCCGGTGGTCGGTGCGTTCATCGTCCTGTTCAAGAAACTGGTGCGCAGGCTGGTCAAACCGGCGCTGGCCGATCTGTTCGAATTGCAGAAGAGCTTCAACACCGTCCTGATCCATAACATCAAACGGGTGGAGAGCGAGGGGATCACCAGGGCCCAGGATGGTGAGGAACGGCTACTGGAGCAGACGGAAAAGATCAACACCCGGGCGGACAGCCTGTTTGTGGTGCTGGACAAGCGGCTGGAAACCCTGGACCGGCAGCTGGACGGTTTTGCTGATGAACAGACACGGCAGACCAGGGCGCAGCTGGAAAGCCTCACCGCCGAGTACCAGCGCAGTTCGGACCACCTGGACGACCTGTCCCGCCGTCTGGGCGAGCTGCGGCAGCAGCAGTTCATGATCAACCGCAAGCTGCAGCGACATGCCGCCGCCGGGGAAGATTCTGCCGTGACGCCCGGGTCCTTTCCTGCGGTTGATGATTCGGGGGAGGACCAGCACCAGGACGATCACGCGTACTATCTCTTCGAGAATATCTTTCGCGGGTCGGAAGAGGTGATTCTGGAACGACAGTCGGTCTACCTGCCCTATTACAAGGGCGCACAAAACGTTCTGGACATTGGCTGCGGTCGGGGCGAATTCCTCGAGCTGCTCAAGCGGGAAGAGGTTCCGGCCTACGGAATCGACCTCAACGAGGACATGATCCAGGTCTGCCGGGAGAAGGGCTTCGACGTCAGGCAGGCCGAAGCACTGGCTCACCTGCGATCGCTGCCGCCGGAGAGCCTGGGCGGAGTGTTCATGGCCCAGTTCATTGAACACCTGCCGGCGTCCGCCATTGTCGACGCCGCACGTTTGGCCTTTGACAAGCTGCGGCCCGGGGCGCACCTGGCGATGGAGACCCAGAACCCGCTCTCCATGGTGGTGTCGGCACGGAACTTTTACACCGACATGTCACACATCAGGCCGGTTCATCCCGAGGCGGCCCGTTTCATGCTGCAGATGGTCGGCTTTCAGCAGGTGGAACTTAAGTTCCTCGCTCCCTTCAGCCCGGCTGAGCAGCTGAAGCCGATCCTCGATGAGGCCATCGCCCCTCCGGTGACCGACCGGCACCTCTTCGAGCGTGTACAGGGGAACTTTGAAAAGCTCAATGACCTGATGTTCGGCTACCAGGATTTTGCCGTCATCGGCCGAAAATGAAGCGGCGGCACCGGTGAAAATTGCCTACTTCAGTCCTCTGAGCCCGGTTCGCTCCGGCATCTCCGACTACAGCCAGGAACTGCTTCCCCTGCTCGACCCGCTGGTGGGGCAGTTGGACATTTTTGTCGACGGGTATACTCCGGATTGCAGCGGGATCACCGACATGTTCGCCTGCTACCCGGCGGATCGTTTTCCGGACCTTGCCGGGGCGGCGGACTACGACGCGGTGATCTACCAGCAAGGGAATAATCCGCACCACGAGTATATCTACCGCCGGGCCATGGAAACCCCGGGAGTGGTCGTGCTTCACGATTACGTTCTGCACCACCTGCTCACCGAAATGACTCTGGCCCGAGGCGAGGAGCAGGCCTATCTCGATGCCATGCTGGCGAACCACGGTCCCATCGGTTACCAGATGGGGCGGCAGCGGATCAACGGCCTGTGGAGCGACCTGCAGCACTTTCTCTACCCCGCCTGCTGGCAGTTGCTGAACTCTTCCCGTGGTGTGATTGTCCACTCGTCCTACCTGGGGCGTCTGCTCAGCGGGCACCTTCCAGCGTCCATCCCGGTTCGGCATGTCCCCATGGGGATTGTGCTGCCCCAGGCCGGGGTCGACGAAGCCAGCCGGGCCGAGGCCCGCCGCCGGCTGGAATTGCCTCAAGACGCGCTGGTCATCGGTTCATTCGGTTTTGTCACTCCGATGAAACAGCTGGATCTGGCTTTGGAGGCCATCTCCAGGTTCCGTCGGAACAGTTCTCAACCGGTCTTCTTCATGGTGGTGGGGGAGGTGTCGGATGCCTGCCCTCTGGAGAAACAGGCGGAGGCCCTTGGCCTGGGGGACGCCGTCCGCTGTACCGGCTACCTGGATGCCGGGACATTTGGTCAGTATCTCCACGCCGTGGATCTGGCATTGAACCTTCGGTATCCCACCGCCGGCGAGACGTCGGCCAGTCTGCTGCGGGTGATGGGCATGGGCGTCCCGGTGGTGGTGCCACGCTACCGGCAGTATGCCGATATCCCCCGGGAGACCTGTTTCCACCTTGATCCCGGTGAGGGGGAGGAACAGCGTCTGGCCGATCTGATAGCCGAACTGGCCGCAGATCCTGACCGCTGCGGTCAAATGGGTCGGGCGGCGAGGGAATTCGTAGCACGGGAGCACACGCTCGAGGCATCGGCAAAGGGATATACCGCATTCCTCGGGGACGTTGTTTCGGGCCAGGGCCTGCAGACCGAGGAACAGCGCCGCCAGACAGCCCGCTGGATCGGCTTGGGGCCCCGTTCCCCAGCCGGCAGCGGACCGTGCCGGGGGGACGGCTATCGGCGGAACAGTCGCGTGCCCGGCCGGCTTGAGGCCACTGTCAGGGTACTGGACCGCCTTGCGGCCGGTGGCGCCGGTGAAGCGGCCAGTGCGCGGCTGGAAATCACCAACCGCGGTGACACGGTCTGGCTTGCCGAACCGAACAGCCATGGGGGCTATGTGATCGTGGCCGCACGGGTATTCGACCACCGCGGCCGCCTGAGCGGTCCCGAACAACGGTGGCAGCGTTTGCCCAATGACATGGCGTCCGGTGCTTCCACTATTCTCAGTTGCCCGTTCATCTTCCCCGATCGTCCGGGAAGGTATTCGATTCGTTTCGATCTGCTCGACGTGGGTATCAGCTGGTTCGCCAGCGAAAATCAGACCGCGGAGCGGCTTCCGGGCTTTGATGTCACCGTGGGGTGAACTGCCGATGACGGCCAATGCGTCAGGTCAAATCCGTAAGGTGGTGGCCGCGCTGATGGTGCTGCCGTCGATTTTTCTCGTCTGCTACTCCGCCTCGGTGAGCCCGGACCGCATCCCGGGACCGTTCATCGCCGAAGAGGCGACCTACTACATGATGACCCGCAGCCTCTGGGACGAGGGCGACCTGCTCTGGACCTGGAAGGATTCCCGGTACGCCGCCAGTCATCACCGCGGCGAGATGACCAACGTCGTGCTGATGACACCGGACCACGGTGACCGGGTGTACTTCGCCAAGCCCTATCTCTATGCCATCCTCGCCGTCCCCTTTTACGCGCTTTGGGGAACCAACGGGTTCCTGGTCTTCAATTCCCTGATGTTCATCCTGATGGGTTTTCTCGGCATCCGCTACCTGGGCAGTTGCAATCCGCCGGCCCGGGCAGCGCTGCTTGGGGGCACATTCTTCCTGCTTTCCGCCTCGCTGCCCTATATTTTCTGGGTCCAGCCCGAAGTGCTGAATATGTTGACCCTCTTTCTCGGTTGTTACTTCTGGCTTTTTCCCGGACCGGGGATGGCCGGCGGGTTCGGCGGGTCATCCACGGATGGCAGTGAGGCGCCCTCGCCTGTGGGGCTTCGCGACCCGGCGGTACGGGTCGGGTTGGCCGGATTCTTCTTCGCCCTCTCCGCTTTTTCCAAGTTGCCGCACTTCGCGTTCGGTATGGCACTGATACTGCACTGCCTGTTCACCAGACGGTGGGGCCGGGTTGCCTCGTCCCTGCTGGCTTTCTCACTTACTCTTGGGGTTCTCCATATGGGGCAGCTGGCCGTCACCGAAACGGCTTCAGTATACCACTCGACCAGGAAACAGTTTACCGGGTTGGATTCCTTTCCCCACAACGTCCCAAGTTCAGTGGCTTGGAGAAAAGCAGACGAAGGTGGGGTGAGCCGCTACGGCAAGGGCGGAATCGGACTGGCCAGGTTCGATGGCCGGGTTGTCTACAACATCAAGTATCTTCTTGTGGGACGGCATACCGGGCTGTTCCCTTACTTTTTCCCGGCCCTGGCGGCCCTGGCGTTCTACCTCTTCCGCAGGCAGGGCCTGATGATGAAGGGGCGGGGCTTCCTGATTCTCGCTCTGCTCACTGTGCTGGTCTTCTACATCATGTGGTTCCCGGAAAACTACCAGGGTGGACCGCACTTCATCGGCAACCGTCATCTTGTTTCCATCTATCCCGCCTTCCTCTTCCTGCTGGGATCTGTTGCCGGGATGTCTTTCCACGTGGCCAGCTGGGCCATCGCCGGGCTCTTCATTGCCCAGGTTCTGTTCGCGCCTTTTGGGGCCGCTGATCCTCGCGGGGCTCTGCAGGCCTACGCCCAGTCACCGCTCTTTCGTTTCCTGCCCTATGAAACCACCCTGCGCTACGTTCCCGGTTACGCCGACGTCACCTACGGGATGAAGTTTACGCCGAAACGCTACCTGGTGCGCCTGCTGACCGGCCGGTTCGTCATTGAAGGATCCCGTTTCCGCCTGGGGGGCATGGAGACGGCGGAACTGCTGGTGGTGTCGAGGCAACCGCTCGACCGACTACTTTTTCTCACCGATTCATTACTGGTCGAGGCATGGTGCCGGGGGGCGGAGAGCCGGGTGTCCATGGACGGATTGCTGCGGTTCTCGCCCAATCCGCTGCAGGCCCCGGTGACCGAGGAAGAAATCCGGCTGGTGCTCGATCAGCCGAAACCTTCTGCGGTCCACACCGACTGGCGGGACGGGGAAAAGCGTTTCTTTTATCGGGTGGCCTTCCGCCGGCATCAGGCGGAGAAAAGCGGCCCCGCGTCCGCCGCCGTTCGGCTGGCCTTCCTCGGTGAAGGGGAGCCCTGGCTCAGGGAAGCCTATTTCCGTGCGGTGCTGAAGAGCGCCGTGGTGCCGGATCTGATGATGGTGAAGGAGGAGGTATCCGTTCCGCTGCGGGTTCTCTCGCGGAGCCCCTTTGCCTGGGATTCAGCAGTACGCCTTTCCTACCACTGGCGCAGCGCCGGCTACGATCCGGCGTTTCCCGGACCGGTGAACGTCTGGGACGGTCTCCAGACCCTGCTGCCCGGAGGCGCGCTGGGACCCGGGGAGACGCTGGAAGGGGAGATGCAGGTCCTGGCTCCGGACAAGCCCGGGGACTATGTCCTGGAACTTGATCTGGTGGCCGACCAGGTGGCCTGGTTTGCCGGTAAATCGCCCACCCGGGAACCGCTGGGCCGGTTTGCGGTACGGGTTTTGGGTGACGGAGCAGGGGAGGGAAAAGATCCCGGTCCCCTGGAACGGGACCGCTAATCATGTATGATAGTACAGAACATTACAATCCGGAACGCGAACAGTGATGATGATGACGGAAAATACCACCGACAGAGAAAACGTCGATGACCGAAAGGTGCGCCCCACGGCCCTGCATGCCGCACTGCATGACCGGGACGCTTCAGCTGCCGGTAAATACCGCCGGATCACCGTCGGCGAAAGGGGCCTGCTCTACCTGCTTTATTACGAACTGGTGATCCTGCTTTTTTCCTGGCTGCCGGGAGCGGTGGGGTTTCTGTTTCGCGGACTGTTCTACCGGCCTCTTTTCGGCGCGTTGGGGCGGGGAGTTGTTATCGGTCAGCATGTGACCTTCAGGCACCCGCATAAAATCAGGCTGGGAGATGGTGTGGCCCTGGGCGACTACGTTTCGCTGGACGCCATGGGCGGCGGAGGGTCTCGGATCGACCTTGGCGAAGAGGTGCTAATCGGCCGTAACACGGTGCTCAGCGCCAAGGGCGGCGTGATCACGGTGGGACGCGGGACCAACATCGGCATGAACTGTCTGATCATCGCCCGGGACTCGACGGTTACCGTGGGAGAAGGCACCCTCCTTGCCGCCTACTGTTACCTGATGGGCGGGGGGGTGCACGGGTTCCAGCGAACGGACGTGCCGATTATGGAGCAGCACCTCCCCTCGCGGGGTGTGGTGGTGGGATCGGACTGCTGGATCGGGGCTGGAGTCAAGGTGGCTGACGGTGCCCGGGTGGGAGACGGTACGGTGGTGGGCGCCGGGGCCGTGGTCCTGGAGCCGCTTCCCCCAATGAGCGTGGCCCATGGCATTCCGGCCCGGGTGGCTCGCACCCGGGGAGCTGAACAGGGACATATCGAGGAACAGGTGAACTGATGACCGAAGACGGCAGTCGGGAGAGCGGCCGTTCCGCTCCTGAAATATCAGTGGTGATCCCGGTTCTCGATGAAAAGGAGAACGTGGTTCCGCTTACCGGGGAACTGCTGCAGGTACTGTCCTCGCTGGGCCGCACCTTCGAAATCATTTTTGTCGATGACGGCAGCCGCGACGGCACCACTGAGAAACTGCGGGAACTGGCAACGGGTAAAAATGAGGTGGGGTTGATCGTCTTTCGCAAGAATTTCGGCAAGGCGGCGGCACTGCTGGCCGGGTTCGAGCGGAGCCGCGGGGAGTTCGTGATCACCATGGACGGTGACCAGCAGGACGACCCGGCTGAAATTCCGCGGCTGATCGAGCGCCTGGAGCAAGGGGACGACCTGGTCTCCGGCTGGAAGCGCAAACGCCGTGATCCGCTGGGCAAGGTCATTCCTTCGCGGGTATTCAATATGGCCACTTCGCTGATCGGCGGTCTTCGGTTGCACGACTACAACTGCGGCCTCAAAGGGTACCGCCGCACGGTGATCGACAATCTCGAACTCTACGGTGAACTGCACCGCTACATCCCGGTGCTGGCCCACCGCAAGGGGTTTCGTGTGGGGGAACTGGCGGTCAATCACCGGCCGCGGACCCATGGCCGCTCAAAATACGGGTTCGGCCGGGGGCCCAAGGGATTTCTCGATCTGATCACGGTCTTTTTCCTCACCCGTTTCACCCGCCGGCCGCTGCACCTGTTCGGCGCCGTGGGGCTCATTTTTTTCATGGCGGGTTTCGCGATAAACACCTACCTCTCCGTGCTCTGGCTCCAGGGCCGGAACATCGGTCACCGGCCGCTGCTATTCCTCGGCATTCTCTGTGTCATCGTCGGTATCCAGATGCTGTCCACCGGCCTGCTGGGTGAGATGATGGCCAATTTCAACAACCGCCGTCAGCGTGACTACGTGATCCGCGAAGAGATTTGAACAGGCGAGGACGCGTCAGACCGGGGAGGTCCTGCGATGAGAACAGCCGCGATGGTTTTCTTCCTGCTCCTCTCGCCGGTTCCTCAGGGCCCCTTGCTCAACGCCGACGACTCGGCGGTGGTCCGCTACTCCGCTTGTGCCGAAGTCCGTATTGCCGAGATTGACGTGTTTGTCGCCGACCGGCAGGGGCAGGCGGTGACCGGGCTCACCGCCGACGATTTCAAACTGTACGAAAACGGCAAGCCGGTGGAGATCCTGAATTTTTACGAGGCCCTGGACCGGGGGGCTCCTGACAGTAGCGGCGCCCCGGGAAACCGGGAGGAGAGCCTGCTGCCCCCTGAAGCCATCACCGGGGCGAGCCGGCTGGATCCGCCAGTGCTGCTTATCGTCTATGTTGACAACGTCAATATTCACCCGCTCAACCGCAGCCGATTTTTCAAGGACTTCAAGGAGTTCCTCTACTCCGGCCTGGACGATCGGACCTTGATCATGCTGGTGACCAACGACCGTTTCCACCATGCCCGGCTCTCCTGGGGCAGCCAGGGCTCCCTGCGGGTCAGGCAGGCCTTCACCGACGATCCCACCCGGATCACCTTCGCCCTGGATGAACTGGAAAATCTCCGCGGGGACCGGGCATACTACGATCTTGAACGGCAGGACATTCTGCGTGAGATCTCCCGGTCGGAGGTTGGCGATCCAATGGCCCGTTGGCGGATCATGAACCGGGTCAAGACCTATTCCGCCTCGATTTTCAACGACGTCAAGTTTTCGGTGCGAGCGCTGGCCGACTTCATCGAATCTCTCACCGGCCTGGCGGGCCACAAGCTGCTGCTCTACGTCAGCGACGGTTTTCCCATGCGGTCCGGCGAGGATGTCTACTATGTGCTGAAGGAAAAATACGGTTCGCAGAGCGTGGGAATGGAGAATTACGCCTACGACATTAGTCGGCAGCTGGAAGGCCTGGCCGCCGGGGCCAATGCCAACGGAGTGACCATCTACAGCCTCGATACCTCAGGTCTGGCCGGTCAGTCGTCCACCTCCGCGGCATCGGCTTCCGGCGTACTGACCTCGATAATCGACACCGTAGAGCGCAAGAATTGCCAGAACCCGTTGCTGTTCATGTCCAAGCAGACCGGGGGGCGGGCCATGGTGGATACAACCCGCATCGAGCAGGCCCTGAGCAGCGTTACCGGTGACTACCGTAACTACTACTCCCTGGGCTTTCGCCCCGACCCCGACTCCGCGGGGAATGAGTCGAAAATAAAGGTAAAGGTCCGCGGCCGGGGCCAGAAGCTGCGCCACCGCCGGGGCGTGCGCGAGGTGACGCCCGAGCGGCGCATGGAGGGTGCTATCCACGCCTGCCTGTTCTATGGCTACCGCAACAACCCTCTGAACCTCGGATTGGATATGGGTTCGGTGGAGGCGGCAGGCCAGGGGACCTACCTGGTGAACTGCACGGTGACCATCCCCTACGAACAGCTGACCTTCATCCCCGGTGGCAAGGGGAGCGAAGCGCTGGTCCGCCTGTTCATCGCCGTGGAGGACGACCAGGGAGTGCTCTCCCCGATTCGAGAGGTATCCGTTTCGATCCGGTCCTCCGAGGATGGGGAAAACCTCCAAGAGGATGCCCACCGTTACGAGATGCGGCTGCTGATGGCCCGCGGCCGGCAAACGCTGGTGGTGGGCGGCCTGGACGACGTGAACTGCCTCACCTCCTTCGTCACCCTGGCCTGCGAGGTCGGCGCCAGACCCGCAACCGTGACGGAATGAGTCCTGCCGCTATCCGGCAAAGGCGCTAGTGTGGTGTCCCAGAAATTCCTTCTCATGATTTGGCCTCCACATCACGGTCCGCTGCGTTGCTCATCGCTTGCATACCTCAGGGTATGCGCGCTCTTCGCGCCTTGCGGACCGCGCGCGGAGACCAAATCCTTTGAGAACTTATTTCTGGGACCTAGTCTGCCTCAACATTGCCGCTGTGCACCGGCAGGTACTTTCCGAACCAGGCCAGATCCCACTTCATTTTTGCCAGCCGGTGTTCCCGGGAAGCCAGGCTGTGCGCCTCACCGGGGTAGACCACCAGTTCGGTTGGAACGTCGAGGTAGTGGTGCAACGCGCGGTAGAGGGCCCGGCTGTGAGCCGGCGGGACCCGGGGGTCAGCGCCGCCCACGTGAATCAGCGTGGGGGTTCGGACCCGGTCCAGGAGGAACAGTGGCGAGCCGCGGCGATATGCTTCGGCCTGCTCCCAGGGAAGGCCGCGCATGTAGTTGATCACGTGTCCCGGTGTGTCCTCGATGCCCCACTGGAGCACCATGTCCAGGATACCGGCCCCGCTGCTCGCCGCCTGGAACATTTCGGGCTTCGCCGTGATCAGGCAATTTGTCAGATAGCCGCCGTTGCTCCAGCCCATCACGCCGATCCGGCGGGGATCGGCGATACCCGCACGGACCAGCGCCTCAACGCCGGCAATGATGTCGGTGACCTCGATCTCGTTCTCCCGGCCGATCAGTTTCTCCAGAAATGGTTCGCCGTAACCGGTGGACCCGTGGTAGTTGGGGCTGAGCAGCGCATAGCCGTTGGCCGCCATCAGCGTCCGTCCGTAGATCCAGTAGCGCAGGCGGTAGCGGGTGGCCGAGGTGGGGCCGCCGTGGAGTTCGACGATCAGAGGCAGCGGTCCGTCCTCCGGTTCGTATCCCGGCGGCAGTTCCAGGATACCCTCCACCGGATCGTTGTCGGCACCGGTCCAGCCGAAGACCGACAACCGGGGCAGGTTCCAGGTCTCCACCTGGGGGTTGACCGAGGTGAGGCGGCGGAGCGATCCGTCATCAGCGACCAGTTGCAGGTCGGTAAAGGTATTCGGTCCCCCGGCAGCCGCGACCAGGGGACTGCCGGACGCGGCACAGTCGAAAGAATCCACCACCACGTCACCAGGGGTCAGGATGCGCGGCTCACCCTGGCCGCCGGAACGGACGTCATCGATGGAGTGAACCCGGATGCGGGCCCGATTCTCGCCACGATAGCAGAGCGTCCTGTCTTCACCGCGCCAGCTCAGCCCTCCGGCGAAACTGACATCCGGCGCGAGGGTGACCCGGCGTAATGACGCCTCCCGGCCCTGCCACTCCACGAGATAGATACGGGAGGAGTAGCCATCATATGAAATGCTGAAGGCCAGGGCAGCGCTGTCCGCCGACCAGGCAAGTTCCTCGATCCAGCCGAAGGGGGAGGGGTGGTCGTCACGCCAGCCCGGTGCGGTGAGGGGGGACAGTTCGCCGCTTTCGATGTGCAGCACCTCGACCCGGGACCACCCTTCCTTGAAGATCAGTTCCTCGTCGCTGGCGGTGATCAGCGCCACCCGCTGACCGTCGGGGGAGGGGGCCAGGTCGTGAATCACCTGTTGCGGCTCAAGAAGACGTTTTGTCCTCCATCCCGTCAGGTCAAGCTGCCACAATCCGTCCAACCGGCCCACACCGTGGCCGTACTCCAGCTCGGGGAACGATTTGCGCAGGTCCTGCCATGTCTCCTCGTATACTTCTTCACCGACCGTGTAAAACAGCGACAAGCCATCGGACGACAGGCGGAAGTGGCCGACACCACCCGCAACCCGGGTTACCGGGAACGGATCTCCCCCGGCAGGAGAGATTCTCCAGATCTGGGTGCTGCCATCCCAGGGTGGTTTGCCCTCGCCTCCCCGCGTGCGGGATCCACTGACATAGATCCACCGCTCCTCAGGGTCCCAGCTGGGGTTCCAGGCGCCAAGGCCGTCAAAAGTAAGCCGTTGCTGACCACCGGTTGACAGGTCGGTCAGCCAGAGATCCCGCTCTTTTCCCTCCTCGCCCCAACGCGTCTCCTGAAAGGCGGCGAAACGGCCGCTGGGGGAGACGGCACAGTGATCGACTGAGGCCAGCTCGAAGTAGTCCTCCGGCGTGATGGCGCGGGTCCGGGTGCTGAGTGCTGCCGAAGGATCGCCGGCGGCAACCAGGGGGCTGGCGACCATGGCAATCAAGGCCCAGCAGGACAGGAACAGTGGGGCAATGGTTCTAGTCTTCATCGGTTCCTCCGCGGACGGCCAGACCCTGGGCCGGCCGGCAGTAGCGTTCTGAAAAACTCCACCAGGGACTCCTGGTCAGCCCCGGTCTTTCGCTTTCCCGCTATTTTATCCCATCGGCTCGCTGATCACAGCCCGCAGCGCAGAAGGCCACTCAACTCAGGACTCCGTCACGTCGATGAGAATGTGAAGGTGTATGACGAACAGCCGCGCCGGTGCAGGGAAGCCGTATGCGGCGATGCCACAGTGCAGGATCGAACATGAAGCCAGAACAGTATTGCACCGGTCACCGGACGGCTGAAGCGCGGTTTATCTGTGACCGTTGCCGGAAGGCGTATTGCAGCGAATGCCGCTGCGAATTGCTGGACGGCCGTGTCTGCTGCACCGAGTGCGCGGTCGAAGCGGCCGGAGAAAATGGCGGGGTATTTGCCGCCCACCATGGTGCCGGGTTTCCTGAAGTGAGCCGGTCCAGAAAGCGGACTGGCGGCAAACGATTTCTGACGGTGTTTCTTCTTCTCTGCATCCCCCTGCTGGCCCTTGAAGGTTTGTTTCTGCTCCGCAGCACGGCGCGGACTGCGGGTGCGCAGGCCGAGGAGCGGCGGGTGATGAGCGATACCCTGGTTCTGGTTACGGTGCTCAATCGCTACCGCGCGGAGGCCGGCGGCTATCCGGACCGGCTGGAACAGATAGTTCCCGCATACTGGGATCGGCATGATATGGCCGAGCTGCAGGGCTACGAATACCGGCGTATCGGGTCAGAGCGCTTTGTGCTGCGGCCGCGGCTCAGCGGGCGACAGGACGAAGATGCCGGCATAGTTCGTGCCCTGGCCCTTATCCCCCAGAGCCTGGACCGGGACACCAACCTCGATGTCTTTCTCCGTGCCGCAAAGCAGAGCGGGAGGACAGCGCGGGGGGGGGCCGGCCCATGAGCGGAAGGGGCAGGGCTATTTCCACCGGCGCCTTGCCGGATCACGGGTTCACCCTCGTCGAACTGATGGTGGTGCTGGTGGTGATCTCACTGCTGGCAGCATTGGGTGTAGAGAGCGTAATCGCCGCCTTGCAGATGAGCCGTGAACGGCACACCGAGATGGAAATCCTGGCCATGGTGGAAGTGGTGAAAGTCTACAAGTCAGACACCGAGGCCTGTGTCCCGGGTGAGGATGAGGACGATTTCAAGGACTGGCTGGTGGCCAACAAGTTCTTTGGCCAGGTTGAACTTGATGACGGTTGGGGACAGGGCTATCACATCCAGATCCACTGCGACACCGAGCAGGGCTCGGAATACCTCATCTGGACTTCCGATGGTGTGGAAGGTTTGCGCGGCAGCGAAGACGACGTAGCCTACCTCTTCGCGCCGAACGGTTGGGATGGTTGGACCAGCCAGGGCGCGTTCAACTGAGCCCCCGTAAATAACAGATGCGGCAGGAAGGTAGGAAATAAAAAGAGGACAGCCAAACCTCGTGGTTCGACTGTCCCCCTCTCGGGATCTGTGCGGTCCCAGGTCAGTCCGGCGTCTGGCCGCTGGGCAGCTCGAGGCCGTAGCGCTGTTTCACGTCCGCCCGCTTGAGCATGAAGGCGAGGAAGATCGAGATCACGCCGAGGAAGACCAGCATCAGGATCGGTTTGGTGTAGTCGTAGACCGCCTCGCCGGCGTTGATCGCCTCCATGTTGCCGGTATTGGCCATGTCCAGCACCTTGCCGATGAACCAGAAGAAGAAACCCAGGCCCCAGTTCTGGATAGTGAACATGGTGGCGTAGGCCGTGCCCAGGCGGCTCTCCGGGACGATCTTGGCCACCGAGGGCCACATGGCCGCCGGCACCAATGAAAAGGCTAC
>JAQAZP010000168.1:0-5334 GCA_032127265.1 Acidobacteriota bacterium
CCAGCAACTGGGAGTGGTGCAGCACCGGCCGGTCAAGTTCCGGGTAGTCGTGGGTCAGGGCGTTGAAGGCGTGGGGGTCGGCGGTAACGATGCGCTGGAAGGTCCGCTCTTCCAGCGCTTCCATGTTCTGGTCGCGCAGGGTTTCGAAGAGACCCTCTTCGCCCAGCCGGCGCGCCTCGTGCCCGGAGTCGACTTCATCCTTGCCCATTGTGGCGGCGTCGAGGCCGGCCCTTTCCATCACCCGGCCCAGGGCCTTGCTGATCTCCTGGATCCGCGGGTCAAAGGCGGCACAGCTGTCGGTGAAGACCAGCAGGTCAGTCTCCTCGCCCTGCTTAAGCACGCGGACCCCGCAGCCGGGTTCATTCTTCGTGCCGGTCCAGTCCCCCCGTTTGCGGGCCATCTTGCCGTAGGGGTTGCCCCGCTTTTCCAGGTCGGCCATCGGTTTCTGCAGGCTGGCCGGGACGCGGCCCTCGTCCACTAGGTGGCGGCGCATGTCGACGATCTTGTCCAGATACTCGATGGTCACCGGACAGGTCTCTTCACAGGCCCCGCAGGTGGTGCAGGCCCAGATCTCCTCATCGGCCACCACCGGTCCCACCAGCGGCGAGACCCTCCCCGCGGGCGGGAACTTGCCCCGCACCGGGTAGACGGCGTAGGCCAGGTCGCGGCTCTTGATGCTGATCATCCGCGGCGAGAGCGGGGTGCCGGCGGCATAGGCCGGGCAGGCGTCGGAACAGCGGCCGCAGTCGGTGCAACTGTAGAAGTCGAGGGTGTGCTTCCAGGTGAAGTCTTCCAGACAGCCCACGCCCAGGGCGTCGAGCTTGTCCGTATCCGGCTCGTCGTGGCGCGGCGGTTTCACCGTGCCGCTGGGGGCCAGTTTGGAGAAGAAGACATTAGGGATGGCCGAGAGCACGTGAAAGTGCTTGGACACCGGCAGGTAGCAGAGGAAGAAGAGCAGGGCCGCGTTGTGCAGCCAGAAGCTGGAGAGGTGGATGGCGTTCAGTGCGTTGGCGCTGCCGTTCGCCAGCAGGGCCGCTGCCGTCCGGACCAGGGGCAGGGAAGCGGCCACCGGTTCGCCGGTCAGCGCGGCCTGGCTGCCCTCATACAGGGTGTCGGCCACCATCAGGAAGCAGATCAGCCCCAGGATGAGCAGGGCTTCGGCGGTGTGAGAAACCGTGGCGTTGCGGTCGTGGTAGCGGGCCGGCTTGATCACCAGGCGCCGCACGGCGGCCACCAGGCAGCAGAGGATGACCACCAGGGCGGTCCACTCCTTGAGAATCGTATAGATGCCGCCGGCGACCCCTCCCAGCCCGGGAAGGGTGAAGCCGGTGGAAAAGCCCTCGCCGATGAGGGTCAGTGAGCGCAGGGAGAGGACCAGGAAGCCGAAGAAGATCAGGAT
This sequence comes from Acidobacteriota bacterium, assembly GCA_032127265.1. Taxonomy (GTDB): domain Bacteria; phylum Acidobacteriota; class JAQAZP01; order JAQAZP01; family JAQAZP01; genus JAQAZP01. The sequence continues at coordinate 1,400 of JAQAZP010000168.1, forward strand.
GTGCAGAATGCCCGCCACCCGGTAGCGCGGCTGCCTCGACTGACCGAAACCGATCACCAGGGCACGCCTGATCCGCTGCCCGATGTTGTCCAGCCGCGGGTCCGGAGCGGCCCGGCGGAGCAGGCCGATGCGGCGGTGAATGATCCAGGCAAAGGCGGCCAGGGCAATGGCGAGCAGCGCGAACTGCAGCAACGGGCCGGCAATGCCGAGATAGCTCTGTTCGGCAGGGGCCAGGGCAATCTGGTACGGTCCGGTCATCTTCGGGACTCCAGGTTGGGTGCTCCGCCAGAAGCGGAATCGGGAACGCAGCAAGCAGTCCAGCAGGAGAAAAATCGGGCCAACCGGGTGGCCGGCGCAGCATTGTGAAAACTATCACGCGGATGGGAGAGGGTCAAGGACAAGCGGACCCCGAAATCGGCTTATCATGGAGCATCGGGAAAAGAAGTTCCGATCAAGGAAGTGTTCTGTTTTCAGCACGATGTGGTGGCCACCAGGAACCCTGACCCGCGGCTCGACCAGGGCGGGCCCGGTCAATCCGTATCCGGGTCGGCTGATTCGGCGTCCGTTGATTCCCCGTCCCCGCTGCCGCTCACTTCCTCGTCATCCCCGAAACCGAGGGGCTGCCAGTCGTCATCTTCGTCGTACTCCAGCAGGTCTTCGCCGTCCTTGTGCTTGCGAAGGATGAGGTAGACGATGGTCTGGCCGGAGAACCAGGTGGCAAAGAAGTACCCGGTGACCGCAATGATGATCAGGAACAGGGCCGCTCCGAAGATATAGCCCCCGGCGGTGACCGCACCACCGGCGCCGGTGAGGTCCGCGGCGAAGAGGGTGTCCAGGCAGCGCTGCTGAAGTTCGGGAAGCCGCGACGTGAGGTCCAGCCCCAGGTTTTCGCTGGCCAGGGCACAGGTGGTGGAGGTCACCGGACAGCGGAACCGGGCCAGGTCGTAGCCGATCTGCAGCAGCTGGTTGAAGCTGTTGCCCATCACCGGAGAGAGGATCCAGCGGCTGAACCACAGGCCGGCGATGACGAAGATCACCAGAACGTGCACCGAGAAGACGGCGATCAGCTTGAGCAGGAACTGGTAGGTCAGAAACCGCCAGGGCTGGGACCAGGCACAGGAGAAGAGCTGAACCAGCACGTCCATGGCATCGCCGGACGTGGTGCTGATGATCGCCGGGCCCAGCGAGAAGTGGGTGAAAAAGACCAGGGAGGAGAAGGCGGCGATCATACCAAAGAAAATCACCAGCGGCATGTGGATGGCCACCACCAGCGGTCCGATCAGCGGAATTTTACCGATCAGCCCCAGCAACAATCCGGCCGCCACCAGAAAGACCAGCAGCCCGGCGATGGCCAGCGGGGCCAGAATCAGGGCGATCCAGCGGCTGCGGGCAAAGGACCACGCATCACCGGTGGAGAAGAAGTCGTCCCCCTTGAACTGTTGGTAGGCCAGGCTGCTCACCGCCGTGGCGGCCAGCAGCAGCACCATGCCGGCGAAGGCCAGGCCGATCAACTGCAGTGTCCAGCCCGCCCAGGTATACTGGGCGAAACTTGGTACGGGCCACAGTCCCTGGGTGGACCAGATGCCGCCGAGGGTCATCCCGGTGGCGATCCGTGCCAGGTAGGTGAATACGGCGTATCCCATGTGGGCCAGCAGCAGGCCGCTGGATGCGACCCAGATTTTTTTCCCTGAAAGGCCGGCGCGCGGAGCAAGAAAAAGGTCGCGGAAATCGAAGTATCTGATGTTCACCATGGGTTGCTCCCCTCCTGGCGGGAAATCACTGGGTGCGGTAATGAGTAAGCCGGTTTTTGCGGCCTGTAAATGGAAAATTTATTTTAACCTATGGTCAAATGGTAGCATCCGTCACCTCAAAAATCAATTGACCCGCCCAGGGCCGCAAGCGCCCGCGCCACTTCCTCCTTCAGGCTCTCGGCGGCAAAGGGGTCCTCCCGCAGCCGGTGAAGTTCTCCGGTGAAGTGCGCGAGGCCCAGGTCGCCCACGGCAAAGATGGCGGCCAGCCGTACCGTGAGATTCCGCGTCCCGATCATCTCGCGCAGCGAGGACTCGGGCTCGGGTTCTTCAACATGGAACTGCTTGCGGGCCAGTTCCCGCAGCTGGTCCGCCGGAGTCTGGTCCAGCAGCGGGAGCAGCAGGTTGAACAGGTTCTTCTCCGACGCATTCTCCAGCAGTTCAAGCACGTTGGCCCGGGTTTGCCGGGTGCCGCTGGACAGCGCCTTGCGAATCAGTTTGATCTTTTCCGGGTTGGCCATGGTGGTGATGATCGAAATGCAGAGCGCGCAGGCCTCGTCGTCCAGGTCAGCCAGGGCCTTGAGCAGCAGCTGCACCGACTCGGCTCCCTCGCCGAGGTGGCGCAGGGCTCGCCGGTGGAAGGCCCGCAGGTAGACCTCGCGGAGTTCCTCCAGGGCCAGGGGGATGAAGTGGGTGCGCATCTCCTCCTTGCCCCAGCCGCTTTTCCGCACCTGCTGCAGGGCATAGTCCCGTGTTTCCAGGTCCACCGCCGAGTCGCCCACGGCCCGGACCAGGGCCAGCCGGCCCTCGTCACCCAGCTCCGCCAGACCTTCAACCGCCAACCGCCGCAGTTTGTAACCCCGCTGGTCGAGACAGCCCTCCAGCAGGCTCACCGCCTTGGCGCTGCCCACGGCCCGGACGATGGCCGCGGCGGCCAGACGGATTTCACTGCTCTCGTCCTGGAGCAAGGGCTCGATCTCCGGCAGGAACCCGGCGTCCTCGCCCGGTTCAACCAGTTTGGCCAGGGCCTGGAGCGACGCCAGACGAACCTCGGGGTCCTGGTCGGTGATGGTGCCCTCCAGCAGCCGCTTGTTCCGCTTCACCCCCAGCTCCCCGAGGAGGAAGATGCCCCGCAGCCGGGACTCACGCTTCTCTGACCGAAGCATGCCCTGGAGCACGGCCAGACCCTGCTTGCGCAGTTCGACATCGGGGGAACTGAGCACCACCCGCGCCGCGGCGCTGCGCACCTGGTCGTCCGGGTCGTTGAGCAGGGGCACGATTTCCACGGCGGTATCGGTTTCCGGGACGGCGCCGAGAGCGGTGATCGCTTCGGCACGCACCTCGGGCTTGGAACTGCGGGAGAGCTGCTGCAGCGCCGAGTGGGCACGGGCCCCGCCCACACGGCCCACCAGCCGGACCAGCGCCACCTGCACCGGGACGGACTTGTTCGGATAGGCCCGGATCACCGGGTCGAGAACCCGTTCATCGGCGATCTCCTCCAGCAGACCGGCTATGAAAATGGCGCGTTTGTCATCCCCCTTTTCCAGGTTGGCCAGGAGAAAGTCCACGGATTTCTGGTCAAGGAAGCTGCGGAAGTCCTCCCGTTCCAGGGCGCCGAAATCGATCTCCTCTTTCTGCAGGATATCCATCAGGCTGGAGGTGAAGGTGGACTTGAGTTTTATCGCCGTGATCAGCCAGATCACCGAGAGCAGGGCGCAGACCGCGGCCACCCCCCGGGCCACCGCCATCCGGTTGTCCGGCAGATCGAGGTCGATGGGCAGGAGGTGCAGCACGGCGAAGAGCAGCACCAGGCTGGCGATGGCCGCGTTGCCCTTCATCGTCTTGATGAAGACCTTGATTTTTCCCTTGTTCGCCCGCGGTGCGAACCCGAAGAGCACCCGCTGGGACGGCTTGGTCACCACCTTCTCCATCAGTTTCTTCGATCCCTGGGCATAGATCACCGGGCCCAGTTTGAACCAGCCCAGCAGCACCGTGAACTTCAGCACGTTGTTCACCGGGCTGAACAGGTTGGCCCTGGTCAGGCCCAGCCGGGTCAGGATCTTGCTGGAGAGGAAGAGCTGGGAGACGAAGATCACCATGGTCAGCGAGGTCTTGTAGATCGAGAGGAACGTGGCGTAGGACTTCTTGTCGACGAAGACGGTGTCGGCCACGGCGGCGAACATCCAG
>JAQAZP010000169.1:0-6155 GCA_032127265.1 Acidobacteriota bacterium
CAGAACAGGAAGCAGAATAGGTGCATGTCTGAGGTTCTTCATCTCACCACCCCTCGGAGAAGCCGCCGTCGAACCAGTCCCACAGCAGGTAGGCCGCAATCTGTGTGGAGCGCCCTTCGGTGTTGTTCAGCGGCGTGCGCACGCCGATACTCATCATGACGTGCTGCCGGGTGTTCAGGGTCACCTGGATCTGGGGCGCCACGTCCCAGTTGGTGTCGCCTCCGGAAACGAATTCCCGGCCCCCGAGCACTTCCACCATCGGCGACCAGGCACGGCCCCAGGTCCCCACGCTGAAGGTCCGCCCCAGGGCCAGGCGCAGGAAGCCCTCGTTGTCCGCCTTGTCGGTGTCCAGGGGAAGTTCCACTCCGGCCTGGCCATGAAGGAAGAATGAGGCGGGCAGAAGCTGTCCGTAGGAGAAGAAGGGCTCGAGCGCCGCGGTCCCCTTGCCAAACCCCTCGTCCTCGTCACCGGTGGGGAGTTTCACCTCGCCCGCCACGCTGAAAATACTCCCGTGTTCGGAGCTGTGGTAGAGGATGTGCTTCACCCCTATGGCAATATCGCCCACCGCCGAGGTCCAGCCGTCCCCATCACCGTCGCCCTCGCCATCCATGTCGCCCTGCTTCTCGGCCCAGCCCATGGGCACGATCAGTTCGAACTGGCTTTTGGGGCCGAACCGCTGCTCGTAAATCACCTTGGTGGAGACCTGATCGCCCTCGGTGGGGACCGTCACGGAAAACACCGCCTCGTCCTCCACGAAGGCTTTTTCGGTGAAAATCGCCCGGGGGAGGTTCAGGTCGCCGCTGGGCCAGCGCTTGTCCTGGCAGAAGTTCTTTACGTGGGCAATGACCATTTCCAGCTCGGCCACGGTGAGCACTTCGCCGAAGGCGGGCATCATCACTGAGAACCCCCGGGTGGGGCCACCTTCGAAGGCAATGCCAGTCCAGTCGGCTGTGGGTTCGCGCATGGAAAAATCGCAATCGGTGAAGTCGGGCACCTGCTCTGCAAAGGCCAGCAGGCTCGGGGGCGCTCCCCGGCCGTCCGCGCCATGACAGGCCGCGCACGCCTCCATGTAGATCGCTGCTCCTGTTTTTGGATGGCCGGCATCATCGAGAGCGGCCAGGACCAACGACGGCAGCATGAGGATGAGCGCTGTCACGATGGCCAGGCCGAAACACCGGGCAGACCGGCTGCTGGGTATTGCCTTCATTTCTTGCTCCTTGGGTATGAATCAGTGTGCATAAGAAGTCCACGGTGTATCCAGTCCATAAAACGTGAAGACTGCCAGGAACCGTATACTCAATATTCCCTAATACTATCCGGCTTAACTGGCCAGGGGAAGGCGGTCGGGATCACATTGGCCATAGCCGTTACCTTTGGCCGGGTGACAGTTTTCCAGTGCGAAATCGGTGGTTCATGCCTTTACTTTTTTTGTGACTTTTTCGCTTTCAAATCATCTTAGAACTAGAAACCAATCCCCGTTTCAGCATTTGACAACGTCTGGTATTTAGATAAAATTTATCGATTAAATTTATTGAATCAGGAATGAAAACAGGGAACGGGTGGCGGCGTGCGGCTACACCCGGGTCCCATGAACTGAACAAAATATCGCGGAGGAGCGCAAGATGGACAACACGGAAGCAATCATCACAATGATCACGCAGCTGGTCTCAACCTGGGGCCTGCGGGTTGTGGGCGCAATAGCGGTATTGATCCTTGGCCGAATCGCCGCCGGAATGATGCGCGGGTGGTCGGGACGGCTGCTCCGCAAGAGCAAGACCGACGAAACGCTGATCCCCTTTGCCTCGAATCTCGTTTACTACCTGGTGATCGCCTTCGTGGTCATCGCGGTGCTCGGCATCTTCGGCATTCCCACCGCCTCCTTTGTCGCGGTGCTCGGCGCCGCCGGCCTGGCCGTGGGCCTGGCCCTGCAGGGAACGCTCTCCAGCTTCGCCGCCGGGGTGATGCTGCTGGTCTTTCGCCCGTTTAAAAAGGGCGACTTCGTTGAGGCCGGCGGCACCAGCGGAACGGTGCAGGAGATCGGCATCTTCACCACAACCCTCAACAAGCCGGACAACGTCAAGGTGGTCGTTCCCAACTCGAAGGTCTACGGGGACACCATCAGCAACTACAGCGACATCGAAAGACGGCGCGTGGACATGGTAGTGGGCATCAGCTACGGCGACGATATCGGCACGGCCATCGAAGTGATCACCCGGGTGGTCAAGGCCGACCAGCGGGTGCTGGCCTCCCCGGAGCCCCAGGTGGCGGTCTGCGAAATGGGCGATTCCTCAGTGAACCTGGTGGTCCGGCCCTGGTGCCTGCCGGCCGACTACTGGGGTCTGAAGTTCGAGCTGACCCGCCTGATGAAGGAAGAGCTGGAAGCAGCCGGCTGCTCCATCCCCTTCCCCCAGCGCGACGTGCACCTTCACCAGGCCGGCAGCAACGCCGCCTGAGAAGCCATGTTTTCAATGAGCCGCCAATGGCGGCCGGGTGAACGTAAACGAATTCGCCGGGCCGCGATACCTGTGGCCGGGCACGATCTATGGGAGCAAGAAAGAAAGACCATGAACAAACTGAAACTGAACGCCTCGATGATGAGAACACTGATGACCCTGGCCGTTGCCGTCCTGCTGCTCGCCGTGCCGTCCATGGCCCTGGCACAGGACTCGGTGGCCGGCGCCGCCACAGCGGCCGACGACCTGCTGGCCTCCACGGCCACTGAAGATGCTGAGGCAGCCGAGCCCCGCTGGCTGACCTCCATCGCCTTTGGCGGCAGCCTGACCTCGGGCAACAGCGACACCCTCGGTCTTAACCTGGCCGTGGGCAGCGAAAAGAAGACCGAGAAAAACGAGTTCGTCCTCGGCGCGGTGGGCAGTTACGGCGAAACCGAAGGGACGACGTCCACCGAATCGGGCAGCCTGTTCTTCAACTACAAGCGGATGTTCGGCAGTTCGTATCTCTTCTCGAACAGCGGTCTGTACCACGACAAGATCGCCCTGATCAGCTACCGCTTCACCACCTCCCTCGGCGTCGGCCGCTACGTGATCGACAATGACCGGACCAAGCTGGGCCTGGAAGGGGGCCTGGCCTACATCCATGAAGATTACGAGGATGACCCCACCGGCGCCACGCCCACCCTGGATGCCCAGGACACCTTTGCCCTGCGCTTCGCCGAAACCTTCGAGCACAAGCTGAGCGAGACGGCCAAGGTCTGGCAGAGCCTGGAGTATCTCCCCGAGGCGAGCGACTTCGGCAACTTCCTGCTCAACGCCACGGCGGGCGTCGAGGCGGCGCTGAGTTCCAAAATGAGCCTGCGCTTCTCAGTGGAGAACCGCTACAACGCCGAACCGCCGTACGAGTCGAAGAAGAACGACCTGGTGACCGTGGCCGCCCTGGCCATCCGCTTGTAGCGGCAGCGGAAGATATCGCACGGTTCAGGCGGCAGGGGACGCCGGGCTCGAACGTCGATGCCGGCCGGACTCGTCGCGGCAGCTTTCATGTTGCCAAGCGCGACCGCGTCATCTATCCTTTTGACAGCTACCGCGATTTTCGCCCCGACAAAATTCGATGAACCACGTGCGGCACGCGCAAGCGTCCAGCAGCAAACAGGGCCAAACTTGAGATGAAGGCATCGATCACCAATCGCTTGGCGCTGCTCCTCATTGTTGCCACCGTTGCGATCACTCCCGATGCTGCAGCCGATCCAGCGTCCCCGGAAACCGGGCACCTTCTGGTGGTCGGCACCAAACAGTCCCCTCCATTCTGTTTCAAGGATGAGAATGGCCGCTGGCATGGTATCGCCGTCGACCTCTGGACGTCCGTAGCCGATCGCATGGGGTTCTCGTACGAGTTCCAGGAGGCCGAACTCCCGGAGCTGGTCAATGGCGTGGGGACTGGCCGCTTCGACGCGGCCGTCGCCGCCTTGACACTTACGGCATCCCGTGAGGACGTTGTGGATTTCACCCACCCGTATTTCACATCGGGGCTAGGAATCGCTGTCGCCCGCACCCGGCCCGCCGGGTGGCTGGGCGTGTTGGAGGCTTTCTTCTCACCGGCCTTTCTGAAAATCGTCGCCGTTCTCGCCTTTCTCCTGCTCGTCGCCGCGATGCTCGTCTGGCTTTTCGAGCGGCGACGCAACCCCGAGCAGTTCGGAGGAACGGCGCACCAGGGTATCGGTTCGGCTTTCTGGTGGTCCGCCGTGACGATGACCACCGTGGGATACGGGGACAAGGCGCCCAAAACCGCCGGCGGCCGGATCGTGGCGCTGGTCTGGATGTTCACCAGCCTGGTGATCGCATCGAGTTTCATCGCCGCCATCAGTTCCGCACTGACCGTCAACCGGCTCACCACGAGCATTTCCGGGCCCGAGGACTTGCCGCGTCTGAGCGTGGGCACCGTTGCCGGCACAACCAGCGAAGACTACCTGCGGGCCCACCGGATCAGCTGCTCCAGGTATCCGACGCCAATCGCCGCGCTCGAGGCACTCGGTCGGGATGATGTGGACGCCGTGGTCTACGATCGCCCGATTCTGCGGCACTTGATACACCTGACAAATGCGGGTCGGCTGGAAGTATTGCCGCAGGTAATTGAAGTCGAGCAATACGCCATCGCCTTGCCCCCTGGCAGCCCCCTGCGGGAGCCGGTCAATCGGCTGATACTGGAAATTGTCACCGAACCGGCCTGGCAAGACCTGCTGGAGGGCTACCTGGGTAAGTGACGGATGTATTGCGGCGAAACCGCAAAGCGGGCGGATCATGAACTACCTGAGTGGCTGCAGCATGTACCCATCTGGGGCCGGATCCTCGGTTTCGTCCTCGTCGCCGGGTCCAGGACCTCTTCATCGGGTTGACGCTGATCTTTTCGGACGTGCTCAACGTCGGCGACATGATCGATTTATCGGGGACGTCCGGCCGGGTGGAGCGGATCGGGGTGCGCTGATCGAGCAGACCTTCAAGCAGCGGGCCTTGGCGGCCCTGCGTCTCATCCACGCCGAGTAAGGCGACGGGATGATCACGGTGACCTACAGAGTGGATTAGAGGGTGCACGTCCGAGTCCCGGTCGCCTCCGGAGTGGACCATTGAGGTCTTTCGCTTGTCCGGTCGCGGTTTACTGGCCTCCCACGAATATCTTATTGAAAGAAAGCACTAAGGACTCAGAACCACTTTTTTCGCTTGAAATATGTGAGCAAGGCAACAGCAACTACAATCATGACTCCCCAGAAAACAAAGTAGCTGTATTTGAATTTAAGCTCCGGAAGATACTCGAAATTCGTTCCATAAATTCCAGCAATAAAGGTCAGGGGAATAAATATGGCTGCGAATATCGTCAAGACTTTCATGATTTCATTCATCCGGTTACTAATGGATGAATTGTAGATGTTCAACTGGTCCGACAGCATTTCCCTGTATGTGTCGATGGCTTCCGAAGCCTGAGTGATCAGATCCTGCAGGTCCTTCAGGAATGGCATTGTCTTGGCATCGATCAACTCGGAATCCAGCTTCACCAGGTGCAGTATGGCCTCCTTCAGCGGCCTGATCGATTTGCGCAAATAGTTCATTTCACGCATGAACATATTGATTTTTTCCATAACGGCAGGGTTCGGATCCGCAAGTATCTCCGCTTCAATATCCTCTATTTGCTCGCCAAGTCTTTCGATGATCGATATGTAGTTATCAACAACGGTATCCAGTAAAGCATAGGCCAGGTAGTCAATCCCGGTCCCGCGGATTCGTCCTTTCTGTTTTCTGATCCTCTCTCTCACCGGCTCGAACACATCTCCGGGTTGTTCCTGAAAGGTAATGAGATATGCTTTCCCCAGAACCATGCTCAGCTGCTCGGCGACAATCACCTGGTTATCTTTGTCATAGCGGAGCATTTTCAAAGCCAGGAACAGGCAATTATCGAATTCTTCGAGTTTTGGCCTTTGACCGGTATTCAAAACGTCTTCCAGCAAAAGCGGGTGCAGTTCGAATATTTCGCCAAGCTCCTTCATCATTTCGAGATCATGAAGACCGTCAATATTTATCCAGGTTACGGTTTGTGTTTCCTTGTACTGTTTTCCTTGAGATATCTCTTCCAGTTGAGTTTCGTTTAAATTCGATTTATCAAAATCGATAACCCGAATACGAACATTGTCAACCTTCTTGTTGCCTATC
>JAQAZP010000170.1:0-18917 GCA_032127265.1 Acidobacteriota bacterium
TCGATCCTCGCGCCTCGCCAGGTCTCCTCCGGCCAGCGGGTCGGCGGGCCGTCGGGCAGCGGCCGTGTCATGCGGAGCAGCTTGCCGGCCACCGACCCAACCTGTTCCCGTCCAGTTGTGGCGGCCAGGCATTGTTCGAGGAAGTCGGGGGCCAGCACCACGTCGGGATTGAGCACCAGAATCCAGGAACCGCCGGTCTCGGCGATGGCCCGGTTGTGGCCGGCGGTGAATCCCTGGTTGGTATTATTGCGAATCAGCCGGGCCCCTAGCGGGTGTGTCTCCACCAGCCGGGCCGAGTCATCGGCAGAGGCGTTGTCCACCACCACCACCTCCCGCGGCGCCGCGGTCTGGGCGGCCAGCGAGTCGAGACAGCGGGTGATGTCCCGGCCGCTGTTCCAGGTGACGATGGTGACGCTGATCGAGTTCTCAGTCATCGGATTCCTGTCTCGAAGGCCAGCCAAAAATAGTGGGCGGGATCACCGAGAGAAAGGCCGCTGCTGCTTCGGCCCGACCGGCGTTGCCCACCGGGCCGCCAAAACGAAACGGTGTAAGCAGGACCAGCAGTGCCCGGAGGCCCATGCCGGCGGCAACCATGGCGCGGATGAAGAGCTGCGCCGGCAGGCCGAAGTGTTTTTTCAGGTAGACGCTTTGGTTGCGGTAGTACATCCGGGTGAAACGCCGAAAATCGAGGCGGAGCATGGTGGCTCCGCCAAGGTGCTCGAAGACCGCCGCGGGATTGAAGAAGATCGAGCCGCCGCTGTCCCGCAGCCGGCGGCAGAGGTCCACGTCCTCGAACCAGGCCGGGTGAAACGCCTCGTCAAAGCCGCCGACTTGTTCGAACCGCTCACGGCGGATCATCAGACAGGCCCCGGCCGGCTGCTCCACCTCCACGGCCGTCTTGTGGTCAAAGCCGGCCATGCGGTAGCCGGCGGAGAGCCGGTTGGCGGGAAGCCAGCGGTGCAGGAGCAGCAGGTCGGCAGTGATGCTTCGGACAGTGGGCAGCCGTCGGACATTGAACCCGGCCTGGGTTCCGCCGTCAGGATCCACAAGCCGGCCCGCTACGGCCGCGGCCTGCTGGTGTTCGTCCAGAAAGCGGGTGAGTTCGTTCACCGACCCGGGCCGAACCCGGCAGTCGCTGTTCAGGAAAAGCAGGTAGCTGCCGGTGGATGACTTCGCTCCGCTGTTGCAGCCGCCGGCAAAGCCGAGGTTCCCTTCGCCGGCCACCAGCCGCACACCGGGAAAACTCTGACCCACCAGCTCGGCACTGCCGTCCGTGGATCCGTTGTCCACCACCACGGTTTCCGCGTCGGCTTCGCTGCCGGCGATGCTCTGGAGGCAGTGCTCCAACGGCTCCCGCGTGTTGTAGCTGACGATGATGATCGAGACTCTGCCCACCTTGCGATCCTCGCTGTCTCTCATCCGCGCGTCCCTGGAATCAGCTTGCCCAGAGCCCGCCGCCACAGCCCGTAGCGCACGCCCAGTGCGGCCAGCGCCATGGAATACCCCAGGGCGCTCAACCGTCCGCGGCGTGCCGCTCCATGCTCTCCACGTGACCGGCGGGTGTGGGGCCGGTCCACGAATCGTTCCAGCGGGGCAAAGACCCGGTCCCATTGGAAACGCTGGCCCAGGCGGAGCGAGGCGGCCTCGGCCTTGCTCCGCAGCTCACGGTCCTCGGCCAGGGTGACGATGGCCGTGGCCAGGGCTTCAGCGTCTCCCGGCTCTACGATGAGCCCGGCGCCGTTGTGTCGCACCAGCGAGGACAGTTCGTCCCCACCGGTGGAGAGCACCGGCAGCCCGGCCCAGAAGCAATCCAGAAGTCGGGTGCGAAAGGCGTAGCGGGTTTCGATCCCCGGGTGGTGGGCCAGCAGGCCGGCGTCCGCCGCGGCAAGATAGTCCACCCGCCTCTCGAAGGGGACCCACTGCTCATTGAACAGCACGGTCCGGCCCAGGACACCCAGCCCTTCGGCATACTGCCTGGCCTGTTCGCCCGCCTCCTCTCCGGTGGTCACCCCCGAGTTGGGGTGACCGGAGCCGAGAAAGAGCAGTTTCACTTCCGGCCGTTTCCGTGCGGCCAGGGCTGTGGCGCGGATGGCGGTGCGGGGGTCGAGCCAGGGCCAGATGCCGCCGCCCCAGATCAGGAGAAAGTCGTTCTCACCAACACCCTCCATCGATCTGCGAGCCTCCCGGCGGTCCTCGGCGCGGTTGCCGGAAGAGGGGAAGGGGACGGTGGGTGTGCCAAAGGGGACGCAGTCGATCAGGCCCCGCAGTCCGGCGTCCTTACGGTAGTTGGCCCGGTTGACCCGTCCGGCGCCGGCCAGGGCGCCAAGCCAGAGGTCGCGCTGCCGCTCGGACGCGCAGATGAAGAAGTCACCCCGGGCCATCAGCAGCCGCAGCCGCCGGGCCACGTAACGGCGGTAGAATGCCGCTTCATTGGCCGATCCGTGTCCGGCCTGTCCGGCTTCCAGCATTTCCAGCTGGAGCGGGGCGTAGAGGTCGATGACCTGGGCTGCTCGTGTGGCGGCCATGGACCAGGCGGAACAGGCGAACCCCTGGGAGATTACCACCGCGCAGCGGCCCAGCGCCCGCTTCAAACTGTGGCGGGTCAGCGACTCAGCACGGAACCGGCTCCCCGGCGGCGCCGCCACTGGTCCCGGCGCCATCAAGGTAACCTGGTGTCGCGCGGAGAGGCAGTGTGCCATCTCCAGGTAGCGGACCCCGGGTCCGGCCACCTGTTCGCCGATAACGTCCCGGGAGACGATCAGTAGGCCGCCCCCTGCCGGGGATCCCGCCTCCTTGTTTTTCCTAACGGCCTCGCCTTGCACGCCGTGGATTCTCCTGTGGGCTGATTTCGCTCCATAACTATCTTTTATTCATGAAGTTAACTGCTGGATGATACCATAGCCGAACTTTGCTGTAAAATAGACGGACAACTATCATGGAGGTCGTCGTGGAGACGGGAGTTCTGGAACTGGAGAGGCTGTCGGTGGAGGCTGAGGGGCACTGCCTGCTCCGGGATGTCTCGCTGACCCTGGAGAAGGGTGAACTGCTGGCTCTCACCGGTCCCTCAGGTTGCGGCAAGACAACCCTGCTCCGCTCGGTGGCCGGGATCATCGATCCGGCCGCGGGCCGGGTCACATTCCTCGGCCTTCCCCCGGGAGAGCACGGCTGGCCGGCGTACCGCCGCCGGGTGACTTACGTGACCCAGCGTCCGGTGATGTTCGAAGCGTCGGTCCGTGAAAACCTCGCTCGCCCCTTCGGCTACAGCAGTGCCGCCGGAGTCGTCTTTCCCGCACGGCGTGCGGCGAAGCTCCTCGAGCTGCTGGGGCTGGGCGGGGAGCGGATGGACCAGCAGGCGCGGTCCCTCTCGGTGGGGCAGCAGTTGCGGGTCAGCTTTGTCCGCGCCCTGCTCCTCGACCCCGCGGTGCTGCTGCTCGACGAGCCGGCCAGCGCTCTTGACGAGGAGAGCGCCGGGATGCTCAGGGAACAGCTGGAGCGGGAGGTGCAGGCCCGCGGACTATCCGCCCTGCTGGTGACCCACGATCGTAGCGAGGCTTCACGGTGGTGCCACCGGCGCGTTGATCTTCGAAAATACGCATGTATCGAGTTCGACGACGAGGAGAGTGCCGATGGTTGATCGTGCGGCAGCCGGGGTGATCGAACTCCAGGCCCTGGACCTTGTTCTGGCCGCGGTGCTGGTGCTGGTGGCCGGCCTGGTCAGTATGCTCTTGCGCCTCGGTCTGGAAAAGCGCCTGCTGGTGGCCGCGATGCGAACGGTGGTCCAGCTGCTGCTCATCGGCTACCTGCTGAAGTGGGTCTTCCGTATCGAGAGTCTGACGCTGGTCCTCGGCCTGGCCCTGCTGATGATCATCGCCGCCAGCCGGGCCGCGGTGACCCGGCCCGCCCGCACCTTTGCCGGAGTCTCCTGGCTTGCCTTCCTCAGCCTCACCGTCACCGGGATGGTCACCACCATCACCGTCACCGGCCTGATCGTCGGTGTCGATCCCTGGTGGCGGCCGCAGTACATGATCCCGCTACTGGGAATGATCCTCGGCAACGGCCTCACCGGTGTCTCGCTCAGTCTCGACCTGCTGCTGGAATCCCTGGCCGAGAAACGGGAGGAGGTGGAGATGGAGCTGGCCCTGGGCGCCAGCGCCCGGGAGGCGGCCCGTGGCCCGATGGCCTTTGCTATACGCCGGGGGATGATACCGATCATCAATACCATGATGGTGGTGGGTATCGTCGCCCTGCCCGGAATGATGACCGGCCAGATCCTCTCCGGCACCGACCCGCTGGACGCGGTGAAATACCAGATAGTGGTGATGTTCATGATCGCCGGCGCCACCTCCCTCGGCTGCATGGGGATCACCCTCCTCGCCGGCTGTCGCCTCTTCAACCGCCGCCACCAGCTGGAAGCGCACCGTATTCGCCGGCGGTGAGCCACGCCCTTCCCATCGAACACGGGGCGGCCCCTGCACTACCGGCCGTGACTTCGGGCACTTTGAAGCCTTGAAGTGGCGTGATTCACCTGTTGTCTTGAAATAAAATAAATCTCCCAATCGGCAATAATGCTCATTTAATTATAAGTATAAAGATTTTTTCCTGTTAAGCCGAAGAGTGAAAATAAGGGTAGCGATCTCTGGAGTGTGGTATGAGCCGGAGAGCGCTTTTTACGTATTCTGACCTATTATTCGGCAGACCTGAATCGAACGTGCGCCGCACGCTGGCTGCTCCTCTCCGCTGCTTGCTTCCACCTCCGTTCCTTATTCTGAAGCCCGGATCCATTTCGGATTGTCCGGGAACACCGCGCCCTTACACATTCATCTGGGAGATACCGGCATGAGATACCTGTCATCGATTCTCGTCCTGTTCATCGTTCTGATCGGCGGTTCTTTCTTCGGCGGCATGGCCTCTGCCGAGAATGTCGCCCTGCAATGGGCGGCGAACTTCGATGGTCCGGAGGGCGGAGACGATTCGGCCGTGGCGGCCTCGATGGACGGCCTGGGCAACCTCTGTGTCACCGGCACTTCCGCCGGCGGGGTGACCGGACTGGACATCCTCGTGTTGAAATACGGCCCGGACGGTGACCCCCTGTGGAACATGCGTTACTCCGGTGCGGGCGACGACGTGGCGGGGGCGATCGCCGCCGACCTCTCGGGAACCGTTTTTGTGGCCGGGACGACGAGATCCGCCGGCGGTGATCTCGATATTCTCCTCATCAAGTACGGTGCGGCCGGTAGCGAACTCTGGACGGTCAGCTACGATGGTTTGGTGGGGGATGACGATGGTCTTGGTTCGATGGTCCTGGACCGCTCGCGCAACATCTATCTCACCGGCCGGACCGGGGACGGTGACGGCGGATCACGGGCCGTCACCCTCAAATACGATTCGGCGGGCGGTCTTCAGTGGTGCGTGGTGGCCAATGACCCTGACACTGAAGGCGCGGCGCTGGCCGTCGATGGTGACGGTGCGGTGTATCTTGCCGGCACATCCGGGGCAACCGGCGGCCACGGTGACTATTTCCTGATCAAGTACGACGCCCAGGGAAACGAACTCTGGGCGTCGAACTACAACGGCCCGGCAAGCGGCATGGATCTGGCGCTGGCCGTCTGCCCCGACGGGTCGGGAGGCGCCCTGGTGGCCGGGTGCTCCGAAGGAGGCGGGGGGGCGAGTGAATTGGCCACCGCGGCTTTTGACGGGAGCGGCAACCGGCGCTGGGTCTCGCGGGCCGGCGGGACCTGGGACGGTGTGGACCCCTGTGCCTCCATCGCCCTGGACGCCCAGGGATACGCCGTAGTCTCCGGCTGCTGCACCGATGGCGCCGGAAGCCGTGAACAGGTCACGCTGCGCTACGATCTGGCCGGCAACGAGTTGTGGGCCGATCGTCGGATGTCGCCGGAGGGCACCGGCAGCGCCCCGGTCTCCCTTGTTGTGGGACGGAACGGCGCCGTCTACCTCGCCGGACTGGCTCATCAGGAACGGAGCGGGTCCACCTTTGCCCTGGCCAAGCTGAATCCGGCCGGTGAAGAGCAGTGGTCGACGGGATATCTCACCTCCGGTCCTGCGGCGGCCTCCTCGCTTGTGGTGGACCGCGCCGGAAGGGTTTTTGTTACCGGCTGGTCAGCCGAGAGCGGCGGTGACCGGGAAATCACGACCCTGCGCTACGACCAGGAGAGTGGAACAAGACTGACCCTCGCCACCGCCACGCCCTGCGCCCAACCGGGCAGCCAGGTCACTGTCACGGTGGAGATGAACGGAGCGCTGGAGCCGGTGAGCGGCGGACAGTTCTTCCTGCATTACGACCCCGCTCGCCTGGAGTTTGTCGGTGCTTCACCGGGCAGTTCGTCTTTCAGCCTCGAGATCTTCGAGCAGGCCGATCAGACGGCGGGCACCATCGACTACGCGGTGGGCATTCCCTTTGGGGGTGTGCCCTCGGCGGAAGATGCGGTGATGGCCCTGCTCACTTTCCAGACCCTGGGTTCACCGGACGGTGACGGTCCACCGGTCTCCTTCCGCAACCAGGTCCCCCCGTCCCGGCTGAGTACGGCCGAGGGGGAGCCGGTTCATCCCTCGCTCTCCGGTATGGACAGCGCCGGATCGGAAGCGCCCGAGTTCACCTGGCTCCCGGGTGACATCACGGTTTTTTCCGATGCGGGTTTCTGCACCTCGGTGGTCAACTGGCCTGATCCGGAAGCGGCTTCGGCCAGTGATCCCGAGGTCAGTGTTTCCTGTGATCCATCAAGCGGCTCGGCCCTCCCCGCCGGAGTCACCACGGTGACCTGCACCGCGGTGGACCACTGTGGCCAGACCGCCGTTTCGACCTTCGACGTCCTGGTCGAGCCGTACAACGAACTGGTGGTGGACCTCAAACTCTTTGGCCAGATGCATCCCGGGCCGTTCCAGCGGGCGATGTCCTTCGAACTCTACGGCCCGGATTCGGCGGTGCTGGAGCAGGCGGTCAGCTTCACCAATGGCTTGGCCTCGGCGCGGATTCTCGTCCCCTGCGGTGACTACCAGTGCATCTCGGTCCGCGACCCGCTGCACTCGCTGAAGCGGGCCATGCTGACGCTGTCCATGGAGGGTTCCTGCTACCGGGCCAACTTCAGGGCTGCGGGCAAGGTGCTGGTGCCGGGAAACCTCAATGACGACAACTGGGTGGACATCCTCGACTTTGGCGTGTTGATCTGGCAGTGGGGACAACAGTACGGCTCGGGCGGGACCACGGATAGCACCAGTTGGCCGCACGCCGATTTCAACGGTGACGGAAGGGTGAACCAGTGGGACTTCCAACTCTTTCGCCGGGCGGCGTTGCGCGGCAGCGAGGGCGGTTGCAGCCAGCAGCCGGAGACGGTGCCCCCGCCGGTGCTCTCTGTGACGGTTGACGAACTAACGGCGGCGGGAATGGCCGAACTGGCGGCAGCCGACCTCAACGGTGATGGAAGGGTGAATCGCCAGGACGTGATCGCCTTCATGCAGGGGGCACGGCCCTAGACCCCATCTACTCCCCACCCCACTGGGTGATGGTAAACCGGCCGGGCGGGGCAAAGACCCCCGCCCCCGGTTCGGCCTGCCCGTAAACACTCCAGTACACCACACGGCCCCCCTGTCCCAACCGGGTCAGGGCGCGCAGCTCCCGCGGGGTGGGAATGTAGCTTTGGTTGAAGATCCAGTCTCCGGCTTCCGTGTCTTCGAAGGGCAGAACCAGGAGGTCTCCATCCAGGTCCGGCGTGGTGGAAAAGGCGATCCTGAAACGGGTGAGCCCGGCGCCGTCCCACTGGAAAATGGGGGCCGGAGCCGGCGGGACGAATGCCCCTTCCGCCGGAGCCAGCAGCAGAATTCGCTCCCGACCGATGGCGGCGAAGACCGGGCCATGGAAGGTGTTGAGGCCAAAGTCGTCAATATCCTCGAGGGCGTAGAAGTAGCGCTGGCCGGTTTCGGCATGGTCGTCGAAAAATTCGTAACCCGCGCCCCAGCTGGCGCCCCCTTCCGAAGGGATCAACTGGTCGGTGAGTCTGACGATGTTGGTCATCCGCCCCTCCGCCCGCTGACCCCGCCAGACGTGGAACCCGGCGGTGGCCAGCTCGCTGGCCGTCTCCCAGGCCACCCGGATGCACTCGCCGGTATCGCACTGGGCGGCGGTGAGGGAGACCAGCTCGATGAGCAGGGGGTTGTCAGAGCTGTTGCTCCCGACGGCGAAGTCACCGAAGGCGTAGGTGATGCCGGTGCGGTGGGCCACCGGGAAGCCGTTGGAGCCGGTGCCCGCGGCGTGCGAGCCCCAGAAGTGCCAGTCGATGCCGGAGTTGTTGCGGTAGAGCAGGTGCAGCTCGGTGTAGTCGCTGACGCTGTCGAAGCCGGTGGCCGCCAGGTCGAGATCGTAGTCGGTATTGAAAAAGCCGACCCCGCCGGTCACGGTCCAGAACCCCTCCTCGGAGATCCGGTCAACGGTGTAGTTGGAATCGGTGGAATCGATTGCCGGAAGGCCGTTGGTCCCGGGCGCCGAAGCCGTGAAGGAGACCGTGATCGTACCGCCCTCGGGAGGGGCGGTGGGGTAGCTGATCGTGGCCGGCAGGTCGGTGGCGGCGGTGCCTACCGGGAAGATCACGTCTTCCACCGCGGTGCTGCTGAACCAGCGGGCCAGTTTGCCCACCACGCTGCCCCCGCTCCAGGCGACCCGGCCCTGGTTCGAGTCGCTGGTGCCCACGGTGAGGGTGTTCGATCCGGTGGTGACATCGCCGCCGGCCAGCACCAGGCCGGAGCTCACCCCCAGGTCGGCGCCGAGGGTCAGGCTGGATGAACTGCCCACGGCCAGGATGTTCACCGTGGTGCTGCCGCTGATGACCGGGTCGCTGCCGCCGCTGTAGTCGGCGATGCCCACGTTGTCCGAAGAGGAGGGCACGGAGCCGCGGCTCCAGTTGGTTGCCGTGGACCAGGCCGTGCTGTCGGTGTCGAGCCAGGTATTGTAGGCCGACGATGCGCCCCAGTCGGCGGCCGGGCCCATATTGATCAGCGTGCCGTCGTTGGTATTGGAACTGAGATCCTGAAGAGCAATGTCCGCGGCATTGTCGAAGGTGTAATGCGCCGCCAACCCTGTTTCGCTGCCGGTGAGCGAGCGGCACATGTTGTCCCGGAGCTGCTGCTCCGTGCGAACGGTGTTCCAGATCCGCACCTCGTCCATCAGGCCGTCCAGGGGCTGGACCGAATCGCTGGTTCAGCCGAGGATCAACGATTGGCCATTGGTGACGAGGTCAACATGGTTTCCGTGGGAGGAGGTGATGTCCACGCCGTTGCGGTAGATGGTGACCGTGGATCCACTCTTGACGACGGCGATGTGCTGCCACAAGCCGGGGGTGAGCGAATTGGCCGCGGTGGAGGTCTGGATCAGGGTACCACCGGGAGTCCCCTGACTGAAGTAGAGATAGCTCGAGTGGTAGTTGATATAGTACCCATCCTCGTCGAACGTGCTGAACGTGCTGAACAGGCACTGGTTGCCGGTGTTGTCCGGCTTGACCCAACAGCTCCAGGTGGCGTTTGCGGTCAGGTTGAGGCTGTCGTGGTCGGTGACGCTCACCTGGTCGTCACCGCCGTCGAATTCGAGGGCGGTGTTTTGCGCCAGGCCGTCGGGTGACGCCAGGACGAGAAAACTGAAGAACAGAATGGCTATCGGTGTGTCGTGTTTCATCGCCTCCTCCGTGGCCCATGCATACCAATACCCCCGCTTGAGATCAGGGGCGCCCGGAAACAGGATTTCAAATTTGCTGTTGCGGACAATGTATAGCAAAAATAATAAAAAATACGATGCGGGATATTACGTTTTACTTATCGGAAGATGACGGGTGGAGAGTGAAGGGATAATGGAAACCGGGAGTGCACCCAGTGAGCGGCGTCTCGGGAAGTCTTCGGGGATCATTCGGGGATCATCGAATGAAGGTGGCGGTGCATCATCTGCTGGAGGTCGGCCAACTTCCGAGATCCGGACAGGTTCACCTGCTCTTGCGGATCGGTGAGGATGTTGAACAGTTCGCTGTTGTGATAGTGGGAGTTGGAGGACCAGGGACGGGCGTCTCCGGCCCCCGGTTCACTGCCGGGGCAATCGGGTGATTCGACGAGTTTGTAGCCGCCCGCCAGCAGGGCGTAGCGGTTCGGCCGTTTCGGCGGGCCAATGTGCCCATCAAGGAGAAGGACCCGCGACTCCAGGGCCGTGAGATTCCGCATGGCGGCCAGGAGGTCCATGCCGGTGGGTGGGGGATGAGTGCCCCCGGTTTCCGTTGGGGCCAGCAATCCCAGCAGGGTGGGCAGAATGTCGGCCGTGGAGCATGGCGCCTGGTCCGGGAGACGGGATGCCGCCGGAACATGTCCCGGAAACCGGATGATCAACGGCACCCGGATAACTCCCGGCTGCAGGCTCTCGCTGGTATAGAAAATCCCCCGGTCACCCAGGGACAGACCGTGGTTGGAGGTGACCACCACCACGGTGTTTTTCAGAGTTGTGCGGGCCCGAAGCTCTTCGATCACCCGGCCCAGCTGCCGGTCCACTTCGTCCACCTGACCGAGGTAGCTCGCCTCCACATACTCGGTGGTGGTCACATCGTGCAGCCAGCGGTACCAGCGCTCCTTGAGATCCGGACGACGTTCGAAATGGGGCAGCAGGCGCAGGATCGACTCGTCCCGGCGGTTGTAACCGCCCTTCGGGTAATAGTGCCGGTGACGCTCTCCGAGGTGAGTCAGCGGCGGGTGGAGCTCGTTGAGTTGAAGCCAGCAGAACGAGGGCCGGCCATCCCCCTCGCGGATCCAGTCAAGCAGGCCCAGCACCGTTTCTTCCGCCGAGCGCCGTCCGGTGGCGGGGCAGTCATAGAGCTCGAACCCCCGGGAAAGACCGGTTCGTTGGGCGGAGAGCCGTGAAGTGCCGAGGAAGGCCGCGGTGCGGTATCCGTACTCGGCAAATCTCTGGCCGGCGGTGGGCAGGGCCGGAACCTTGCGGCGCCCTTCACGGTGAATCCCGTGATCAGCTGGTGCCGCCCCGGTCAGGATCGACGCGTAGGACGGAATGGAGAGAGTGCTCGGTGTGAACGCCACCGAGGCCCGCAACCCTTCAAAGGCCAGCCTGCTGATCACCGGCGCCGCGGCGGTTGCCGGTCCGGGGGCTCCTCTGTCCCCGGACGAGGCCAACACGTCGGCGCGCAGGCTGTCCACGGTCACCAGCAGGATGTCGGGCCGTGACGGGTCGCCAGTGGGGGCCTCGATCTGGCCGGCCGGATATTCGATTCGCGGGTCGACCCAGAGGCCGTTGTCCCAGTTCACGTCCCTTCCCGCGCCGTGACTGAGGTTGAAGGTCAACTCCCATACTCCGCCACCAAGCTGCGCCAGATCCACCTCTTGCTCGAAGACCCGCCGGTGGGCCGGGACATTCATCGTGTCAAGCGCTGCGCTGAACAGCGAGACCGGCTTGGCGGCACGGCTGCCCCCGTCGTTGATCCGCCTGGCTCGCACGTGGAAGCGGATGCCATCCGGAGATTTCCGCCAGGTGTGGGGAGCCATGCAGTAGCCAAATCGCAGAACCGCGTCATGGGGGATGCGCAGGCGGTAGCTCAGGGTGCCGGCCGGGTGCTGGCGGATAACAGGACGCTTCTTCCCCGCCAGTGTCTCCGTGTCCCGGGACAGTACCGATTCCAACGGAAGTTTGACATTGTTGACGGTCTTTTCCGCCCTTTTGAAGAGGTCGGTCAACCGGATCACCGACCGGCCGGTGATCGGGGACGGTTCGTGTGTACAGCCGGGGGTTTGAGCAAGGAAGGCCAGGATGCAGAGCAGCGGGAGTGTGTGCCGCAACGCCTTATTCAACGTAGCCGAGAAGCTCAAGCCTTCTCCTTTCCTCATCGCTGAATCCACCGCCGGGCACGGATCCGGACGTGGACATGCTTGCGGCAAGCTGCTTGTCTTGCCGCCGCTGCTCCTTGAGCAGCCGGTGGAGCTGGTCGAGAATTTCGGGGTTCTGCTGCGCCACATCGAACTGCTCGGCGGGATCTACTGCCAGGTTGTATAGTGTTTCCAGGTCGTCACGGGATTGAACGATCAGCTTCCACTCTCCCCGGGTGATGGTCCAGGCGATGCTGGACCAGGAGAAGAGCACCGGTTCCCCGTCTCCTGGAATCGACTGCCCCTCGATCAACGGGACCAGGCTTAGTCCCTGCATCATCTGCGGCACCGGCTCTTCGAGCAGGGAGAGGATGGTGGGAGCTATGTCGGCGATCGCCACCGGCGTCGCAATCCGCTTTCCACCGTGTCTCCCGCCGGGAAGTTTGACGATCAGCGGTACGGAGATCAACTCGCCGAACAGCTGGTGGTGCAGCAGTTTCCCGTGATCCTGGAATTCCTCCCCGTGGTCGCTGAACAGAATCACCAGGCTCGAATCCCAGAGCCCCTGGGCTTTGAGCCAGGTCACCAGTTCGGCCAGGTGAAAATCCAGTTGGCGGATGCCGCGGTCATACAGCACGCTTATCGCCCGGCTTTGGGCGGGTTCCAGTTGCACCCCCTCCTTGTTCAAACGGGTCATGTAGCTGGAGGCGCAGAACTCACCATCCGGGGAGCAGCCGCTGAATGTCTGTTCCGGCTCCAGACTGCGCCACAGAGCGTCGAAGCCGAACGGTGCGTCGTAGGGCAGCGTGCGGTAGTCGGAATGCACGTCGAAGTAATGGAGAAAGATGAACTGGTTGCGGTCCCGATTTGACCAGGCCCAGTCACGCACCAGCCGGTTCTGCCGCCGCGCATTGTTGTAGCGCAGGCAATAGCGGTCAAAACCACGATCAAACCCCATGATGCCCTTGAGAAAACCGCAGGTGGCGAAGCCGGCGGTGAAATATCCCGCCTGGCCCAGACTGCCGGCCAGCGTGGGGATGTCCGCGGCCAGCCGGGAGGTGCCGTCGGGCTTTGTGACCTGGTGAATGTCCGGGCTGAGCGAGGTGAAAACGCTCATGTGGGACGGCATGGTCCAGTGGCTGGGAGCCTGGGCCGCGGTGAAGAAGACCGACTCGCCAAGCAGGCGGTTGAGATGCGGCGCAGTGAGCCGGGAGTGGCCGCAGGCGTCCAGGTGGTCCAGGCGCAGCGTGTCGAGCGAGATCAGCACCACGTTTGGCCGGGCCGAGGTGTCTGCCGCGGCGCGCCGGCCCTCGCTGACCAGTTGCGGCTCACCCCACAGGGCCCAGTCAAAGGCAGGATCATCCGCCGGACCGGGGCCCGTCCGAAGAATAATTTCCCTTGTGCTGCCGGCGTATGGCTGGAGATCCACCACGCACTCCTGCCAGCCCCGGTGATTATGGTCATGTGCCGGGTCGAGGTGACGAGAGAAGAGGGTCTGACGGCCGATCCAGGTCTGCACCAGGACCTGGAAAGTGGCCCCGTCGCTCACCGTTTCCCAGCAATCGGGGTGCAGGCCGATCATGAACCTCAGTTGGGCCCCGGGGTTGATACGCAGCTGGAAACGAATTTCCGAAGTGGGGTGGGCAAAGATCACGGCTCTATCCGCGCCGCCCATGGAGACCGAACGCTCCTCGATCCTGGTCTCGTCGTCCACGGGGCCATCGTGTTCCAGTATGGCATGATCCAGCCGGAGGATCAGGTCGCGGCAGGTCTCCACTCGGGCCATGGGCGAACCGGTCTCCGGCGCCTGCTCGACCCGGGCGCATCCGGCGGCAGACAGGACCAGCAGCAGGAGAAGGAACACGGTACGCCGCCGACCATGGCCCACGGCGGATGACATGGCGTGGTGGGTTATCACACTTGACCCGTGTTTACTGTCCGTCGTCTTCGGCCTGCTCGCCACCGGTGGGGGGCGGAACATAGACCGGATCGCTGGCCGGCGGAATATAGACCGGCGGTTCGGACGGTGGGATGTAGACCGGCGGCTTGTCGGGTGGGATATACTTCGGCGCCTCGGATGGCGGGATATATCCCGGTGCGTCCCCGAAGTCTTCGCCATAACCGCCGCCCTGGTCATCAAAGAGATCACCACCGGTGGCCAGGAAATCGAGCGGGTTATAGTTCCGGCCCTGGCCGGGAGCGATCCCCGATGATTCCTTGGAGTAGATCTGGACCTTTTCCACCACCGACTTCCCCGGTTCGGCTTTTTCCCGGGCGAGGAAGATGAAGTTGATGTCCGGTGCCATTTTCAGCAGCTGGGTCAAGCAGTCCTGCTCGCGAACCTCCGTGTAGGAGACCGAGACCGGCGCCACGGGCAACAGGTCCACTCCTTCGATCATGAACTGGCCCTTGTCGGCCAGTGTGAGGAACAGTTCCTTGGCGGAGACATTGCGTGCGGTGAAGCTCAGCCGGCCCTTGCTGAAGACCATTGTCTCAAGTGCATTGAGGGCTTCCGGCGTCCGGTGCGCCGGGTTGAGTGACAGCGGCTCGGGGTCGTTCTCTTCGGTGGCCGATACAGGATGGGGCACCAGCAGAAAAACGACGGCCAGGGCCGTAAGAAACAGGCAGACCGGGGCGGCTGAGTGAACCCACCGCGGCTGGCGTGACCCGGAAGATTCTGGGCGCATGGAGTAGACCCCCTGTTGAAAAATCGCGGTTTTCAGCCTCCCGGGACGGCCCCGTTGCCGGGTCCGGGGGCGGAAGGACTATCCGCTTGTCTCTACGCAAGTTAATAAAATAGTATACCATTCGTGCTCACAGTCGGGCAACAGCGCTGCCGTGAGAATGAACGGACACCGGTAACCGGGCCTCGGCATTAACCGCGGAGAGATCTACGTGAATCTGGCACTGTTCGTCCCCGGGTTTCCATCCAGTGAAGAGGACTGGTTTGTCCCCTGTGTCTCTTCCCTGGTGCGCGGTCTTGGCCGGCACTGCCGGGTTGATCTCTACACGCTGAAATATCCGCGTTGCCGGGGGCAGTACCGCTGGCACGGACTGCCGGTGGCCTCCTTTGGTCACCGGTCCAGAATCCTGGTGGGGCCCTTTCGGCTCTGGGCGGCGGTGGCCGCCGCCCGGGAGGCCCATCACCGAGGCGGGTATGACGCCGTCCTCTCCCTGTGGGGTGACGAGACCGCCCTGGCCGCGGCTATCTTCGCCCGGCTGGAACATTTGCCCCTGCTGCTCAAGCTCTCCGCCGGGGAAGCGGTTTCCCTGCCCGCGGTGGGTTTCGGTTCCCGGCGGTCACCCTGGCCGCGGTTCTGCCTGTGGGCCGGGATCCGGCGCGCCGCGGTGCTGGGCGTGGGCTCGGCTAGACAGCGGGAGGACCTGATGCGGTTGAGGATCGGCAGGACGTCGGAGCCGCTCCTGCTTCCTTTCGGTGTGGACGTGGATCAGTTCTCCCCCATCCCCCGGTCTGAAGCGCCGCCGTATAATCCGCGTTCGGGGCCGCTGCTGCTCGCCGTCGGTTCGCTGGTCCGGGTCAAGGGATTCGATCTGCTGCTTCGTGCCCTGGCCGGACTGAAAGCCCTGCACCCCGGTTTGCGGCTGCGTGTGGTGGGGGACGGCGCCGAGCGGGAAAACCTCGGGAAACTGGCTGCCGGCCTGGGACTGGCCGGGATGGTGACCTGGGAAGGGTGGATCGAGCACCGGCGAATGCCGGAAGTCTATCAACAGGCCGATCTGATGGTCTCGGCCTCGCTTCACGAAGCCCAGGGCATGGCCTGTCTCGAGGCCATGGCCTGCGGCCTGCCGGTTGTGGGATCAGACACCGGGATGCTCCCCGAGCTGCTGGGCAATCACGCGGCGGGAATCATCTATCCTGCGGGTGATACCGCGGCCCTGGGCGGAGCACTGGAAATGGTGCTGGCCAACCGTGAACGGTGGCCGGTGATGGGCGCCAACGGCCGAGCGGCGGTTTGCCAATTGGCCGCGCAGACCCGGGTCCTGGCGCTGTGGCGTGAGACAGTTGAGCGTCTTCTTCTGGATATCAAGAGGCCGGCCAGGCCGGCCTGATGAGGTGATCAATGAGTGATCGGGATCGATATGATCGCCGCGGGGGTGAACGTCCTCTCTGCCCCTTCTGCGAGGAACGAATCGGCCGGGCGAAGTTTCCGGAGGGGACGCCCCTGGATGAGTTCGAAACCGGAGTGTGCCCCTATTGCGGCGCGCTTTACGCCTGCGACCCCACGGCCAAGAAGCGCGGGGCCGCGCTGATGGAGCTGCTGATCCGGCTGGTGGGCGGGAAACTGGACCAGGCACTGAAACTTCAGGCCGGGCAGGATTACGAGCAAAAGACGGTCCTCGACTACAACCCGCGCCTGCACCGGGTTCAGTCTTCGGACGGATACCGCGGCCGGCAACTCTTTTCGCAGTCGGGGTTCGGCGCACTGGTCTTTGTCCGCAGGCTCAAGGAGGGCTTGCCGGTGAACGATCCTGCCCGGCCTGAAGGCGCCTGATTTGCGATTACCCGGTGGTCCGGCCGGCCACAGTGCGGTAAGCCGCCGCGGCTTTTCTCCCCAGCGCCCCTGGATCCAGCTCCCCCCGGAACCAGTTCAGGGTTCGCTCCCGCACCCGGTCCCAGCCTCGGCGCTCCGCTTCCCGGCAGGTTTTCTCCAGTGCCTGGCCCAGTGCCCCGGAATCCCCGGCAGGGAAGAGCACGCCCACCCGCCCCTTGCCGGTCATCACCCGGAAGGAAGGTATGTCGCTGAGCACCGGGGCCGCTCCGCAGGCCATTGCTTCCAGTGCGGCATAGCCGCTCCCCTCGTGGAGGCTGGCCGAGGCAAAAATATCGGCGGCGCTGAGGGCCAGGCGCACGTTCTCCGGGGAGAGCCGGCCGAGGAGGGTCACCTGCCGGGCCAGCAAGGGTGACCTCCTGATCATCCGCTGCACCCGGCGGAGGAGCGGCGCTTCGTGATAGACCAGGGCCAGCCGTGCTCCGGGCCGCGCACCGGCAAAGGCGGCGAAACCGGCCAGTAGGGTCGCCGGGTCCTTGCCCCGGTTGAGCCGCCCCACCGAGACCACCAGCGGGTCACCCTCGATCCCCAGTTCCGCTCGAGCCTGTGGTTGCTCCGCCGGTCGGAACAAGGTGGAACTCTCCATCACTTCGATCACCGGTGTGTGCCGGGGGAACACCACGCCATCAAGCCACGGGGCAGCCAGTTCGGCCGCACTGAAAAAGAGCGCTGCCGGTTGCGGCCGGGGCACCAGCGCCGCCGCGCTGCGCCAGGCCGGTCCGGGACTGCGTCGGCCTCCGTGGTCCTGGACCACGGCCGGCACACCGGCCGTGCCGCAGGCCGTGAGCAGCCGGTAGAGCCGCAGCGGTGCAATCAGACCGTCCAGGTGCACAACGTCCGGGCCTGGCGCGGATATTTCATCGGGCCATGACCGGTCGGGTCTCCGGGGTATCGGGCGGAATTCGTATCGGACGCCATCCAGATCACGATGCGCTGATCGGGGAAAAGCCTGCCAGACGGTCACTTCCAATCCCTGAGTGGCCACCGCGGAACACCAGAGCCGGGTGGAACCGTAGCGCTGCAGCAGCTGGTCGGGGTCGTCCAGGTCACGGTCCCGGTGGGGATTGATGTAGAGCAGGCGCATCGTGCTTTCCTTGTCTTTTCCCTGTCATCGCGAGGAGCAGGCACAGCCTGTGACGTGGCGATCTCCTGTAAGGCAGCGCTGGGTCAAGGAGATTGCCCGGTTGACGACTCAGGTCGTTTCCTCGCAATGACGTGCTCGGCAATGCATATTCATGACCTGACCCTCAATATGCATTACCGTCATCATAATCTCCAATGCCCATCGTGGCCAGCCGGCGATTTTCCATGGTTGAATGGCCCGGGGAAATCCCGTATCCTCAACCGACAGGATGGATTCCACATGCCTAATTCGTCAAGATGCATCTTTTACTTGCTGCTCCTCACCGGATTGGCGGTGCTCACCGGGCTCTCCGGCTGCCGTGAATCAGGCGATGCGGCCCCGCTCCGGGTGGGGATTCTTCAGTTCGGTCCCGATCCCACCATCGACCAGGCCCGGCAGGGGGTGGTGGACGCCCTGGCCGAGGCCGGGTATGTCCACGGCCAACTGGTGGATCTGGAATTCCGTCATGGCGATGGTGATTACGCGGCGACCCAGGAGATCGCCCGCCGTTTTGCCGCCGAACCGAAAGATCTGATCATCGCGTTGACCACCCCCGGGCTGCAGGCGGCGATCACCACCGGCACCACTGTGCCGGTGGTCTTCACCGCGGTCTACGACCCCTATCGCGCCGGGGCGGCGGTTACGGCAGAAAACCACCTGGCCACGGTGTGCGGCGTGTCCTCCTTCCCGCCGGTGGCCGAGACCCTGTCCCTGGCCCGGGAACTGGTGCCGGACGTGGCCCGTATCGGCACCATCCGTCACCCGGCCGAGGTATGCGCCGCATCCAGCCTCAGGATGGGCCGGCAGGTCTGTGCGGCCATGGGCATCGAACTGGCGGAAATACTGGTGGACAGTCCCGCCGAGGTCGGACCGGCCGCGGAGCTGCTGGCCGAGCAGGGGATCGACCTCCTCTATATCACCGGAGACAACACCGTGCTGCTCAACTTCGAAGCCCTGGTGGAGGTGGCCCGCAACCGGCAGATCCCGTTGATAATCAACGACAATGATCTCTGCCCCCGGGGCGCGGCCGTTTCCATGGGGTTCAACTTCTACCGTTCAGGTCTGGCCGGCGGCCGGATGGCGGCACGGGTGCTCGGCGGCGCGGACCCGGCCACGATTCCCATCGAAGCGGTGGTGGTCCAGGAGTTGTGGGTCAACCCTTCCGAGGCGCGGCGTCAGGGTTTGGAACTGCCCGAAGCGGTGGTGGCCCGGGCCCACAGGGTGGTCGGGCAATAGACACTGGTTTCTTACCACTTCTGATCAGGAGAAGGAGGGGAGATGATGGAACACTCTGCAGGATCAGAAGAGCATCAGGCTCCGCCGTTCGTGTTGAAGCGAGTGAAGCTGGTGAGTTGCCGGCGGACCACCATCAC
>JAQAZP010000171.1:0-8064 GCA_032127265.1 Acidobacteriota bacterium
TCGAGAACCTGATCAAGACCGGCCAGTCGATCATCGAGAGCGGCATGCACCACCAGGTCTGCGTGGCCATGATGGGACTGCCCTTCAAGGACGACACGGTCCACACGCCGGCGTTCTACATCGACATCGCGAAAAGGGTGATCGACAGCGGGATGAAGATCGACTCGATCTGCATGAAGGACGCTTCGGGCACCACCGATCCCCGGACCTGCTACGAAACGGCCAGGGGGATCAAGGCGATCCTGCCGCCGGAGGTGCTCCTCTGGCAGCACACCCACGACACCGCCAGCCTGGGTGTGGCCCAGTACATGGCCGGTATTGCCGGCGGCGTAGACGGCATCGACCTGTCCTGCCGGCCGATGGCCAGCGGCACGGTGCAGCCTGACGTGCGCTCCATGGCCCACGGGCTGAAGAACACCGGTTTCTCGTTGGACATCGACGTCTCCAAAATGGGCGAGATCGAGAACATGCTCGACGAGGGGCTGAAGGAATACGACTTCAACCCGGTGACCACCACGGCCGATGCCCGGGTAGTGGGCTTCCCCATGCCGGGCGGCGCCATCGGGCCCAACGTGCACATGATGAAGGAAGCCGGAATCCTCGACCGCTACAACGAAGTGCTGGCCGAGTTCCCGGTGGTGGTGAAAGCCGGCGGTGCCTGGACCAGTGTGACACCGGGCAGCCAGCAGTATTGGCTGCAGGCCTTCAACAACGTGCTGCACGGCCGCTGGGAAAAGATCAATGACGGGTACGGCAAGGCCGTTCTCGGCTACTTCGGCAAGACCCCGCTGCCGCCCGATCCCCAGGTAGTCGAAATCGCGGCCAAGCAGTTGGAAAAGCCGCCCTTCGACGGCGACCCGCTTGAAGCCGCGCCGGACAGTCTCGGACCGGCCGAGGAAGCGCTCAAGGAACGCGGCCTGCCGGTCACCGAAGAGAACATCTTCCTCGTGGCCGCGGCGATCATCCCCGGCAAGAACATGGATCTCAACGAAGGGATCCGGCTGCTCACCGGCAAGGCCAAGATCGTCCTCCCGCTGAAGAAGAAAGAGGAGCCGGCCGCACCGGCCGCCGCCGCTCCCGTAGCCGCGGCCGCACCGGCCGCCGCACCGATGTTCACCGGTCCGGTGACCACCACCTGCACGGTGGTGGACGGCGCCATCACCCGCAACTTCCGTATCACCATCGAGCCGCCCGCCGGCATGGCTGCCGCGGGTCCGGCCGTGGGAACGGCCGCACCGGCCGCCGCGCCGGTAAGCGGCACACCGGTCTTCTCGCCCTTTGAAGGGAAGTCGGAGCTGGTGGAGATCAAGGTCAAGGTGGGTGATGCGGTGTCCGAGGGTCAGGTGGTGGCTTCGGTGGAAGCGATGAAGGCCAAGCACGACGTGAAGGCCCCCTGCTCGGGGAAAGTGCTGAGCATCGATGCCTCGCTGGGCGACGACGTTATGGCCGGCATGGCGATCTTGACGATCGGAGGTTGAGATGGAAGCCTTTGAGACGCTTATACGCGGCTCGGGGTTTGCCAGCCTGAGTTGGCAGAACCTGGTGATGTTCGTCATCGGCGGGGTGCTGATCTTCCTGGCGATTCGCAAAAACTACGAGCCGCTGCTCCTGATTCCCATCGGTCTCGGGGCCATCCTGGCCAACCTGCCGCTGGCCATGCTCAGTGCCGCCAGCGACGGTGCGGCCGTGCACAACGGGATCCACCCGCTGCTGCAGATGGTCTACGACGCGGGGATCAAGACCGAGTTTCTTCCGCCGGTGATCTTCATGGGCGTCGGGGCGTTGACCGATTTCCGCCCCCTGCTGGCCCGGCCGATCACCTTTCTCCTCGGCGCCGCGGCGCAATTCGGCATTTTTGTCGCTGCGCTGGGCGCCTACTACCTCTTCGGGTTCGACATCAAGGAAGCTGCCGCCATCGGGATCATCGGCGGGGCTGACGGCCCCACCTCGATCTATCTTGCGGCGATGCTCGCTCCGCACCTGCTGGGCGCCATTGCCGTGGCGGCCTACAGTTACATGTCACTGGTCCCGGTGATCCAGCCGCCGATCATGCGGATGCTCACGACGAAGAGAGAGCGTGCGATCAATATGCCGCAGGCCAAGGCGGTTTCCAAAACGGCAGTGATCATCTTCCCCATCGCGGTAGCGGTGCTGGCCTCCCTGGCCATTCCGTCCTGTGCGCCGCTCATCGGCATGCTGATGTTCGGCAACCTGTTGCGTGAATCCGGGGTCACCGACCGCCTGGCCAAGACCGCTGGCGGCTCGCTGGTGGACATCGTCACCATTTTCCTCGGGATAACCGTTGGCGCCACCATGGCCGGCAAAACATTCCTCCAACGCGAAACGCTGTTCATCCTGGTGCTCGGGGCGTTCGCCTTCGGGTTCAGCACCTTTGGCGGAGTGGTCTTCGCCAAACTGATCAACCTCGTCCTGCCCCAGGGCAGAAAGCTCAACCCCTGCATCGGGGCTGCCGGCGTCTCCGCGGTGCCTATGGCCTCGCGGGTGGTGCAGAACTTCGTCTCCGAGAGCACCAACGGCAAGGTCAATCCGTTGATGGCGGCCATGGGTCCCAACGTGGCCGGTGTCATCGGTTCCGCCGTCGCTGCCGGTGTCTTCCTGACCCTGCTCGGCTGAGCTGAATATCAGAATTCAAGAGCCCATATCGCTTCGGCGGTACGGGCTTTTTTTGTGGGCAGGGCACGGTTAAAAAGTAGGGACGGGTCCAACTTACCCTGCTTACCAACGGTGGGGACTGGTACAACTTAATGAGCTGGCTCTAACTCCTACTCCCTTGTTCGGAATCATGGTATCGGCTTTATTTTTGCATATTGTCTTAGATCGTAGAAATGATGGTTGATTTCCACGGTTTTGGTTAATGGTTGGAACCGGTTGTTTGCACAACTGGAAACATCCGATAACGCTGTAAGTCCCTTGGTTGGGAATAGCAGGTAAATCAATTTCATACCAATGCCAAGATTTGCACGAATTGTATTTCCGGAGATCCCTCACCACATAATCCAGAGGGGCAATAACCAGCAGGCTGTCTTCCTGAATGGTGAAAATCAGAGTTTGTATTTGCGTTATTTGCGGGAGGAGAGTCAAAAGTGTCGATTAACGATCACTAGTTATTGCCTCATGACCAACCATATCCACTTGGTGGTGACTCCTGCTGACTCAGTAGGTCTATTCAAAGGAATTGGCCAGACTAATCTCAGGTATACACAATATTTCAATAAGCGGTACGGTCGTATTGGACACTTGTGGCAGGGAAGATTTAAGTCCTATCCAATGGATGGTGTCCATTTCGTGAACGCCATCAGATACGGAGAGCTGAACCCTGTTCGTGCCGGTATTGTAGATTGTGCGTCTGATTATCCTTGGTCCAGTGCTGCGGCTCATACTGGTTTTCCTGATCAAACAGGACTGCTCGATCTTGATTGGTGGAGGAGCTTTTATGACCCTGGAGAGTGGCTGCAAATACTCAAGGAGAAGATTCCGGATGAAGTGGAAAGAAACATCAGGAATCATTGGAAAACTGGTCTACCGTTGGGCTCTGAAGAGTTCATTCGCAAACTGGAATCCCAGACAAATCGAAGGTTGCGGCCACCGCAAATGGGGAGACCGCGGAAAGACAGTGGTGAGGTCAAGAAGTAGGACCCGTCCCTACTTTTTCCACGGGATCAGTTCAACAGGCGTGATACCTGTCGGGCTGACCCGGGCGAGGAGGGGGTAGACCTCCACGCCGGCGCTGGCGGCGCTTTGAAGCCCGGCGGCATACTCGGGGTCGATGGTATCAGCGGCGCCAAAGGATCGGCAGTCGGTTCGCTGGACCAGGTAGAGCATGGCCGCGCGGACCGTGCCGTGGCCCCGTCGAATCTCGCCGGTCAGCTCCCGGAGGTGCTTCAACCCCCGGGCAGTGACCGCGTCTGGGAAGCGCGCCACGCCGTCCTCGGCCAGGGTGACGTTTTTCACCTCCACGAAGCAGCGCTGGCCCCCAGGGCCGCTGAGCAGGATATCCACCCGGGACGAGCTGCCCAGGGGGCGTTCCCGCTCCAGGCGGTCGAACCCCGCAAGGCCGGGAATCAGCCCCCTGCCAATGGCCTCCGCGGCCACCCGGTTGGCCAGGATGGTGTTGATGCCCACCCAGGCCTTTCCCACCCGCACCATCTCCCAGGTGTGGGGATATCGGCGTCCCGGATTGTCGCTGGTTGAGAGCCGGACCGCGCTCCCCGGCCTGGCGCAGCCCATCATGCTCCCGGTGTTGGGGCAGTGGACGGTGATCACCTGATCATTCCCCTGCCCGGTCACGCGCACATCGGCCAGAAAACGCTTATAGCGCCTGACGAGACGTCCCCTGAGTAAAGCCTGGACGAATTTCATGCTTCCGGCCCCCGGGTCAGGGCCGGCTGCAGGTCTCGCCGCCGCTGGAGGTGAGACCTGCAGCCGGCGGGCTCTCGGTGTCCAGCGGTTCCCAGTCCGCCACCGTCTCCGTGCGAATCCGGGTCTTGCCCCGGGTGGTCCACTGCTGCGATCCGTTGTAGTCCCAGCCGAGGTATTCCGAACCGCCCCCGCCGTGGGTGGTGATCAGGAAGCGGTTGGACAACTGCCCGAAGAACATGGCCTGGTCCGCGGGCAGGGGATCGTCGCCGCCGCTGGGATCCACCGGCACCCAGCCCACCCGTGGCAGGTAGACTTCGGCCCAGCGGTGAAACACATCGTCATAACTGGCATCGTCACCGCGAACCACCACCGATCCGGCGTAGCGTGTCGGCAGTCCCGACGCCCGGCAGAGGGCGATGAAACAGAAGGTATACTCGGAGCAGGAGCCGGTACCCCGTTCCAGCACCGCCGGCGCCGTGTTCCAGCCGCCGGCCAGTTCGTATTCCAGGTTGTCGATCAGGTAGTGAAAGACATTCCGGGCGATCCAGTAGGGATTCTCAACCCCCTCGGTCAGTTCTGCGGCGATGGCCCGGATGCGGGGGTGCTGCAGGTCGAACTTGGTGTCGTCGACCAGATACATCTGGCCAATGGCCGGCGGGATCTCATCCAGCGGTCCCACGTCGTCCGGGTGGAACAGGTGCCGTGTGCGGGAGATCTTTGCCTCCACCACCATCTCAACGCGGCTCAGCCTGCCCGCCTCGATGTCAGTGGATTCGAACACCGCCACCGACTGTTCCCAGTGGTCGCTGGTCATGCGGGTCGGCTCCGGCTTGAAGCGCGGGCCATGAAGCAGTTGCTGGCCGGGCAGGTCCGAGGGCACGGCGAGGTATACCTCCAAACGCTCGGTGAGGTCGGGGCCGTAGTTGAGCACATCGGTAGTGACGGTGATCCGGGCGTGCCGCTGGTCATCCACCAGGATCACCGGGCCGCGCCCCCCGACCTGCAGCGATGAGCAGCGATCGGTCTGGTAGTCAACCGACCAGAGGCCGTCCCCCCCGTCACAGGCCAGGCCGGTGGGGTAGGGCCCGGGACTGTGCAGGGTGATCAGCACCTCACCTCCTCGGGGACTGATACCGTGGATGCTGTCTGTCTTTCGGTCACTGCACCACAGCGTCCGGCCGTCATAGGCCAGGCCCTGGGGTGACTCGGACGGGGCCGGGAAGGACCGGATGGTGGTGCCGTCCGCCGGGTCCACCAGGCAGATCACCCGTTTGCGTTCGTCGGCCACCCAGAGCCGCTCTCCATCCCAGGCCAGACCGGTGGGCCTGGGCCAGGGGGCGTCCACCGTGCGCACCACCAGGCCGGTGTCCGGCTCGATGCGGTAGAGTTTGCCGTCCTCCTGGTCCGCGCACCAGAGGCACTGGCCGTCCCAGGCCAGTCCGGTGGGCTGGAAGCCGGGCGAGGGCAGTTCCGCGACCCGGCGCCCCGACAGCGCATCGAAGGCATAGAGCCGGTCCTCCCGACGGTCGGCGATCCAGAGCCGCTCTCCGTCCCAGGCCAGGCCCATGGGGCAGGATGCGGGACTCTCCAGAGTGCGGGTCACCAGTTCGCCAGGCCCGCCGGTGATCACTGGAACCCCCTCATCCGCGGCCCACACGGCCGGAGAACTGGCGAGGGCGCATAAGAGCAGGATCGACAAGGCTGTCCTGGTCATGGCTTTTCCTGCCCGGCCCGGACAACCGGCATGACCATCGCCTCGAAGGCGCTCTTCGAAAGATAGCCGATGTGCTGACCGGCCAAAAATCCCTTCCGGTCGATGATAAAGGTGGCCGGAATGGAATTTATCCCGCCATAGTTGTCCAGCAAGTTTGAGTCGGTGCCCAGCAGCAGCACCGGGTAATTTATGCCGGCCTGGGAGGCGTAGTCCCTCACCCTGTCAGCACCCTCCTTGCCCAGGGCCACCCCCAGCAACTGGAGCCCGTTGTCCGCGAGTTTTTCCTGGATGGCGATGAATCCGGGTATTTCCTGCCGGCAGGGCCCGCACCAGGTGTCCCAGAAATTGAGCACAACCACCTTGCCCCGGTAGTCGGAGAGACGGTGGACGTTCCCCTGGAGGTCGGTGAGGCTGAATTCGGAGGCCGATTTGCGCGGGGTGGATCCTTCGGTTGTCGCCACCTCCGGCGTGGTGCCGCAGCCGATGAAGAAGGCTGCCATCAGCAGAACGGACAGCACCAGGGCCGGTGGCAGGTGTGCTGGTGAAAAGAGCCGATTGGATTCTCTGCTTGTCATCATAATCTCCTTGTCAACGTCCAGCAGGTATGGGGTAATTCCCCGGGTTTGCCGGGGAGCCTCAGAGGATGCGAACCGGCTGAAACCGCGTGAAGTCACACGAAACCAGCCGATAACCGATTCCGCCCAGGCACAACGATGCCAGGACCGACGCGCCCTCCGGATCTAGATTGTGCAGATGCCCGTAAATGCAGTCGGTGACCCCATAGCGTTCCAGCAGCCGGGTCACCTCGTTCTCCTCCAGCCGGTGGTCCAGCGGCGGATAGTGCACCATCGCCACCAACCGCCGGCCGCCCAGGGCGGCGGCATGCTTCAGCGACAGCTCCAGACGCCCGATCTCCCGGCGGACGTGTTTCATCTCCACTTCGAGATCTTTCGACCGGCCCGCCACAGGTGAGACCACCGCGGGCGGATTCTCCACCAGCAGCGGCATGCCGGCGGTGCTGACCCAGGGAAGCTGCCACAGCCTGGTCCCGGCCAGGGCCACGTCCCCGATGAGCAGGGCATCGTTCTGGATTACTCGCAGCGACCGGGGAAGCACGGCCCGCACCTTGCTGACCGATTTCCACCAGTAGTCGTGGTTCCCCTTGACCAGCACCTTGATGCCGGGCAGCTGGTGAATCCATTCCAGGTCGAGCATGGCCTGCTCCAGGGTCATGGCCCAGGAGATATCACCGGGCAGCAGGACCAGGTCCTCCGCCTCCACCGTCTCCAGCCAGTTCCGGCGCAGCCGCTCCGTGTGACCGGCCCAGGCTGGGCCGAATACGTCCATGGGTTTTTTACCGTCGATGGAGAGGTGCAGGTCGGCAATGGCATACACATTCATCTGCGGCGAAAGCTCCCCAAAGCGGTTCCGAAGGATCGATAGTGATTTTTTATTCTACCCCAGGGCGGGTGCCGAATACAGCGGGCCAGATTCGTTGGTTTGCAAGAACCACGGAATTCATTACAATAGAAGATCCTGCTGTGGGTGAGAGGCCTTGGGGCCCCGTCCCGCCACTGATTCGCAATGACCGCAATAGCGTTGCTTATGCTCGCCGGGAGGAAATCGGTAATGAACGGTCCAGGATTCAATCGAACAGTTATCGTGGCGGCCCTGATTCTGATTCTGCCCGCCGTTGCCTTTTGCGGAACACCCCAGGTGGATATCAAGCGGCTCTCCACCGAATTCGACCACTGGCACAGCGTGACCACCGGCGACAATTTCCTCTACCTGGACAGCACCACCTGGGGATCCTTTTTCGTCTTCTGGGGCCCGGTGCCCGAGCCGGCGCCCAAGGATATCGACGAAGCCGTTGTCCTGGAGACGGTTAACCGTTTTCGGGGTGAGTCGGGCGCGGCGTTCACGGTCCAGTCCGGCGAGAAAACAAAAGTGCACGGCCACAAGGGGTATTC
>JAQAZP010000172.1:0-18551 GCA_032127265.1 Acidobacteriota bacterium
GCCATGGAACAGCCGCCGGGGTGCAGCCCGCGCTGATGGAGCCAGTGGAACCAGCGGCCCAGGTCGCGGCCATATGCTTCGCGAGTGTTTTGAGAAACACCCCGTACACCGGAGATGTAATCGAGGAATTCGCCGATGGCCAGCTGCCGGGCGTTGTCGATTACCGGGTTGGTTTCTTTGTCGTCCAAATGATCGACACTCCGGATGCAGCGGTACAGACCAAAACGCAGATCGGACGCCGCAGTTCAGGTTGACGGGTGAGTTGATTCTCTTGATGGAATTATACGTGGGACGGGACGCGCCGGACAACCGGCGAAGCTCGCTCAGCCGGAGACCTTTTCCACCCGCTCCACCGGAACGGCGGAGGATGTTTCCGAATCCCAGCGGCAGACCTTGTTCCGTCCCAATCGCTTGGCCTCGTACATCGCCTGGTCGGCCTGCTTGATGATCGCCTGGCAATCCGGCGCCCCGGCCTCCGAGGGCAGGCAGCGTGACACGCCGATACTCACCGTGACACTGAGCGGTTCTTCGGACACGCCGTTCTTGACAAAGAGCAGCTTCTCCACCGCCAGACGGATTCGTTCGGCCACCCAGATCGACTCCGAGGGCCACTTCACCGCCAGCGCCACCAGGAATTCCTCCCCGCCGTACCGCCCCAGCACATCGCTCTTGCGGGTCTGCTCCCTGAGCAGTGCAGCCAGTTCCTTGAGCACCCGGTCGCCCACCTGGTGACCATAGGTGTCGTTGAACCGTTTGAAGTGATCGATATCGAGCATCAGGCAGGCAAAGAAGTTTCCGTTGCGGCGGCTCCTCTCGTATTCCTCGTCCAGGCGAGACAGGAGAAACCGCCGGTTGCCCATTCCGGTGAGCTCGTCGGTCAGCGAGAGCTTGAGCAGGTTTTCTTCGGCGCGCCGGATGCGAACCATCACCCCCACCCGGGCCAGCAGTTCTGCGGCATTGAACGGCTTGCAGATGTAGTCGTTGGCCCCAAGGTTCAGACCACGAATCAGACTGGCCTCGTCCTGGTAATGCGCGGTGAGGAAGACGATGGGAATCACCGTGGTTCTGGTGTCCTCCTTGAGGCAGCGGCAGATCTCGAACCCGTCGGTATCGGGGAGCTGGATATCCAGCAGAATCCCGTCGGGATCCTCCGAGAGTGCTTTCTCCATCCCCTCGGCGCCGGTGCCGGCACTGACCACGGTGTACCCCGAGTGTTCGAGGATCATTTTCAGGGCCTTGACGTCGTAGGCCAGATCATCGATGACCAGTATTTTGCCTTTCACCTGTCACTTCTCCCCTTTGGCGCAGTGCTATACATCGTTCCTACGAGTGGTCCAATACCGCAATTTTTCCTCCAGCACGTCCCTCGAGGACGGCATGGGTAAAAAATCGTCACAGCCGGCCTCCCGGGCCCTGCGCTTGTCCTTCTCCAGCGAGAGAGCGGTCATCGCCAGCACCGGTATCCCCGCCACCTCGGGTGTTGATTTCAGCGCCCTGGTGGCCTGGAACCCATCCATCACCGGCATCATCATATCCATCAGAATCAGGTCCGGATGTATCTCCAGAGCCTTGCGCACGCCAATTTCCCCATTCTCAGCCTCAACCACGGCAAATCCCATGTGGTCGAGAATAAGCCGGATGAAATTCCGATTGAACGGATTGTCCTCAACCACCAGCACCGTCATCGGCCCGCGGGCTCCCGGCTCTTCCCCTCCCGCCGTTTCCGGTGCGTCCACACCCTCAGACTGTGCGCCGCCACCGGGATGGTGCTCAACCGCGGCCGAGCCGATCAGCGAGGGGATCACCGCCTTGGTCAACAGGTCATCATCGCCGGAGCGCTCGATCCAGATCCGCCCGCCCAGAATTTCGATCACCCGGCGGGACAGGGAGAGCCCGAGGTGGATACCGCGGAACTGTTCGTTCTCCCGGATGTCCAGTTCGTCAAGTTCAAGGTAGAGCTCGGACAAGTGGGCTTTTTCGGCATCGGAGCAGTGATGGCGGATCTGAAGCTTAAGATAGCCTTCCTCGCCCACGTCCCGGGTGCCGAGATTGCCGAGGAACACCGGCAGCGCTCCGGGGGCCACCCCGCTGATCTCCAGGGTCACCCTGGTGGACCCGCCGGCCTGGTAGGCATAGCGGATCATATTGCCCAGAGCCAGCAGGATTTTCCGCTCGTCGGTGGTGAAGATCTCCGGCGTGCCTTCGGCCGTGCTGATCAGCAGTTCCGCATCCTCCCCCTGTCCGGAATCGGCGAGGAAAGTTTTCAGCTTCTCCAGCATCGCCCCCACCCTGATTGGTGCGGGGGTGGCGCCGTAATTCCGTAAATCGGTCCGGGCCAGCATGGTGACGTTGTCGATCACGTGGAGCAGGTTGTTCCCGCTCTTCCTGATGATGTCCACTTGCTGGCACTGTTCATCGTTCAACGATCCGGCAAGACCGTCGATGAGGATCTGGGAGAAGGAGATGATGGCGTTGAGCGGCGCCCGAAGATCGTGGGACAGCCGGGTCAGCAGCATGGCCCGCCGTTCCACATGGGCAGCTCCGGCCGTAAGCCCGGTATCATCCGGCGCCTGATTTGTCGAAACGTTTTTTTGATCGGCCATTTCAGGTTCTATCCAGAACGGTGAACCGGCCGATATGCCGACCGGTGATGATATCCTACCGTCACCATCCCGTATCGTCACTGCGGGGCCCGAGCTTTACCGCCGGTCTCGATGAGAATTGTCCAGGTTTCAGCGCTCGATGATAAAGGTTACCGGTCCATCGTTGGTCAGCCGCACCGCCATCATGGCTCCGAACCGCCCATCCTGCACCGGAACCCCCGTCTGCTCCAGGTGGTGCAGAAAAAGGGTATAGAGCGCTTCGGCTTCGGGCCCGGGCGCGGCGTTGTCGAAACTGGGCCGGCGTCCCTTACACACCGTGCCGGCAAGTGTAAACTGTGATACGGAAAGGACTTCCCCTCCGATATCCGTGACCGAGCGGTTGAGGTTCCCCTGGTCGTCGCTGAAGATGCGCAGACCAGCCAGCTTGGCGGCCAGCCAGCGGGCCTGCTCCTCGCCGTCACCTTTCTCCACCCCCAGCAGCACGAGAATACCCCGGCCGATTCGCGCCACAACCCGGCCCTCCACCTCCACCGACGCATCGGTGACCCGCTGAACCACTGCCTTCATCATTCTCTCCCTGCCGCCGCAAGTCCTTGCCCCGACGGACAATCCGCATATCCCGGGTAGCCATTGTATCCTTCTTTCCCCGGCAGCCCAACCCGCCGGCTGGCCATCATTGTTCCGGCGCAGCCAATCCTTGACATCACCCTGAGCCACGGTTAAAATTTTTGTTTACACTGATTTCTGAACCAAAGTTCCCCACGGTGGCAGCGCTGACGGCTCCGCCAGGGCGTCAACCCCGGCTTCGGCCAAGGAGGAAAAGACGTGCGCAGCGTAAACAAGGTTATCCTCATCGGGCACCTGGGTAAGGACCCGGAAAAGAAATACACCAGCGCCGAGACACCGCGGGCCATCACCAATATCACGCTGGCCACCAACGAGAGCTGGAACGACCGGGACGGCAACCGTCAGGAGCGGACCGAGTGGCACCGGGTGGTGGCCTTCGGCCGGCTGGCCGAGATCTGCGCCGAGTATCTGAGCAAGGGGCGGCAGGTCTACGTCGAAGGGCGGTTACAGACGCGGTCCTGGGAAGACCAGCAGGGCAATAAGCGTTACATGACCGAGGTGGTGGCGGACAATCTGGTTTTCCTCGGCCGCGGTGAGGGCGGCCCGGGGGACGGTTACCAGGACCGCGGATCATCTTCCGGGGGCGGCGGACAAAGCGGGACCGGTGGTGGTGACGGGGGCGGAGGCGATTTCAACGATGACGATATCCCCTTCTGAAATCCACGGAATACCTTTCACCAAGGGGGAGACAGGATGACGGGCAATACTCCGGCGGCATGGCTGATCATCGCCCTGCTGGCTGCACTGGCGGCCACGGGGAGCACCGAGGCGTATGGTGGAGATCGGGCGCCGTTTTTCGGCATGGGTATCCACGGCAACTGGTACAATACCAACGACGCCGACGACGGGTCGATCCGCGGAGGCCTGCAGATCAGGTTGCGGATCACCCAGAACATCAGTGCCGAACTGGGCGCCGATTACCGCAAGGAGGAGTTTGAAGAGGGACGAGTTTCGGTTGAGGGCTATCCATTCCAGTTGTCCGGGATCTGGTATCTGTTCGGCAGGGGCGGGGTCAATCCCCACCTGATCTTCGGCGGCAGCTGGTACAGTTCCGATATTACCGTCACCCTCACCGAAGAGGGCAGCCTGAGCCAGGACTACAGCAGCAACGATTTCGGGTATCACGGTGGATTCGGGCTGGAACTGCACATGACCGAACGCAGTTTCTTTCACGCGGATGTACGCTATCAGTTCCTGGATGTGAACGTCGACGTCGGTGACGTCGTGGGCGGCGACTACGGCGACGGGACATTTAACCACGACGGCTATATCATCCAGGCCGGGCTCACTTTTTACTTCTAAGGACTCGAACGCGTCCCCCCGGCCCGTGGGCTTTCATCGTGCGGCAGCACTCCCCACGGCGCCGCCATGATCCCACATCGAAAGGATCCGCCAGATCCGGCGGCGGCAACCCTTGATCGATCGGGTACGCCGCGCCGAGGAGGATATGACTTGCACCACCGATTCAGAGCGTCCGCCGGAGTATTCTCCGGCCCCCTTACCCGTCTGTTGCTATGCGCCATCCTGCTCTGTGCCGTCACCCCGGCAACCGCGGGTGGCGATGCCGGTCCGTCGCCCGAGATTGTCCGGTTGCTCGAGAACATCCTGGCCAGCCAGCAGGGTACCGCCACTCTCCAGGGACGATTCAGCCAGCGGAAAACAATGGCCTTGTTCAAGGATCCTGAACTCTCTTCCGGACAGTTCACTTTCCGTCAGCCCGACATGATGCGCCTGGACTACGACACCCCGAGCCGGATGGTGCTGCTGCTTGCCGGGGACGAGTTGACCACGTATTACCCCGACCTCAAGGAGGCCGAGCGTTTCAATGTCCGCAAACAGAAGAAGCGGGTTTTCGACCACCTGATCGGCGAATCCGGAATCAGCCAACTGCAAAAGAATTTCACCATCGACCTCGGTTCTGGCGACGGTGCGGAAGCGTCCGTCGCGGCCCCCGATATTTCGACCCACCGTCTGCACCTGGTGCCCCGCCGGCGGCAGCTCAAACGGAGCATTGAGTTTATCGACCTGTGGGTTCGCACCACCGACCATGCGCCGGTGCAGTATTTCATCAAGGGGAAGAGCGGCGACACCACCCTCTTCCGCCTCGAGGCGGTGCTGGTCAACGTCGAGTTGCCGGAGAGCGCATTTCACATCGACCTCCCCGATGACGTGGCGATTTCAACGCGCTCCGGCAAGGATGAGACAAAAGAAGATGACTGAGGGCAACCGACACGGTACACGCTGCACACCCGGTCCCGCGTTACGGCTTCTGGCCCTGCTGGTCCTGCTCTGCGGCACACTGCACGGGACCGCGCTCGCCGATGGCATCAACCCCGGGGTCTATCTCGCCGCCGGCGATTCAATCACCCAGGGCTTCGACAGCGACACCTGGTGGAGCAGAGGCTACCTGCCCTACCTCGCCGATCTGCTGGATATCAGTGAGTCACAGATCGTCAATGCGGGCATCGGCGGCGCCACCGCCGAGCAGGGCCTCGTCTATTTCCGCGAGGACCTGCTGACCGTAATGCCGCAGTACGTGCTGATCCTTTTCGGGACCAATGACATCAGTCAGTCAGTGCCGACCAGCGAAACCGTGGCCGCGCTGTCGGAGATGATCAACGCGGCCCGCACCATCGGCAGCATACCGGTGCTGGGCACGGTTATCCCCCGGGGAATCCATGCACAGGACTCGTTCAATCGTCAGGCCCTCCAGCTCAACAGCATGATCCTCGAACTGGCTGAGGCCACCGAGGGCACCGGGTGGGCCGACCACTTCGGCACTTTTCTGGCCAATCCCTGTGCACCTCTGGAATGCGGACCGGACGATCGCGAGTTCTG
This sequence comes from Acidobacteriota bacterium, assembly GCA_032127265.1. Lineage (GTDB taxonomy): Bacteria > Acidobacteriota > JAQAZP01 > JAQAZP01 > JAQAZP01 > JAQAZP01. The sequence continues at coordinate 6,069 of JAQAZP010000172.1, forward strand.
GGTCGACGGCGTACCCTATAATCTCTGTTGCTACTACTCCGACGCCCTGCACCCCAACCAGCAGGGGTACCAGTTGATGGCCCAGAGCTGGTACGAGGGCCTGCTGGCCCGCGGCGGCCAGCCGCCCCTGGGCGGCGATTTCTCCGCGCCGTGGGTGGCCCACAGTTCGCCCGGTGACGGCGAGATTGCGGTACCGCCCGAAACCGATATCGTAATCCTGCTCAACGATCTGGGCAGCGGAGTGAACAGCGGTTCCATTACCCTTGCGGTGGCCGGGGAGTCCATCCCCTCCAGCCTTGTCACCGTGTCCGGAACGGCTGAATCCCTTGAAATCATCTATACTCCTGAGATACCCTTCACTGCCGGTTCGACCATCGCGGTGTCGCTGGGCGCGGAGGATCTGGCCAACCCGCCCAACGTGCTGGAGCCCTACACCTGGTCATTCCAGGTATCCACCGGCGACGGACAATCCTATGGCGACATCGATTCCTCCGGTCGTATCGACGGTCTGGATCTCGCACTGCTGGCCTATGCCTTTGGCAGCTCGGCGGGAGAACCCCGGTATCTCGAAACCGCCGACCTCAACGGGGACGGAATCGTGGACGGCGAGGACCTGGCCCGGCTTGCGGCATATTTTGGTGAAACGTTCTAGATTCCAAAGAGGCCGACGTGCAGAAAATTCTTGTTACCGGTGGTGCGGGGTTTATCGGATCGCACCTTTGCGAGGCGCTGGTTGGCGGAGGCCACCGGGTCACCTGCCTGGACAACTTCGACCCGTTTTACGATCCCCGGATCAAGCGTGACAATCTTTCCGCCCTGACGGGCCGGGATAATTTCAGGCTGGTGGAGGGGGACATCCGCAACCTGGAGCTGCTGCAGGGTCTGTTCCAGGGCGACGAAGCCCCCCGAGTGGTGGTCCACCTGGCGGCCAAGGCCGGCGTCCGGCCGTCCATCGAGGATCCGCTGGCCTACCAGGAGGTCAATGTGACCGGAACGGCAAACCTTCTGGAAATGTGCCGGCGCCACGAGGTGGATAAATTCATCTATGCTTCATCGTCCTCGGTCTACGGCAACAACAGTAAAATCCCCTTTGCCGAGGACGACCCGGTGGACAATCCGATCTCGCCATACGCCGCCACCAAGAAGGCCGCTGAATTGCTCTGCCATACCTACCACCACTTGTTCGGCCTGCCGATTTTCTGCCTGCGCTTCTTCACCGTATACGGACCACGACAACGTCCGGAGATGGCTATTCACAAGTTCGCCCGACTGATCCGCGACCGGCAGCCGCTCCCCGTTTTCGGCGACGGCGGCTCGGATCGCGATTACACGTACATCGACGACATTATCGACGGTGTCAACCAGGCCATCGCTCGTTGCAGCGGCTACCGCATCTTCAATCTCGGCGAGTCGCAGACCACCAGCCTGCGTCGTCTGATCGCACTGATCGAGGAAAGCATGGGCATCACGGCGCTGATCGACTACCAACCGATGCAGCCGGGTGACGTGATGCGGACCTACGCCGACCTGACGCGTTCACGCGAGGAACTGGGGTACCGCCCCTCGGTCACGGTGGACCGCGGGATCCCGCTCTTCGTGAAGTGGTTCGGCGGCGGCGCCCCCTGACAGCGGGGCCCGACGGACCAAAATTAAAAGAGCGTCGGGCCGGGCCGGGAGCCTGGTCCATTTCATGGCAGAGGTACAATGGCGCCTGAAACAGAACAACGGATCGTGATACTTGGCGGTGGCCTGGCCGGTCTGGCCACCGGTTTGGGCCTGAACAGCGGGGAGCACCAGTTCACGATCTACGAAGCGGACGAGCGTGCCGGCGGTGTGGCCCGCTCCGTGACCCAGGATGGTTTCGTCTTCGACCATGGTCCGCACATCCTCTTTCCCAAGGTGGAGCGGGCCAAGAAACTGATCCAGGATCTTCTGGCCGGCAACCTGGTGGAGCGCAGCCGCGAAGCCTGGATCTACCACCACACGCAAAAGATCTTCACCCGTTTTCCTTTCCAGCACCATTTGCACGGACTGGATCCCGAGGTGGTCCGGGAGTGCCTGCTCGGCGCTGTACAGGCCTACATCGAGGCCCGGGCTCAGGGTGACGACGTCCCGCCCCCGGTCAATTACCGCCAATGGCTGGAGAGTTCTTTCGGCAGCGGCATCACCCGGCACCTGATGGGCCCCTATGCCGTAAAACTCTGGACGGTTGACCCCGCCGAGATGGGTTACACCTGGATCGGGGACCGCGTGCCGGTGCCCGACATGGAACAGATCATCAGCGGAGCCCTCTCCGACGTGGCGGACCGCTTTGGCTTCAACCCCGACTTCTGGTATCCCCGGGAGGGCGGTATTGAATCGCTGCCCCGGTCGTTCCTGCCCCTGGTGGGCCACTGGCTGAAGACCGGTATGCGGGCGGAGAAGATCGACCTCGCCGGCCGCCGGGTGTATTTCGCCGACGGCAGTTCGGTAGGCTATCAGCGGCTGGTCTACACTCTTCCCCTGCCCGAATTGACCGCGTTGGTGGACGACGTCCCTCCGGAGGTGCGCACCGCCGTCAAGGGTCTGAAACACAACTCGATCCTCTGCGTCAACCTGGGCATCGATCGGCCGGCCGTCTCGGACAAGCACTGGATCTACTTCTACGAAGACCGTTTCCCGTTTCACCGGATCAGTTTCCCGATGAACCTCTCGCCGCAAACCACTCCCCCCGGAATGAGCAGTATTTCCACCGAAGTGGCCTACTCCCAATGGCGCCAACTGGACAAGGAGACCATTGTCGAGCAGACAGTGGAGGCGCTCAAGGTAGCCGGTATTCTCCATAATTCGGATACCATCGTCACCGAGCGGGTGATGGACATCCGCTATGCCTACATCATTTATGATTTGCAGCGGGAGTCCCATCTCGAAGTGATCTACCGTTTTCTGCGGCAGCACGGCGTCGAACCCTGCGGCCGTTTCGGCCGTTGGGAATACCTGAACATGGACCGCACCATCGACAGCGGTCTGGCCGCGGCCGACCTGCTGAACGGTGAACCGGTCTGACCTTCGGGTGCATCTCATGCGTGTCCTCTGTTTCGGCACTTACGAACGACTATTTCCACGCAATACTACCCTCATCGCCGGGCTCCGACTGGCCGGCGCCGAGGTTGAGGAGTGTCACGAGCCGCTCTGGGAGTTGACCCGGGACAAGACCGGTTCATCTTTCACCAACCCGCTGGCCATGCTGCGCACGGCGGGCCGCGGCCTCCGTGCCTACTGGCGGCTGCTGCTGCGCCACCGGCACACCGACTACGACGTGATGGTGGTGGGCTACATGGGCTATCTCGACATGTTGCTGGCTGCCGCCCTGTCCTGGATCCGCCGCCGCCCCCTGGTCTACAGCCCGGTGGTATCCCTCCACGAAACCGTGGTCACTGACCGGAAGATGTTTTCCGCCCGGTCCATCCCCGGCCGGCTGGCCTGGCGCCTGGACCAGTGGGCACTGCGTTTGGCCGATCTGATCGTCCTTGAAACCGAGACTTACGTGACCTATTTCTCCGGCGAATTTGCTATCCCCGCCGACCGTTTCGTCACCGTGCGCCTGGGCGCTGACCAGGCAACCTTCAGCCCCCGTGAGAAGCGGAGTGACGGCGTATTCCGCGTCTTCTTCTATGGCAAGTTCACCCCGCTTCAGGGGGTGCCGGTAATCATCAGGGCCGCCGCGCGGGTTCAGCAGCTCAATCCCGGCATCAGGTTCGAAATCGTAGGTTCCGGACAGCTGTCCGAAAAGGTGCAGCGGCTTTCCGTGGATTTCGGTTTGACCAATACCGAGTTTCTCCCCTGGGTGCCGTACGAGGAGTTGCCTCACCACATCGGTGGCGCCGACGTCAGTCTGGGGATCTTCGGGGTGACGGAGAAAACCAACCGCGGGATCCCGGTAAAGGTTTTCGATGCCCTGGCCATGGGCAAGCCGATAATAACCGGTGACACACCGGCAGCCCGAGAACTGCTGGTTCACGAGACCAACGCGCTGCTCTGCCCCACCGGTGATCCCGAAGCCCTGGCCCTGGCCATCCTCAGGCTGCACGACGAACCGGCTCTGCTGGAGCGAATCGCACGGGGCGCTTCCAACCTGTTCAATGAAACCTGCACCCAGGAGAAGATCGGAAAATGCCTGTATGGGCATTTCCAGACCCTGTGCAGCCAGGGCAACACTCGATGATCGGCGGTCCGGGGCGGTCCGGCGACCGCCTGGCCCGGGGCACGGTCTTCTCGGTGGCCGCCCAGGTAGCGGCCGCGGCCTTGGGCTTCGCTCTGACCCTCATTCTGGCACGCCGTCTTGGTCCCACCATCTTCGGCCGTTACGGCGTAATCATCTCCTTCCTGGCCTGGTCCGAATTCCTGGTGATCACCGGCATACCAGATGCCGTGGCCCGGGCCATCGCCGCCGACGGGGGTCGGCGGCGGGGTGTGTTGCACGCCGGGTTGCGGCTGGAAGTTCTTTTCGCTGCCTTTCTCTTCGCCCTGTTCTGGCTCACGGCACCATGGTTCTCCAGCAGGCTGTTTCACAACCCGTCGCTCGCCGGGGCCTTCCGCCTGGCCGCGCTGGATATCCCGCTCTATGCCCTGTTCAGCATCCATCTTGGGTATATCCGCGGAATCCGCGGATTTGGCCGGCAGTCCTGGGTCATCGTGTTTTACGCGGCGGCCAAATTCCTCTCAGCCACGGCACTGATCCTGGCTGGTTTCTCCCTGGAAGGGGCACTGATCGGCAATGCGGCCGGCTCGCTGGCCGCCCTGCTGCTTGCACGCCTGCTGGTATCCAAGGACCTCTGCCGGGCGCCGGCGCGGTCATACCCGGCCTTGACCCTTGCCGGCTATGCCCTGCCGCTGGTGGCCGGCGTCCTGCTCTACAATGCGCTGATCAGTGTTGATCTGTGGATGGTGGCGCGGCTGATGGCGGAAGACCGCGAAGTGGGCCTCTATACCGCCGCCTGGAACATGGCCCGCACCCCCTATTTTCTCTTCATGGGTCTCGCGGTGGTCCTTTTTCCGTCTCTGTCCAGGCTTCATGCGGCCGGCAACCGGGATACGTCACGCCGCACCGTGGAGGAAGCCACCAGGCTCTTCCTGATCATCGCCGTGCCGCTGGTCCTTTTTTCCTCCGCCACCAGCACGGGGCTGATGGGTCTGGCATTCGACCAGGCCTACCTGCCCCAGCGATCCGGCCCCTTGTTCGCCGTGCTGATTTCTGGTTATGCCCTGCTTTCCTACAGCCTGATATCCAATGCGGCGTTGAACGCCGCCGGCCGACTGGGGCTGGTGGCCGCGATCAACTTCGTGCTCCTGGTTTCCCAGGTCGCTCTGACCAGTTGGTTGATTCCACCGCACGGACTGCATGGAGCAGCCCTGGCCACCCTGCTTACCGGCGCCGCATCCTTCATTGCGGGGCAGGTCTGCCTTTCCAGCTATTTCGGCTCCCGGCTTCCGGCGCTGCCCGTGCTTCGGATCACCCTCGCCGCACTCCCGGCCCTGGCCCTGACCAGGGTTCTGCCGGCCAACGGCTGGATGCTGATCCTGGCATACGCGGCGTTGGGTCTGGTATACTTGCTCGGCTTGCTTGTCCTCGGCGAACTCACGTGGGACGAGATCATTGGCTACGGAGCGCAATTCAGATCCCGCCGCTGACTCAGGGCACCGCTGATCGGATGCAGCACATTGACGCCGCCTTACCCACTTCCTGTTCTCAGTCCACCGGGGCGGCGGCCGGGAGATAACGATGCAAAGAGCATTGATCATCGGTTGCGGAGCCTACATGGACACCGGATACGGCTGTCCCGGGGAATGGCGCTGCCTGAAAGCCGCGGCGCTCGGAGAGGGCACTTTCCATGAGCCGCACCAGGTGGTGGGTTTTCTCAAGTGTGTCTGCCCCGGCAGGAACACCGCAGCCAATGCCGGGATGATGGCCAGGTTGTCCCAGAGTAACCTCGACGTGGTGTATCTTTCCTCTTGCCTGGCCACGGCCAGACCAGGCTGCCCCTACTTCGAACCGGCGGAGCTTGCCGGAATGCTGGAAGCCAAGTTGGGGCGGCCGGTGATTCTCGGCACGCACGACTATCACTGATGGGACCGGCCACCGCAGGAATCCGGGAACCACACTTTTGAGGAGCGAAACCGATGGCCGGAGCAGCACAGAACCACGCGGTGATCGTCGGCGCCGGGCTCACCGGTCTGGTGACCGGCTACCATGTTGCGTCCGCGGGAATCCCGGTGACCGTGTACGAATCAGCGGACGATTTTGCCGGGGCCCAGGGGCTGCAGTCCTTCGGCGGAGCGCTGGTGGAACCTGAATTCGATCCCGTGCTGAAAAGTGACCGCGAGTTGTTAGATCTGCTGGACGAACTGGACGCGGCTACTCTTCTGGAATGGCGGCCCGACAGCTTCGGCATATTCATCAACGGTCGTGTCCAGCCCTTTGACCGGCCGCACAACCTGTTGGGATTCAACTCCCTGGGCCTGGTGAGCCGGATCCGCCTGATCCGCAGGCTGTCCAAACTGCTGCGCAGCGGTCTGGGCCAGGCGTCCGAGGACCTGCCGGCCGAGCGGTGGCTGGAAAAGCAGTGCGGCAAGGATTCCGCCGCAGCCCTCTGGAACCCCATGCTCCACGGCTTTTGGAGCAAGAGGGCCGCCCGGGTGTCGGCAGCCTGGATGGCCCGGCGTCTTGGGCGGATCACCGAACCCCACATGTCCGGAGACGGCAGATCAGCCTATCTTTCGGGCAGTTCCAAGGTGCTGGCCGACCGCCTGCAGCGCCGGATCGAGGAACTGGGGGGCCGCGTGTTCTACGGGACACAGGTCCAGGAGGTACTCACCTCCTCCGCGGGCCTCATGGGGGTGTTCATCCAGGGCCAGGTGGTGGATACCAGTGCTGTGGTGCTGACTCAGCGTCCGGACTATATTCGTGCGCTCTCCGTCGGACTCCCCGAGTCATTCTTCGAGCGTTTGGAGGTCATCCCCTTCCAATCGCTTCTCCGGCTGACCCTCGAACTGGATCGACCCTTCGGACGACTGCACCACCTGCTTGTCTGCGACGAGGACCTGCCATTTTCCGAACTGGTGGAGCACACCGCCTGGATCAGTCCCGAACAATACGGCAACAAACACCTGCTGCACCTGACCTCCATGCATTCCACCGGCGACCCGGCGCTGGAAGACTCCGAGGAGAAGATTCTCGACCTGTTCCTCAGCGGGTTGAACAGGATCAACCCCGAGTTCAACCGGCACTGGGTCAGCGACCACAACCTGACCCGGGATATCCGCTCCCGGCCGGTTCCGGTGGCCGGCTCACCGCTGCTGGCCCCCGTCTCGTCCACTCCCATACCCGGCATCTACCTGGCCTCCGAGGCCGCCCACGGCCGCCGCTACCGCGGCCCGGCCGTATCCGCCACCATCGGCCGCAAGATCGCCGGCCTGCTGGTCTCCGACGCCAACACCTCCGGAAATGGAAACCGGGACGATTCCACCGACAGTTGAAGAGGCCCGGCCGATGTGCGGAATTGCTGGAATCTGGGGGGAAGAAGGCGATATCCGTCGGATGACCCGGCTGCTGGAACACCGGGGGCCGGACGAAGAGGGGTTCCATGAAAGCGGCCCGGTGAGCCTGGGTTGCCGCCGGTTGATCGTCATCGACCCCCACGGGGGACAACAGCCGATATACAACGAGGACCACTCGCTGGCCGTGGTATTCAACGGGCTGATCTTCAACTACCCTGAACTGCGGCAGGAGCTTGAAACACTCGGTCATCGCTTTCGAAGTGCCGCCGACACCGAGGTGATCGTCCACGCCTACGAGGAATGGGGCGAGCAGTGTCTGCAGCGGTTCAACGGGATGTTTGCCCTGGCACTCCACGACGGCCGGCGCCTCTGGCTGGCTCGGGACCGCATGGGTGAAAAGCCGCTCTACTATCATCTCCACGGCCAGCGACTGGTATTCGCCTCGGAGATAAAGAGCATTCTCGCCGAAGTGGAGACCCAACCGGAGTTCAGCGAGGAGTTTCTGGTCTTCGAAACCCCCACCGGTGACCGCACCCTGTTCCGTGACATCCACGTACTGGAGCCCGGACACACGCTCTCCTGGGACGGCCGGCGGCTGAGCATATCGCCATACTGGAGCCTGCCTCAGGGTGAGCATGAAGTGCGCAGCGAGGATCAATACGTGGAGGAGCTGCGCTGGCTTCTCGAGGACGCCGTGCGCATTCGGCTGCGCAGCGACGTGCCGCTGGGCGCGTTTCTCAGCGGCGGCCTCGATTCGAGCTTGATCACCTGCCTGGCCCGGCCGGAGGTTGTTTTCAGCTGCCGCTTTCCCCACGGCGAAACCTACGACGAGTCCCGGTACGCCGCCCTGGTGGCTCGCCATACCGGTGCGCGCCATCAGGTCATCGAGCCCGGCCCTGAAGCGTTCCGCGCATTTTATCCCAGAATTCTTCACCACCTCGACCAGCCCGCGGCCACGGCCTCCAGCATCGCCGAGTTCTCCCTGGCCGCCCTGGCCAGCCGCCACGTCAAGGTGGTGCTGGGCGGACAGGGAGCCGACGAACTCTTCGGCGGCTATGTCCGCTACCTGTTGATGCTGGAGGAACAGCGCCTCGGACAGTGCGGGGAACTCCGTAACTACCACCCCCTGGTCCGATATTTCTGGCGCGAGGAGATGTTCGAGGAGCCATACCGCCGATATCACCACATGATCCGGCGAGGCGATGCATCGGATAACTCAACCCTGGAGAAGGTCGAGCGGCTATTCGGGAACCGCCGCCACCTCATCGACCAGATGGGGGCCTGCGACATTTCCATCAGCCTGCCGCCGCTGATCACCATGAATGACCGGGCGGCCTCGGCATTCGGTCTGGAAAACCGCACACCGTTCCTCGACCACCGCATCGTGGAGTTTGCCTTTCGTCTGCCGCCGGAGATGAAGGTGCGTGAATTGACCACTAAGTACATCCTCCGCCGCGCGGCCCGCGGGATCGTCCCCGATGCTGTGATCGACCGCACGGACAAATTGGGCCTGGTGGTCCCCATCGCCGCCTGGTTCAACAATGACCTGTGTTCTTGGGTCCGGCAGCTGGACCAGGCCTTTGGCCGGCGTGCCGTTTCCGGCCTTTTGCCACACACGGCAGTCCGCAGCAGGGGAGAGTTCGACCGCACGCTCTACAGCCGTATCTCCACCGAACTGTGGCTGCGCCAGGTCATTGACCACCAGCCGGTCCGTGCCCTGGGCCGTGAATCGGCGGAGGAGTTGCTCGCCGCCTGTGCCTGAAGTGTCCACGGCGGCGGCAGGCCGCCGACCATCGGGAGAGAGGTATGAAGAAGGACCCCGCCCCCGCCGAAAAAACCGGCCTCAAGCACCGCGACAGCCAGGTGGATTTGCTGTGGCAGCTGCTTGGAGGAAAGCCCGAGGCCGCTCCTCTGGACGTGCAGTGGGGCGAAACCCGGGAGGGGTCGACAGAACTGGACGGTGGCCCCGTCACCTGGTTCCGGCGTGAATTGAGTTACTGCTCGGAGCCCGGGATTCGCGTCCCGGCCTGGCTCTTTACACCCCCGGAGCCCTCTAGCGGGACGGCAGTCCGGCAGCAGGCCAGACCAGCGGTTCTCTATCTGCACTCCCACTCCGGTGAATACAGTGGCGGCCGCACCGAGTCGCTGACCGGTAAGAAACGTGTTCCCCCCGGCCTGGGTCCGCGTCTGGTGGCTAGCGGTTTCACCGTGCTCGCTGCCGATTTTCGTTGTTTTGGCGACCGTTCAGACGAGAGTGAACGTGAATCCGCCCGGCGTCACCTGCTCCACGGGTCCACCCTTTGGGGGCGAATGCTCTGGGACCAGGTGCGCGCCCTGGATCTCCTGGAAACCCTCCCCGATGTGGACCCGCGGCGAATCGGCTGCTTCGGCTTTTCCATGGGGTCCACAGCCGGGTGGTGGCTGGCCGCCATTGACCGCAGAATAGCCGCCGGTGCGGGTCTTTGCTGTCTGTCCACCTACCGGGCCATGGCCGACGCCGGTGTCCTGCATCGTCACGGCATCTACTACTTCGTGCCTCGGGCAGCGGAGATCGAAGTCCCCGGCATTCTGGCGCTCATCGCCCCGCGGCCGTTCCTTTTCCTCAACGGCGACCTGGACGAGACCTCACCGGTGGACGGGGCCCGGGAAGCGGTGAGGCTGGCCGCCGAAACCTGCCGTTCAGCCGGAATCTCCCACGGGCTCCGCCTGGAAATCGTGAAGGGATGCGGGCACGAGGTACCCCCGGAGATGGTTCACCGTTCGGTGTGCTGGCTTGCCGGGGAACTGAAGAGCGGCCGATAGCCCGTCAGAGCAGCAGCGCACCCTCGATTCTGAGCAGTCGTGTCTTGATTGCCAGCCCCCCGGCATAGCCGGTGAGCCGTCCATCGCCGCCAAGCACACGGTGGCAGGGGATCAGGATCGGCAGCGGATTGGCCCCCAGGGCATTGCCCACCGCCCGGCTGGCCGACCGCTCCTTGCCCAGACGGCTGGCCAGATCCCCGTAGGTGATGGTGCTGCCATAGGGTATCAGGCGGGCCTGCTGCCAGACCGCTTGACGAAAGTCCGTCCCCACCGGGTCCAGGGGCAGAGTGAAAACCTGCAATTCGCCGCCGAGGTAGGCCTCCAGCTGTCCCTTCAGTTCACTGAAGACCTTGGGTGCCTTGCGGACCGTCAGGCCGGGATGGTCGGCCTGCAGAGCCTCGACAAAGGCATCGTGGGACCCGGCACTGCGCAGTTGGAGCCGGCAGATCCCTTTCCCGGTGGCCGCCGCGGCCATTTCGCCCAGGGCGGTCTCAAAGAAGGCATAGCTCACCGCCGGCCTGGTGTTTTTCCCCAGTTTGAAGAACTTTCGCACAGCCATCACCTGCGTGGTGAAGAAGTATCCCCGGTATTCAATACCCATGAACACGATACGGTCGGTCCGTGGCCCTGTCAACCGGCCCGGCGGCAGATCCATTGTGATTCGTTCGTGATTAATGTAATATGATTTATACGATATTCTGGCTTGATTCTTATCAACTGGGCTTACATTGTGAGGGTTCCTGTCCGGAGAAACTGCGGGATTCTGCGATGACCCGGTTCTGCTGTTCCCGTGAGCCGGTGCCGCGGTACACGTCAATCAACACAGCTTGAGGGGAAGATGGACCAAATAAAAAAAGCGATCAACGATTCCCGGGGTGCGCGCTGGACCGTGCTGGTGATGGTCAGCCTGCTGATGTTCGCCACCTACTGGTTTCAGGACTTCATGTCGCCGCTGCAACAGCTGATGCGTGATGCGTGGGGCTTCAGCAACGCCAATTTCGGCATGGTCATCAGTTCCACAACCTGGCTGAACATGATCGGCGCAATCATCGTCGGCGGGATGATACTGGACAAATTCGGCCCTAAAATCTGTATCTTCCTCTTTGGCGGGTCTGCTGCTCTCGGCGCCGTTATTTGTGCTTTGTCCGCCGCCGGCGTGTTTGGAGAAGACCTCAACAGTCGACTGTACGGAATGGTGGCCGGCCGGATCTTCTTCGGCATCGGTCTGGAGGTCACCTGCGTCCTGGTGAGCAAGACGGTGGTCAAATGGTTCAAGGGCCATGAACTGGCCCTGGCCATGGGTGTCAATGTCGGTTTCGGACGCCTGGGTTCCATGCTGGCTATCATGTTTTCCGCTGATATCGCCGGCGTTTCCCCCTCTCCCGCGGTCACAGTTTCCGCGGTCCTCATCGGTATCGGTATCCTGGCCTACATCAGCCACCTGGTATTCGACACCAAGCTGGACAAGGATCGCAAGGCCATCTCGGACGCCGCCGAAGAGAAGCCCAGCGACGATGAACAGTTCAAGATCTCGGATCTCGGCAAACTGCTCAGCAACCCCTCGTTCATTTACGTCGCCCTGCTCTGTGTCACTTTCTACTCCGCGGTATTCCCCTTCATCCAGTATGCCCCCGACCTGCTGGTGAACAAATTCGGCTTTACCCGGGTCCTGCCAGATCTCAGCGGGGCGGGCTTCATGGCCACGGTCGACGCCTGGCTGCACAACGGCCCCAAGGTGGCCGGCCTGATCCCCTTCGGCACCCTATTCTTCACGCCGATTTTCGGCAGCATTGTCGACCGCAAAGGCAAGGCCGCATCGCTGATGATGATCGGCTCCGGGCTGCTGATCTTCGCCCACCTTTCACTCTCGATCTTTAACAGCGTGGCCCTGGGCTACGCCGGCTTGCTGGCGCTCGGCGTAGCCTTCTCGTTGGTGCCGGCGGCTATGTGGCCCTCGGTGGCCAAGATCGTGCCGGAGAGCCGCCTGGGCACCGCCTACGCCACCATGTTCACCATCCAGAACTGGGGCCTGGGCGGTTTCTTCTGGGGCATCGGCAAGGTGCTGGACGTGTCCAACGCCGACAATATGGAAGCGATCAACGCCGGTCAGGCGGTCTACGACTACACCACGCCGATCCTGATGCT
>JAQAZP010000173.1:0-6840 GCA_032127265.1 Acidobacteriota bacterium
GGGCTACGAAGATGCCGAAGTCGTGGTGGACCGTCTGTATGGCGGGGCCGACGGTGCGCCCTCCGAACCGCCGGCCGGTCCCGCGGCGGAGCCCGTGGTTGCCGCGCCGGTGGAGCCCGTTGCTTCTCCCACCGGACCGGAATGGACCAGTGCCAACCAATCGGTAAAACCGGTGATCGGCCAGGCTTCTTTGTCCACCCAGCGCAGTGACTACATCATCGGTCCCGAAGATCTGCTGGAAGTGTCTGTTTTCGAGCTCGAAGGGCTGAACAAGACGGTGCGGGTCTCCGAAGAGGGGATGATCACCCTGCCGCTTCTCGGTGAGGTCCGGGCCGAAGGCCAGACCAGCAGGGGGCTGGAGGAAATCGTCCGCAACCTCCTTGAAGAAAAGTATATCAACAGTCCTCAGGTCTCGGTCTTTATCCGTGAATTTCGAAGCCGGAGCGTCTCGGTGATCGGGTCGGTCCAGAAACCGGGAACTTACAAACTGCTGGGCAGCAGGACGCTGATCCACATGATCTCCGAGGCGGGAGGCCTGAAGGACAATGCGGGCCCGGAACTCTATGTCATTCGAATCGGGGCCGACGACGAGTCGCGGCGGATCACGGTCAACATCGAAGAACTGATGATCCAGGGACGGTCGGAACTGAATATCCAGGTACAGTCCGGCGACGTGATCAACATACCTGACGATCCGGAGATGTCGGTCTACATCTACGGCGCCGTCAGGCAGCCGGGTGAACTGTCCTTCAAAAAATCTGATGTTATCTCCCTCCTGCAGGCGATCACCAAGGCGGGCGGCCTCACGGACCGTGCCGCGGCGGACCGGGTCAGGGTCAAGCGGAAATTGGCCGGGGGTGCGGAGGATCAGATCGACGTCAAACTGAAAAAGATCCTCAAGGGCAAGCAGGAGGATATTCTGCTCCAGGACAAGGACGTGGTGGTGGTGCCGGAAACGATCTTCTAGTGCCGCTTCAGAGGGGGATGGGATGGCTGAAGAGGAAACCACCGGACAGGAGTTCAACCTCCGGGATTACTACTATGTCCTGATCAAGCGAAAACGGCTGGTCATTCTGTTGACCGTGCTGGGTCTGCTCCTCACCATCATCCACACCTTTGTCCAGACACCGCAGTACAAGGCCACCACATCGGTGCTCATCGAACGGGAATCGACGGTGAGCAACATGGCCATGGGCAACGAGGTGTTTGTCCAGCGCTACGACTACTACACCTTCTTCAACACCCAGTACCAGCTGATCACCAGCAAGACCGTGGCCAAGCGCGTGGTGGATCTGCTGGATCTCACCACCTCGCCGCTTTTTGCCCCGGAGGATGATGAGGGCAAGGACGGGGAAGCGCTGGCTGCCGAGACTCGGCGGGACCGGATAGCCGAGAGCCTGATGAAAACCATCGAGATCAACCCGGTGAAGGACAGCAACATTGTCGAGGTCTCGATGCTCTCCCCGGACAAGGAAATGGCTGCCCGGCTGGCCAATTCCGTGGCACAGGCCTACATCTCATTCAGCCTTGAGTCGCGGTACTCGGCCACCGAGCAGGCCCGCAATTTTCTGTCCACCCAGGTTGAAGGTCTGCAGCAGGAACTGCAGGAGAAGCAGAAGCAGCTGCAGGAATATGGCAAGCAGTCCGACATTATCGGGACCTCCGAAGGCCAGGACATTACCAGCCAGCGGCTGGTGGAGTTGAACCAGTCCTTCACCCGGGCGCAGACCGATCGAATACGTCTGGAAACCAAGTACGAGAGGATGAAGGATGCCTCCCCGGGCTCGATCCCCGAGGTTCAGAACAACCTGCAGGTGACCCAGCTGAAGCAGCAGATCACTGAACTGGAAGGTGAGTATGCCCGGAACACCAAGAAGTTCAAGGACGCCATGCCCGAACAGCTGCGCCTCAGTTCGGAAATCGAAAAGACCGGCCAGCAACTGAACTCCAAGAGCAACGAGATCTACCGCGAGGCGCTCAAGGCGGCGCGAACCGAGTTCGGTCGGGCCAGCGAAAACGAAAAATCGCTCAAGGAGATGTTCGACGAACAGAAGAGCCGGGCCCTGGATCGCAACCTCAGCGGCATCCAGTACGATTCCCTGTCCATGGAGGTCACAAGCAAGTCGCAGTTGCTCCAGTCGCTGCTCCAGCGTCAGTCCGAGGCGAATGTCACGTCACAGCTGCAGGGAATCGGAAGCAGCAACATCAGGATCGTTGACCCGGCCGAGGTGCCGAGGTTCATTTTCAAACCCAATAAACGGCGCAACGTGGCTCTCGGCTTTGCCCTGAGCCTGATGCTGGGCGTGGGAGTGGCCTTGCTCCTCGAGTTCCTCGACCGGACGGTCAAATCCGGTGATGAGGTGACCAAGCTGTTCGGTCTGCCGACCCTGGGGGCGGTCCCCACTCTGACCACCGGCGGAGAGAAGGCCAACGGGGCCAAACGGCGAAAAAAATCCGAGCCGCAACCGGAATCAACGGAAGGTGCGGTGGAACCGATCTACTCCGTCTGTTACGAGGACAGTAAATCGCTGGTTGCCGAGGCATACCGCTCGGTGCGCACATCGCTGCTGCTCAGCGGCGCCGGCGAGCCGCCGCGAACCATCGTGGTGAGCAGCCCTTCCCCCGGCGAGGGCAAGACGGCCACCTCGGTCAACTTGGCCATCACCCTGGCCCAGCTGGGCCGGCGGGTGCTGCTAGTGGACACCGATCTGCGCCGCCCGAAAATTCACAAGGTCTTTCTGGCCGACGGCAAGAAGGGCGGGATGAGCCACTACCTGGCCGGGATCATCAATTTCGAGGATCTGCTGGTGCAGACCCATGGTAAGGTGCCCGGGCTCTCCTTTATCACTTCCGGGCCGGTACCGCCCGATCCCAGCGAGTTGATCAGTTCGGTCCGCTTTGACGAGTTCGTCGAGCGGATGTATCGCGAACACGCCGTGGACCACATCATCTTCGACTCGCCGCCGATTCTCTCGGTGACCGATCCGGTTATTCTCGGCGTGAAATCGGACGGCCTGGTGCTGGTGATCCACGGCGGTGTTACCGAACGGGACACCCTGCAGGCGGTGAAGGAGCGTCTCGACGCTGCCGGGGTTCGTGTCCTCGGCGTGGTGACCAACAACCTGGACATGACCCGCCACGGCTATTACTATTACTATCCTTACTATCGCTACCAGGGCCGGTACGGGGAGCGGAAAGAGTTTTCACTCCGCAGGAAGGTCGGTTCGCAAGACGACGACACGGCCTCCATGGCCTGAGCCGTCCTTGCCTGTGCTTCCAACGGGCCCGGTTCCGCTGGCCGGAAGACGTGTCCGTCTCCCGGCGGGGTGTTTTTCGTCTGTCCAGCTAACGAGGTACGGATACCGTGTCAAAAAAGCGCAAAGAGGCCCGGACGCCCCTGGAAGACACTCCGGGCGTGCCCCGCGACCATCGCCGTCCGGTCAAGGCGTACAAGAATCTCGAGTTCCTGAACAGTCCCGACGGCCGGGTGGTCCGAATGATCTCCGAATACCAGGAACCGCTGCGCCGCTTCCGCCGCAACCGGATCAAGGACACCATCGTCATCTTCGGCTCAGCCAGGGCCAAGGCTCCCGAGGACGCCAAGCGGGATGCCGACGGAGGGGTTCGCCTGCTTGACCGAAACTACGAGGATGCCCGCCGGCTGACCTACCTGCTGACAAACTGGTCAAAGGGCCTGGGGGGCGGATCGCGGCGCTTCACCGTCTGTTCCGGCGGCGGTCCGGGCATCATGGAAGCGGCCAACCGCGGGGCCAGCGAGGCGGGCGGCGAGACCGTGGGACTGGGGATCAGCATCCCCAACGAGCAGTCGTCGAACCCCTACATCTCGCACGAGCTCAATTTCGAGTTCCACTATTTCTTCATTCGCAAGTTCTGGTTCGTTTACCTGTCCAAAGCCTTTGTGGTCTTCCCCGGTGGCTTCGGCACCATGGATGAGCTGTTTGAGATCCTGACTCTGGTCCAGACACAGAAGGTGACCAAGACCCTGCCCATCGTGCTCTACGGGTCCGAATACTGGAACGAAGTGATCAACATCGACGCCATGGCCCGCTACGGGACCATCAGCTCCGGGGACCGGGATCTGGTCAAGGTGCTCGACACGCCGGACGAGACTTTCGAGTACCTGAGCAAGGAATTGAAGCGGCTCTACCTGGACAAATAGGGCCCGGCCGGCGGTTCCTGGTGATCTTGAAGTCCGCTCAGGGGCGCAGCGAAGGGTTGAGACGGTAGGCTTTTTCCAGAAACTGCCGTCCCCGCGCTTCTTCGCCGCCGTGGATGTACGCCACGCCGAGGTTGAGGTAGGCCGGCGCGAAACCCGGATCCAGGGCCATGGCCTTGTGGAAGGCCCGGATCGCCTCCTGGGGCCGGCCCAGTTTGCCCAGGGCCGCCCCCATGGCCACCCAGCTGTCCGGATTTCCATCCACCACGCCCACCGATTGCCGCAGGTGCTCGAGCGCCTCACCGTAGCGGCCACGGGTGAACTCCACTTTTCCCCAGTCCGCCAGGGTCTGGGCCTTGCGCTGCAGCGTTGCGGCGGACTGCGGCACAATGGCCAGGGTCCGGTCATAGCGCCGCACCGCCTCGGCGTAATCGCCGTCGAGGTAACTGATATCGCCCAGTCCGGTCCAGGCCAGGGTGTTTTCGGGGTAGAGGCGGACCGCCTCGTTGAGGTGCTCCGCGGCCAGGTCCACCATTTCCTGCCGGCGGCTCCGGTTCTCCGGCCTGGCCGATTCGAGCAACAGCTCACAACCCAGCGAGTTCTGAAGTTTTGCGCTGCGCGGCGATACGCTGATATCGGTGGAGAAGAGTGTGATGTTGTCCTTCCAGGCCTGTTCCCGATGCACTGTTTTCATGCTGAAGGGAAGGATGATCAGCAGGGCCAGCAACAGGGTGGCGCGGCCCGGAGCAATATTTTTCAGCAGGCCGGCGGAAGAGACCCGGCTGCCCGCGCGGGCCAGAGCCAGGGCGGCCGCTAGACAAAAGGCCAGGGAAGGCATGTAGAGGAAACGCTCACCCATGTTGGTCCCGATGGTAAAGGGAATGTTGGAGACGGTGAAGAGGGTCAGGAGGTAGAAGAGCACCAGGAAGGAGATCCGGCAGCGGGACCGGAAGTTTCGTATGGCCCAGCCCAGGGCGGCCAGATACAGGATCAGGCTGATGATCACGGACCAATGGGTCCAGGACATCACCGGAATGGTCTTCGGGTAGTAGTCGTGGGTCAGCGGGTGGGGGGCAGCCAGCAGCAGCAGGTAGCGGCCAAGAGTGTGGGTTATGGTGGCATACTTCTCTGCCAGGGACATTCCGAGGAAGGGATTGTTGAGGATGCTTTGCGGTGCGTCCGGGGAACCGCTGCCGAACCCCAGCACGGCGAATCGAATGACCAGGTAGGTCGCGGCGGTGCCGCCCAGCCAGGGGAGCAGTTTCTTCAACGCCGGCTGCCACGGGCTGCGGAAGAAGTAGATGGCCAGGGGGATAACCGCGATAAAGGCAAAGGCGTTTTCCTTGGACAGAATGGCCAGCAGGAGCAGCAGCGATCCGACGATGGCGGCCCGGGTCTCTTTCAGGCGGGTGCCCCCGAGAAAGAGCAGCAGGGCGGCCAGGGCAAGAAAGAGGGCGAGCAACTCGTCCCGCCCCTTGATGTTGGCCACGGCCTCGGTGTGCAGCGGGTGGGCCAGGAAGATCAGGGCCGCCGGCAGGGAAACCAACCGGGCCCACTGGATATTTTGTGTGGCGCTGAAGAGACAGAGCAGCACGAGGTAGATCAAGCCCCCGGTGAGCGCGTAGATCAGGATGTTCACCAGGTGGTTGACCAGCGGGCTCTCCCCGAAAATCGCAAACTCAATGGCAAAAGCGACCAGTGAAAGCGGACGGTATCGACCGCCGGGAAGCAGTTTCACCTTCTCACCGAAGTAACCGTGCCAGGTGTCGGTGGTCAGGATTGGAACGATGCCGGAAAGTCCCTGGCGGGTGAACTGGTTACCGGCGATGACCATATCGTCGTCCAGTGCGAAGCCGTGAAACAGGGTGGGAGCATAGAGCGCCAACCCGAAGAGAATGATGACCAACAGGTGTACCCTGTCCATCTTGTTGAGTTGGCTGATCATTCGTCCATCCTGGCGATTGTAGGGAACAGAATTTGAGCCAGCGTGGTGAGTGGATTCAATGGTAGGGGATTGGCTGGCGGGGAGTCAACCGGGACGGTGGGAATCGGCTTACTGCACGCCGAGTCTGAAGCAGAGCAGGGTCAGCCCAGCGCGCTGATCGCCAGGGACGCCAGAATCTGTCTCAATTCCGTCTTGGTGAACATTTTACCGAACCTCCGGATCGATCTGCCTCACGTACAACACTTGCCCTCGATCCAGTACGCTTCATCCGCCGGCAGATCCGGACATGGAATATGAGTTTTCGAAATATTTTCGGGATATCGGATGAATACCGGCTCACGATATTACCGGGCCAGGGTCTCGAACTCTGCGGCCCGCTCCGGGTCGCCCATGGCGAGATACAGCTCGGACAGGCCGCGGCAGATCCCTTTGGTACGCGGGTGGTTGGCACCGAAGACCTGTTCCATGCCCTCGAGGCTGGCCAGCAGTTCACTCTCGGCAGCGTCGAGGCGGCCCAAATTGAACAGTGTGCGGCCGTAAGTGGCCCGGACGGCCCAGAGCAGCCAATGTTCGTTGCCGAGGACTTTGCCTGCGGTTAAAACCGCTTTCTCGAGGTAGGGCAGGGCCTCCTCGTTGCGGTCCATCAGCCCCAGTTGCAAGCCCATGTTGTTCAAGCCGACAATAACCTTCAGGCTTTCGTTGCCGTGGACCCTGCGCC
>JAQAZP010000174.1:0-10474 GCA_032127265.1 Acidobacteriota bacterium
CTGGCCCTGGCCCTGGCCCTGGCCCTCCTCTCGATTGGTCTCCTCGCCACTGGCTGCCTGCGGTCGCTTCCTGTTCGGGGGAATCCCGGCCAGGGGACGTTCAAGCAGAAAATGGACCTCAAGGCCGATCATTTCCGTCGCAGCTACCTGGTGCACCTGCCGCCCGATACCACGGCGGACGAGCCGCTGCCGCTGGTGGTGGTGATCCACGGCGCCTTCGATACCGGGAAGAAGATGGAGAAGCTCACCGGGTTCAGCCGTATCGCCGACCGCGAAGGTTTCATCGCGCTTTATCCCAACGGTATGGGGCTGGGCAGTCTCTTTCGCCACTGGAACTCCGGACACTGCTGCGGCCGGGCCCAGGTGCTCGGCGTGGACGACCCCGCGTTCCTCGAGACGGTGATTGCCGAGGTTCGCGAGCGGTTCAACGTCGATCCGCGGCGGATTTACATCGTGGGCAATTCCAACGGCGGGATGCTGACCCACCACATGGCGGCGCGGGATTCAGATCTCTTTGCCGCGGCCGCCGTGGTTTCCGGCACAATCGGCGGCCGGCCCACCGCCGACGAAGATGTCTGGCGTATCCCCCAACCGGAGCACCCGCTGCCGATGATGATTTTCCACGGACGGACCGATGAGATCATCCCCTTCGAGGGCGGGGATGACCGCCGGAGCAAGGAAGGCCGCACATATCTCTCTGTCGATGAATCAGCCCGCTTCTGGGCCGAGGCCAACGGCGCGGCTTCCGAGCCGGAGGAGGAGGCGCTGTATGACGGGCGCGTTGTCCTCAGCCTCTGGAGCGGGGAGGGTGCGGCGCCGGTAGTGCTGTATTCCATCGACAACTGGGGTCATGTCTGGCCCGGAACGGCCTTCATGGATGCGAAGAAAGATCCGGACCTTGCCGGTTTTGACGCTGCGGAACTGGTCTGGGCGTTTTTCCGGACATGGTCAAAGCCGGCGGCGGAATGATATTCGAGAATTCGATGAAAAGGGGGCCGGCCCCGGCAACAACCAGGAAGGGTGACATCGTGGAACAGATTCGGATCGGCATCAGCAGCTGCCTGCTCGGCGAGAAAGTCCGCTACGACGGCCAGCACAAGCTCGACCGGTTCTGCCGGGACGTGCTGGGGGAATACGTCGAATACGTCCCGGTCTGCCCCGAGGTGGAGTGCGGACTGCCGGTCCCCCGGGAGTCGATGCACCTCGAGGGGGATCCGGAGGCGCCGCGGCTGATCACCACCAGGACCCGCAAGGATCTCACCGATCAGATGGTGACCTGGGCCAACCGGCGGGTCAGGGAGCTGGAAAAGGAAGAGCTCGGCGGGTTCATTTTCAAGAGCCGTTCGCCGAGCAGCGGCATGGAACGGGTTAAGATCTACGACAGCAACAAAATCCCAAAGAACTCCGGCTCAGGGCTGTTTGCCAGCGCCTTCATGAAGCACTTCCCGCTGCTGCCGGTGGAGGAGGAGGGGCGGCTCCACGACGCGGTGCTGCGCGAGAGTTTCATCGAGCGGATCTTTATCTTCAAGCGCTGGCAGCAGATGACCGCCGGGGGGCTGAAGCGGGGCGCCCTGGTGGATTTCCACAGCCGGCACAAGCTGGCCATCATGGCCCACAGCCCGAAGCACCTCAAACTTCTCGGCCCGCTGGTGGCCGCCGCCAAGTCCGCGCCGCCAATGCTACTGTTCACTGAATACCAGAAGCTCCTCCAGGAAGGGCTCAAACTGCGGGCCACGGTGCGCAAGAACACCAACGTGCTGCAGCACATGATGGGCTACTTCAAGAAGGTGCTCTCCAGCGACGAGAAGGCCGAGCTGCTGGAAGTGATCGGGCGCTACCACTCGGAGTTGGTGCCGTTGATCGTCCCGCTGACCCTCTTCAACCACTACGTGCGCAAGTTCGAGGAGCCGTATCTCGCGCTGCAGACCTACCTCAACCCGCACCCCATCGAACTGAAGCTGCGCAACCATGCCTGAGCAGGGGCCCCGTGCACCGTGGTTCGCCGTTTCGGGAGGGTGTGCCGGACCGGCAGTTTGTCCGCCGGCTCCCCGGGGGTGCAGTTCCCGCCAAATTTCTGTAAAATAATAAGCCCCGTGGAGGCCGCCCGGCGGAGACGCGGCGTATCCCCTGTGATGTCTCAGAACACCGTGACCGGTGCAAGGAGTGACTGAAAGTGTCCCAGAGCAGTGAACCGGCGGATATCAATGCGCCGTTGACGGTGGAAGCGAACGCCGACTACGTTGACCAGCTCTACCGGCAGTGGCTGGAGGAACCTTCCTCGGTGTCCCGCGACTGGCAGATCTTCTTCCAGGGCTTCAAGCTGGCTGATGACTCGCCCGCCGCCGTCGTGTCGGACGATTCCTATCTGCAGTCCAAAGTGGCCAGTCTGATCTTCGCCTACCGCAGCAGCGGCCACCTCATTGCCCAGCTCGATCCCCTGGGCAACAACCTCACCGAGCATCCGCACCTGGCCCTCGAGGCCTTCGACCTCGGTGAGGAGGACCTGGACAAGGTATTCGACACCGGCCACCTCGGCGGCCCGCAAAAGGCGAAGCTGCGCGACATTATCGCCCAGCTCCAGGAGACCTACTGCCGGTCGGTGGGCGTGGAATACATCCATATCCAGGACCGCGAGATCCGCCGCTGGCTCCAGGCCCGGATGGAGCCGAACCGCAACCGGCCCGCGTTCTCCCTCGAACGGAAGCACGAGATTCTCGAATTGCTCATCGACGCCGAGAGTTTCGAGCTGTTTCTCCAGAAGCGCTACCCGGGCCAGAAACGGTTCTCCCTCGAAGGGGCCGAGGCGACAATACCCGGCTTCCACGCCCTGCTGGAGCTGGCCCCCGAGCTGGGGATTGAGGAACTGGTAGTGGGGATGGCCCACCGCGGGCGCCTCAACGTGCTGGCCAACATCCTCGACAAGCCCTACTCGATGATCTTCTCCGAGTTCGAGGGCAACTTCATCCCCGAGACCGTGGGCGGCGACGGCGACGTGAAATACCACCTGGGCTTCAGCTCGGACCACATCAACCGCCAGGGCCACGTGCTGCACCTCAGCCTGACCTCCAATCCCAGCCACCTCGAGGCGGTGGACCCGGTGGTCCAGGGGCGGGCCCGGGGCAAGCAGGTGCTGCACGCCGACACCGAGGAGCGGCGCAAGGTGGTGCCCTTCCTGATCCACGGCGACGCGGCCTTTGCCGGCCAGGGCCTGGTGGCCGAGACGCTGAACCTCTCGCAGCTCAAGGGCTACAGGACCGGCGGCACGGTACACCTGATCGTCAACAACCAGATCGGTTTCACCACCCTGCCCCCCGAGTCGCGGTCCACCCTTTACTCCACCGACGTGGCCAAGATGATCGAGGCGCCGATCTTCCATGTCAACGGCGACGACCCCGAAGCGGTGGCCATGGTGATGGAACTGGCGCTGGAGTTCCGGCACACCTTCGGCCAGGATGTGGTGGTGGACATGATCTGCTACCGCCGCCACGGCCACAACGAGAGCGACGAGCCGGCCTTCACCCAGCCCCAGCTCTACGCCAAGATCAAGGACCGGCCGCCGGTGCGCCGGCTCTACGAAGAGCAGTTGCGTGCCGCCGGCGAGCTCACCGGCGAGGAGTCTGAACAACTGGCCATCCGCTTCCGGGACCAGTTGCAAAAGGCCCTGGACGAGACCAGGGAGAAAATCCCCGAACTGGAGATCCACTCCTTCGGCCACCGCTGGACCGGGCTGAACAACCCCTATTCCAACCAGCCGGTGCAGACCGGTGTGGATCACTGGCTGCTGATGGACGTGGCCCGGGCGTTGACCGGAGTGCCTGAGGGTTTCACCCTCAACCCCAAGGTGGCCCGCAAGCTGCCGCTGCAGCTGAAGGCCATTGACCAGCGGGAGACGGTGGACTGGGCCTTTGCCGAACTGCTCTCCCTGGGCAGCCTGCTGCACGAGAAATTTCCGGTACGGCTCAGCGGCCAGGACTCGGCCCGGGGCACCTTCTCCCAGCGCCACGCCGTCTGGTCCGACGGGGTGACCGCCGAGAACCACATCCCGCTGATGCACATCCACCCCCAGCAGGCGCGCTTCTGCGTCTACAACAGCCTGCTCTCCGAGGCGGCGGTGCTGGGGTTCGAGCACGGCTATTCTCGTGTGGACCCGCGGATGCTGGTGATCTGGGAGGCGCAGTTCGGTGATTTCGCCAACGGCGCCCAGGTGATCATCGACCAGTTCATCGTCAGCTCCCAGTCCAAGTGGCAGCGGACCAGCGGGCTGGTGATGCTGTTGCCCCACGGCTACGAGGGGCAGGGGCCCGAACACTCCAACGCCTACCTCGAGCGCTACCTCGCCGCCTGCGCCGAGGACAACATCCAGGTCTGCAACATGACCACCCCGGCGCAGTACTTCCACGCGCTGCGGCGCCAGCAGTACCGGCCCTTCCGCCGGCCACTGATCGTCATGTCGCCGAAAAGCCTGCTGCGCCACCCGCGGGCCGTTTCTCCGGTGAGCGAGTTGATCCACGGCTGTTTCCGCGAACTGCTCGACGAGCCGGCGGAGGCCGGGCCGTTTACCCGGTTGGTGCTCTGCAGCGGCAAGGTTTACTACGACCTGCTGGAACAGAAAGAGAAGGACGGGCTGGACAATGTCGCCCTGGTGCGGGTTGAACAGTTCTACCCCTGGCCGGCGGAGATGATGGACATATTGGCCGAGCGTTACGGTGGTGTGGACGAAGTGGTGTGGGTCCAGGAGGAGCCGGCCAACCGCGGTGGCTGGACGTTCATGTTCCCGCGGCTTTACGAGTTGTTCGGCCGCCGCGTGATCCGTTATTCCGGCCGCGCGGCCAGCGCCAGCCCGGCCACCGGGTCACTGAAAATTCACCGCCGCGAACAGGAAGAACTGGTGGCCCAGGCCCTCACCGGAAGCTGGGCATAAGAGAAGACGACACCAAGTAAGAGGAGTCCCGAGACAATGGCCGAGGTCAAGATACCGGAAGTGGGCGAATCGATCACCGAGGGGATCCTGGTGGAGTGGCTCGCCGGCGACGGGGCGATGGTCAAGGTGGACGACCCCCTCTTCGTCCTGGAGACGGACAAGATCACCATGGACGTGGTATCCGAGGTCGCCGGGAAACTGGCCATCCAGGTGGCCGCCGGCGAAACCGTGGCCATTGGCCAGATCGTGGGATTGATCGACACCGAGGCTGCCGGCGACACGGCGGCGCCCCCGGCCGACACCGCTCCGGCGGCTGGGGCTAATGCCCCTGAACCTGCCGCGGCGGGGGAGACCGGCGATCTGGCGCCGGCGGTGCGGCGGCTGGTTGCGGAGCACGGCCTCACGCCGTCGGCGATCAGCGGCAGCGGCAAGGGCGGCCGGATCACCAAGGAGGACGTACTGTCCCACCTGGAAAAGAAGAGCGTACGTGCCGCATCGGCCACTCCGGCTGCACCCGTCGTGCCCGAGGCCGCGCCCCTCGATACTCCGGCGATCGCCCCGGCGCCGGCGGTGCCCCCGCGGCCCAGCGGCCCGGTCACCTCGGCCGACGGCCGGGAGACCCGAGAGCCGATGACCTCGCTGCGCAAGCGGGTGGCCGAGCGGCTGCTCCTGGCCCAGCAGAGCGCGGCCATCCTCACCACCTTCAACGAGCTGGACATGAGCGCGGTGATGGCCCTGCGCACCGAGCGCCAGGAAGCCTTCCAGCAGAAGTTCGGCATCAAGCTCGGCTTCATGTCCTTCTTCATCAAGGCCACGGTGGAAGCCTTGCGCGCCGTGCCGGCGATCAACGCCCGTGTCGAGGGCGACGACATCGTGCACAACCATTACTTCGACATCGGCGTGGCGGTGGGTACCGAACGCGGCCTGGTGGTGCCGGTGATCCGGGACGCCGACCAGCTGAGCTACGACGGGGTGGAAAAAGTCATTGCCGACCTGGCCGGCCGGGCCCGGGACCGCAAGCTGACGCTTAACGACCTCAGCGGCGGGGTGTTCAGCGTCTCCAACGGCGGGATTTACGGCAACATGATGAGCACGCCGATCATCAACCCGCCGCAAAGCGGCATCCTCGGGATGCACGCGATCAAGAAACGGGCCGTGGTGGTGGACGACGAGATCGTAGTGCGGCCGATGATGTATGTCGCCCTCTCTTACGACCACCGGCTGGTGGACGGCAAGGAGGCGGTGACCTTCCTCAAGACCATCGTTGACTATGTGGAGAACCCTGACCCGGCCCTGCTGGGGCTCTGATGGAGACTGGAGACCATGGACAGCTTTGATTTCGCCTTGATCGGCGCCGGACCAGGAGGCTATGTCGCCGCCATCCGCGCTGCCCAGCTGGGGATGAAAGTGGCCCTCATCGAAGAGCGCGCCACCCTCGGCGGCACCTGCCTCAACGTGGGCTGCGTTCCGTCCAAGGCGCTGCTGGAGTCGAGCGAGCTGTTCCAGGTGGCCCGGGACCGTCTGGGCGAGCACGGCATCGGGGCTTCAGGCGTGCAGCTCGACCTGGCGAAGATGATGGAGCGCAAGTCGCGCATCGTCACCGAGGTCACCGACGGCCTGGGTCTGCTGATGAAGAAGAACAAGGTCACCGTGCTGAGCGGCCGGGGAGTGCTGGCCGGTGGAAAGAAGATCAGGGTGGACAACCCCCAGGGCGGATCAACCGAACTGGAAGCGGAGACCATCGTCCTGGCCATGGGCAGCGTGCCGGTGGAACTGCCCGGACTGCCTTTTGACGGGAAAAAGATCATCTCCTCCACCGAGGCCCTGGAGCTCACCGAAGTGCCGGGCCGCATGGTGGTGGTGGGCGGCGGGGCCATCGGCCTCGAGCTGGGCTCTGTCTGGAAACGCCTCGGCGCCGAGGTGACCGTTGTCGAGCTGTTGCCCCGCATCGCAATCTTCTCCGACGTCCAGTTGAGCAAGGGGCTGAAGAAGGAGCTGGGCAAGCAGGGCATCGAGTTCCTGCTGGAGAGCAAGGTCACTGCCGCCGACATCAGCGGCGGCGAAATTAAGGTGACCGTGGACGGCAAGGCCGGCGAAAGCGAACTGACCTGTGACACCCTGCTGGTGGCCGTGGGGCGCAAGCCCTGTCTCGACACCGCGGGTCTGGAGGAGGCGGGGGTGACCATCGACCAGGGCCGGGTGAAAGTCGACCACCAGTGGCGCACCTCGGTGCCCAACATCTACGCCATCGGCGACTTGATCCACGGGCCGATGCTGGCCCACAAGGCCGAGGACGAGGGCATGGCCGTGGCCGAACTGGCCGCCGGCCAGCCGGGCCACGTGAACTACGACGCCATCCCCAACGTGATCTACACCATGCCCGAGCTGGCCCAGGTGGGCCTCACCGAAGCCGAGGCCAAGGAAAAGGGCCTCAAGGTCAAGGTGGGCCGCTCCTACTTCAAGGCCAACGCCCGGGCCAAGAGCCTGGCCGAGGAGGAGGGGCTGGTTAAGGTCATCGCCGATGCCGAGACCGACCGCATCCTCGGTGTGCACATCCTCGGCGCCCGGGCCTCGGACATGATCGCCGAAGCGGTGGTGGCCATGGAGTTCCAGGCCTCCTCCGAAGACATCGTCCGCACCTGCCACGCCCACCCCACGCTGTCGGAGATCTTCCGCGAGGCGGCCATGGCCGTGGACCGGCGCTCGATCCACGGGTAGTCTGTGTTCGATTTTAGGGATGTGGGGTTTCAGGGGCGTGGCTTTGTGCCACTGCTTCCACCTCCCGCCAGGTACGCAGGAAGTTCCCGCCCCAGATCTTGCAGATCTCCTCGTCCGAATAGCCGCGCCGGACCAGCTCCAGGGTGACGTTCAGGGCCTGGCTGTGGTCGCTGAAGCCGTTGAACCCGCCGCCTCCGTCAAAGTCGGTGCCGATGCCCACGTGATCGATGCCGGCAATCTTCACCGCATGGTCGATGTGGTCCACGTAGGTCTCGATGGTGGCGATGGGGTGGGCTTCAGCCACCTGCCGGCGCTGGCGGTAGTATTCCTCCATCTTCGGACGAAGGGCAGTGCGCTGCTCCTCGGTCATCAGTCGGTATTCGTCCCAGGTGGGGACCCCCATCTCCTGGCGCAGCTTGTTCATCGCCGCTTCCCGCTCCGGCGATTCCGGTCCCAGATACTGCTCGAGGGTCACGATCTGGATCACGCCGCCGTTCTTGGCCAGGGCCTTCAACTGGTCGTCGGTCAGGTTGCGGTCGTGGCTGTGGACGGCACTGCACCCCGAGTGCGAGACGATGATCGGTGCCCGGGAGACGGCCACCAGGTCGTAGAATGACTTCTCAGAGATGTGTGATGCGTCACACATGATGCCCAGACGGTTCATCCGGGCCACCACGTTCTTTCCGAAAGTGGAGATCCCGTCATGCAGCGGCTTTTCCGGGCTGGACGAATCGCAGATCTGGTTGTGGCCGGTATGGCAGAGCGTGATGTAGCGGGCCCCCAGTTTATGACAGCTGTCGAGGTACTCCAGGTCCTCGCCGACCGGGAACCCGTTCTCCACGCCGATGATGATGGCCTTTTTGCCCCCGGCCACGATTTTCTCCACCTCATCTGCCGAGCGGGCCAGTGCACATCGATCGGGATACTGTTGCTCCACCACCCGGTGGATCGCGGCGAACTGCGCCTCGGCCTTTTTCCGGGCCCTGGCATACTCGTCTTCGTTCAACTCTTTCGCCTGGCTGGTGAAGACGGCCAGAAAGACCGCGTCCATCCCCCCCTGCTCCATCTTTACCAGGTCACAGCGCAGCTTGGGATTGTCGATGCCCGGGTCAAGTTCACCAGTGCCGTACTCCTCACCGGGAATATCCACATGTGAATCCAGCGTCAGGGCCTTTTCATGGACGGCTTTTGCCCGGGCAAGAAGTTTTTCTTCTTCAGTCGGGGATTGTACCGCTTCGACCTGGGCCGGTCCGGCCTCTGGCCGGGCCGGATCGGACTGGGCAAAAACAGTCGCTGCCACCAGTGCCATGAGCACTCCACATACGATTTCGATTATCGACAAAGGATTCTTCCAGGTCTTCATTCGGTCTCTCCTGAAACTGCTGATGTGTATGCCATTGAGGCAGTGGATAAATTGAATAGTCTGGCGCGCCGGGAAGGACTCGAACCTTCAGCCCTCAGATTCGAAGTCTGATGCTCTATCCAATTGAGCTACCGGCGCGCAGGGGATAGGAGAAGGGTCGCCTGGACTCAGAATACCCCGGAAACGGTTTTTTCGCCACTCCGTCCTGACCAGGGTCACCCAGTTTCTGGAAGTGCCTCCTTGAACCTGACCAGGAACCGGTTATTCGGAGCAGTGTGCCCGGGTGAGGTAGCGGGATAGGCCGAGGGGACATATTCATGGAAATCCCGACCAGGAGACAACCGCGGGCTGCCGCACTTGTTCGGAGGCTTCATCAAGGGATGTTTGACGCAGCCGGCAGCTGGGAATCGTAAAGGAAACATTGAAGTTGAAAAGGATAATCAATACACTCGACGACAAGCACTCGAGCAACCGCGGATAACAGCGAAATCATCGCCCAACCGCTCAAACCGCATACGGCCTGATATGGAAGAGGGATACCATGAGAAAAGTTCCTGTCGCAACGCTCAGTTCGCTGAAAGACCGGGAACCCGCCTATGCTCTCGTGGGTGAGGTCGACCTGGTTGTGGTTCGCTACGATGACAATGTGTCGGTCTTCTACGGCCGCTGCCTGCATCGTGGTGCGTTGATGTCGGACGGGTTTGTCAGCGGCAGCAATCTGATCTGCGGTGTCCATTTCTGGGATTACCGGCTCGACGGCGGTGTTTCGGAGTATGCCAATAAAGAAGCCCTGACCAGGTTTTCCTCGTGGATCGAAGGGGACGAGGTTCTGGTCGATGCCGACGAGATCAACGCCTGGGCACAGAAAAACCCGCAGCCGTTTGATCGCGACGCCTACCTGGGGCTATACGCCGATACCTCCCACGGAACGCCCGAAGAGCCCAGCAATGCCTTGATCCAGCAGTACGCCCGTGACGGTCTGTCGAAAACCGGCCACCATGGCAAGGTGGAGGCCATGGGCGTGCCCCGAGATGAGCTGCCGCGATGGGATGACATTCAACTTCTGACGGCGCAACTGCACAAGGCCCCCCTGCTTGATGAGGACCAAGTGGGAACCGAGACGGTAATCGGCCCCAACGCTCAAAAGCCGCTGACGTTGAAAATCCCGCTTTTTGTCTCGGACATGTCTTTTGGTGCTCTGTCCGAACCGGCGAAAGTTGCGCTGTCACGCGGGGCCGAATTGGCCGGTACGGGCATCTGTTCCGGCGAGGGCGGAATGCTCCCCGAGGAGCAGGAAGCCAACAGCCGCTATTTTTACGAACTCGCCTCTGCCCGGTTCGGGTTCGCGTGGGAGAAACTGGCCAAAGTCCAGGCCTTCCACTTCAAAGGCGGCCAGGGCGCCAAGACAGGCACTGGCGGACACCTGCCCGGTAACAAGGTGCAAGGCAAAATCGCCCAGGTGCGGAACCTGC
>JAQAZP010000175.1:0-3736 GCA_032127265.1 Acidobacteriota bacterium
GCTCCGGCCGCTGATTTGAATCCTCCATTACCGCTCCGAAGAGATGTCGAAAATCCTCTCGAATTTTGGCATCTCTTCTTGTCGATCCCTCCCGAAAACCCTATTAATAGAGGTAAACCGTACAGATTGTCCGAACGCTGACACCGGTTCCGTGAGCCGGAGTCCGGGCCGGGGACCGGATCGCCGGCTCCCCGCAACCTGGGGGGGGGATAGAGATGAAACAGAGCAGAACCGAAGGGATCGCAAAGCTCGTCGAGCACCAGCTCGGGCTCTGGCAGACCAGGCGCAGGATCAGTGATGAGCGCATGCGCCGGGAATCGGACCCCGGGCGCACGCTTGGTTTCATCACCCTCTCCCGTGACGCGGGGAACGGTGGGGTGGCGGTGGCCCAGGACCTGGCTGAACGCCTGGGCTGGCGGGTATTCGACAGCGAAATCGTGGAATACATCGCCCAGCGGTCCAGCGTGCACCGGGATCTCATCAGCACGCTGGACGAGTCGGCCCGGGATTTCGTCACCGATGCGGTGATGGCCCTGGTGAACTCCGTGGAACACCGTGAATACGGGACTTCGGACTACCGCGAGGCGCTGTTCTCCACCATGGCCGTCATTGCCCAGCACGGTGAGGCGGTGATCCTCGGCCGGGGCGGGAACATCGTCCTCGAAGGGTTCAAGGACAGCCTGCGAGTACGGTTGATCGCTCCGCTGCCGGTGCGGGTGGCCCGGGTGGCCGAAGAACTGTCCGTCAACGCACCGGAGGCGGAAAAGCTGGTCCGCCAGACCGACCGTAATCGCAAGACCTTCATCAAACAGCAGTTCCACCGCGACATCGATGATCCCTGTCTCTACGACCTGGTGATCAATACCGCCGGAATGACCTCCGGCGAAGTGGTATCGTTGATCTGGCAGGCGGCGCGGATCCGGAACCCGGGCATCTGATGTTCGGATTCCGACTCTGGTATAATTCGAGCATGGCCCATCAAACTGCCAGATCGGCCTGGTCCAGACTGTCCGACCGGCTGAACCGCTACCCCCAGGGCGCTCCTCCCACGGAGCTGCTGTTCAAGATTCTCCAGGTACTGCTCAGCGAACGTGAGGCAGACCTCGTCTCTCGTCTCCCCATCCGCCCATTCACCGCCGAAAAGGCCAGCCGCTGCTGGAAACTGAGCCAGGCGGAGAGCCGTAAGGTTTTGGACGAACTGGCCCGCCGGGCGATCCTGGTGGACTTCCAGCAGAACGGCGAAACCAGTTACGCCCTCCCCCCCCCGATGGCCGGTTTCTTCGAGTTCTCCATGATGCGCGTGCGGGAGGACATCGATCAAAGAGCGCTCAGCGAGTTGCTGCACCAGTATCTCAACGTGGAGGAGGATTTCATCCTCGATCTCTTCACCCGGGGTGAGACACAGCTGGGCCGGACCTTTGTCCATGAACCGGCACTGCCGGCGGACAATGGGCTCCACGTGCTGGATTACGAGCGGGCTTCGAAGGTGATCAGCGAGGCCTCCTTTCGGGCGGTGAGCATGTGCTACTGCCGGCACAAGATGCAGCACCTGGACCGCGCCTGCGACGCACCGATGGATATCTGCCTGACCTTCAACAGCACCGCCGCCTCGCTGGCCCGCCACGGGAACGCCCGCGAGGTCGATGCGGCCGAGTGCCTCGACCTGCTGGCTGAAGCCCACGAGAACAACCTGGTCCAGTTCGGGGAAAATGTGCGCCGGGAGGTGGCCTTCATCTGCAACTGCTGCGGCTGCTGCTGCGAGGCGCTGATCGCCGCCCGGCGGTTTGCCATCCTGAAACCGATACACACCACCAATTTCCTTCCGGAACTGGGCGGCGGCGGCTGCGTGGGCTGCGGCAAGTGCGTCAGCGTCTGCCCGGTGGAGGCCATGACCCTGGTCTCAGCCAACGATCCCAACCGGCCGCGGCGCAAGACGGTCCGGCTGGCCGAGGAGCTGTGTCTCGGTTGCGGGCTCTGCGTCCGCGTCTGCTCGCGAAACAACATTCAACTGAAGCAGTGTCCGGAACGGGTGATCACCCCGCTGGACGGCACCCACCGGGTGGTGGTGATGGCCATCGAACGGGGTACCCTGCAGCACCTGGTGTTCGACAACCAGGTCCTGCTGAGCCACCGGGCCCTGGCCGCCGTGCTGGGGGTAATATTAAAACTCCCCCCGCTGAAGCAGGCCCTGGCCAGCCGCCAGCTCAAATCACGTTATCTGGAACGAATGATCAGCCGGAGGTCGGCAGAACTGGACGGCTCACTCCCGTGAGGTGAACCAGGCCATGTATCCGCTGATGATCTTCTTCGTATCCGCCTGCAGCAACTCGGTATAAACCATCAACGAGTTCCGGAGATTGAGCCAGGAAGGGAGGTCCTCCAAGCGGTCCTCTTCCAAAGCAGGGATCAGCCCGGCGCCCACGGTGGAACCGGCCTCGATCTCCTCCACCCCGAGACCGATGGCCTGACGCAGCAGCTTCAGATCATGGCCGGTCACCAGCTCGGCGCCGGCCAGCCGCCGGGTAATCCGCTTAGCATCGCCGTTGATGATGCCACGCCGAATTTTTTCGCGGAGCGCGGTTTCCGCCTTGATGACCGGGTTGTCACCATTCCCGTTCCCATTGCTCTGCACCGTGAACGGAGAAGTGTCTGGTTTTTGACTGAAGCCGATTGAGCGGTCATAGGCCGCACGGAGCTTTATGTCTGACAAGGTGTTATAGGCCTGTTCGATACGGGCCAGCACTTCTTTCCGTTCCTGGGCACTGAAGAAGCTGTAACTGGCCAGCGCACGCTCACCGTAGAGCGAACGCACCTCCTGGTGGGCCCGGCCGATTTCATAGGCTGACGCGTTGGGCGATACGTCCAGCACCTCGTAATGCGTTTGCTCGTGCAGCAGCTTCATACATTCCTCCGGGCGGGTTCCCGTGCCCGTTGGCTGAAATTTTTCCGGCGATGTTCTTCAGGTCCACCACGGTCAAGGTCTGGGGGAATCGTTCGGTGAATAGACGCTGGGCCAGAATCGCTTCCCGAACCCGTTCATCGTAACTCACATTTCCCAGGAAACTGAAGCTTGAATAGAGATGCCGGTTGCAGACCCTGGCGATCCGGTAGCCCAGTGTGGGGTCTATCCGCTGGTGCACCTGGTTGAGGATCAGGTTGAACTTCAGTTCCGATAATGCCTCTTGAAGGAACGGCTTCTTTTCCGGGTCGTGGCGCAACACCGTTTCAATGAGGTCCGAGGGGGAGTTGAGCCCCTCCCGCACGTTTTCCGCGGCCTCCCGGGCGATGACGGTAAAGGTGTGGGTCTTGATCAGTTGCTTCAGCTTTCGCAGTTAGACCGCCTTGACGAACCGAAACGCATTTTCTATGGAAGTGGGTTCGGGTGTGCAGAGGAATATCCCCTCGCTGGCCGCAAGGAAAAAATCCAGCGTGTTGAAGCTGGTCCCGGCACCGAGATCGAGCAGCACGTAGTCGTGGGGCAGATTGCGTATGGCATCGATGATCTTCAGTTTCTGAGCGTAGGGCAGATTGGCGATTTCGAAAGAGCAGTCGCAGGATGCGATCAGCGAAAGGTTGGGGATACGGGTGGGGGTCACCGCCTGGTCCAGACGCTCAACCGAACGGCCGAGGAAATCACCCACGCCCACTTCCACCTGCTGTAGTCCGAAAAATGTGTGCAGGTTCGGCCCGCCGAGGTCTAAATCCACCAGGACCACCTGCTTTCCTTTTCCAGCCA
>JAQAZP010000176.1:0-5807 GCA_032127265.1 Acidobacteriota bacterium
GGCCGGCCAGCCCGAGCCGGGTGGAAACCTCCCCCTCGTGCATCGACCACTTGGGGACCAGGGTCGGGTCCTCGGCGTGATTGACCACCGGCATGCCCAGCATGGTGGCGTATTCCAGGGCCCGGCGCATCAGGTGGCTCGAGACCACCGGAAAGCCGTCGTCTGAGACGGCCACGATGCCCGCCTCCTGCATCTCGCCCATCTCGGCCAGTTCCTCACCCTTGAGGCCCTTGCTCACCGCACCCACCGGGAAGATATTGACCACCGCTTCGCTCAGCGCGGTGGAGACCACGAACTCAACCACCGCCTGATTGTCGATGGGCGGGTTGGTGTTGGGCATACAGGCGATGGAGGTGAAGCCGCCGGCCGCCGCGGCCAAAGAACCGCTGCGGATGGTTTCCTTGTATTCGTAACCCGGCTGACGAAGGTGGGTGTGGATATCGATGAAGCCCGGGCAGACCACCTTGCCTGCCGCGTCGATCACCGTGGCCCCGGGGGTTTCGCCCAGCTCGGCGCCCACGGCCGACACCTTGCCCCCCTGCACCAGCACGTCGAAACGGCCGTCTACACCGTTGGCGGGATCGATTACCCGGCCGTTGTTAATTCTCAACTTCATCTTCTTCCTCTCCCCCTCCGATCAGCAGATAGAGCACGGCCATCCGCACCGCCACTCCGTTGGTCACTTGCTGGAGAATAACCGAGTAGGGGCCGTCAGCCACCTCGGAAGCAATCTCCACCCCGCGGTTCATCGGTCCGGGATGCATGATGATCACGTCGTCCCGGGCCAGCCCCACCCGCTCCGGGGTCAGGGCGAAGAGGCGGAAATACTCCTTGGCCGATGGGAAGAGCGAGAGCTTCATCCGCTCCAACTGCACCCGGAGCATCATCACCACATCGGCCCCATCCAGCGCCTGCTCGATGGCGGTCGTGGTCTCCACCCCCAAGACAGCGGCGTGGGGCGGCAGCAGGGTGGACGGACCGCAGAGAATCACGCTGGCCCCCAGCTTGTTCAGCAGAAAGATGTTTGAGCGGACCACCCGGCTGTGGGCGATGTCGCCGATGATCGCCACCCGCAGACCGTCGATCTTTTTCTTGTGTTCGCGAATGGTGAAGGCGTCCAGCAGTGCCTGGGTCGGGTGCTCGTGGGCCCCGTCCCCGGCGTTGATCACCGAAGCCCCGGTAACGCGGGTAATCATCCCGGCCGCTCCGGCGCAGGCGTGGCGGATGACGAACACGTCGGGATTCATCGCCTCGAGGTTGCGCACGGTGTCCAGCAGGGTCTCACCCTTGAGTACGGCGCTGCTGGAGGCGGAGAAGTTGAGGGAGTCGGCACTGAGCCGTTTTTCGGCGATCTCGAAAGAACTGCGGGTGCGGGTGGACGGTTCGAAGAAGAGATTCACCACCGTCTTGCCCCGCAAAGTGGGCACTTTCTTGATTGACCTCGTGGAGATCTCCTTGAAGGACTCGGCCGTGTCGAGGATCATCTCGATCTGTTCGCGGTCGATGGGCTCAATGCCCAGGAGGTGCTTGATTTTCAACGGCATTCGGTCTCCCTCGCCTCACCTGTGATGCAGCGGTGGATCGGACCGTGGCCCCTGTCCCCCGCCTGCCTCCTGTAATCTGCAACACGCTCGGTCTGCCCGGGCAAGCTCACTCCTCGACGATTCGCAGTTGCACCTCTTCTGCACCGTCCACTTCTTTCAGCATCACCTTCACTGATTCATCGGCGGTGGTGTTCAATTTCAATCCCACATAGTCCTCGCGAATCGGCAGTTCACGCCGCCCGCGGTCCACCAGGACGGCCAGCTGGATCGTCCGCGGCCGGCCAAAATCGATCAGCGCGTCGAGGGCGGCCCTGATCGTCCTGCCGGTATACAGCACGTCGTCCACCAGCACCACCTTCATCGAGGTGATGCGGAACGGGATCTCGGTCTTGCGGACGATCGGCTGCGGGCCCACCGCGGTGAGGTCATCGCGGTAGAGGGTGATGTCGAGAATGCCCACGGGGATCTCGACACCCTCGCGCCGCTTGATCTTCTCCGCCAGACGCTGGGCCAGGTAGACCCCGCGGGTCCTGATTCCCACCAGCACCAGGTTTTCGGTTCCCTGGTTGCGCTCCAGAATTTCCAGCGCGATTCGCTCCAGGGCCCGGTCGATTTTCTGTCCGTCCATCAGTTTCGACTTGAGTTCTATCCTGGTCATGATCGCGGATCTTCCTTTCTCCAGCCACATGGCCGCCGGCCTGCTTCCGGACACAAGGGAACCCGAACGCCCCCATGGCCCGAGGAAGCGGCTTGTCATCGTTGTTTCTGTAATGTAGTACCCGGAACGAACCGGCGCTTGCGACCCGATCCGTCTTGTGCCCGTTCAGGGTGTGTAAATGGTATACGCGGGGCCTTCGGAAAGCAAGAAAAAGCCGACGCTGTTTACTCGCTGACCAGCGTTCTGCTACCATGCTTTCCTGACTGACGCAAGGAAAGACCAACGGCATGACCGGCAAAACGATTATGACCAGCCAGTTCTGGATCGTGAGGGAAAACCGTCTGCTGGGCGGTGATTGCGGACGCCTGCTCGTGGAGACCAGCGCCGAATCCGCCTCGCCGCCCAGGCCAGGCCAGTTCTACATGGTCCGGCTGGGACACGGCGCCGACCCCCTGCTCCGCAGACCGATCAGCGTTTCCGGGGTGCGGATGGGAATCAACAAACCGGGCGGCAGCTCGATGATCCGGATCTCGTTCCTCTACAAGGTTGTGGGCAAGGGAACGGCGATAATGGCCCGGCTGCAGCCGGGTGAACATGTGGACTGCCTGGGGCCCATCGGCCAGGGGTTCACCGTTCCCGATCCCTCGGCCCCCCCCCGCTATCGCCGGCCAAAACTGGCTGTCATCGTGGCCGGCGGCATCGGTGTGGCCCCCTTTCCCATGCTGATCGAGGCCCTGAAGCGCCGGGAGGTGCCGGTGCGGCTCTATTTTGGCGGCCGCCGCTCCGAAGACCTGATCGAGATGGGCACCTTCATTTCCCGCGGGGTGGAAACGATCACGGCCACGGAAGACGGCAGCCATGGAGAGCAGGGGTTTGTCACCGTCCCGCTGGTGCGGGACATCCCTGACCTGCCGGCGGGGAAAACCGTGGTCTATGCCTGCGGTCCGAACCCGATGATGACCGCGGTGGTTGAAATCTGCCGCGAGCACGACTTGCCGGTGGAGATCTCCCTGGAAACCCGCATGGGCTGCGGCCTGGGGGTCTGTCTCGGGTGCGTGGTCCCGGCGGCGAAACCGGCGCCGGACGGCAGGGCGGTCTACAGCCGTGTCTGCACCGAGGGCCCGGTGTTCAATGGAGAGGAGGTGGATCTTGGCCTCTTCCAGTAGCAACCGCCCGGACCTCGCGGTACAGATCGGCTCGCTGAGACTGAAGAACCCTGTACTTACGGCCAGCGGCACCTTCGGCTACGGCCTGGAGTTCGCTGAACAACTGGACCTCAACCGTCTGGGGGGTATCTGCGTCAAAGGGCTTTCACTCAATCCCCGGCCGGGCAACCAGCCTCCGCGGATCATGGAGACCCCCGCCGGGATGCTCAACGCCATCGGCCTGCAGAATGTGGGTGTCTCCTGCTTCGTCAGCGAGTATCTCCCCCGTCTTCGCGAATACGACACCGCGGTGATCGCCAACATCTTCGGCGAAACGGTGGAGGAGTACGCCGCCGTGGCCGCCGCCCTGGAAAGGGCCGACGGGGTGGCCGCGGTGGAAATAAACGTTTCCTGCCCCAATGTGTCCAAGGGCGGCATCGCCTTCGGCAATGACCCGGTGATGCTGAAGACCGTGGTCCAGGCCGTGAGAAAAGCCACCAGCCTGCCGGTGATCACCAAGATGACCCCCAATGTCACCGACATCGTTCCCCTGGCCCGTGCCGCGGTGGAGGGCGGGTCCGACGCCCTGTCGCTGATCAACACCCTGCTGGGAATGAGTGTGGACATCGAGACCCGCACCCCCCACCTGCGCAACGTTGTGGGCGGTCTCTCCGGCCCGGCGATCAGGCCGGTGGCCCTGAGAATGGTGCACCAGGTCTACCGGGCCGGCCTCGGCGTTCCGCTGATCGGTATCGGCGGCATATCCACGGCCGAGGATGCGATCCAGTTCCTGATCTGCGGGGCCGACGCGGTGCAGGTGGGCACGGCCAACTACATCGAACCGGACGCGGCGCTGAAGGTCTGCGAGGGGATCAGTGAGTTTCTCGTGCGGCAGGGCATCGGATCGGTGGCCGAGCTCACCGGGACGCTGAAACTTCCCTGATTCCCCCATGGTCCGCAGCAGCGATCCGGGTGGAGCACCGATGAACCTCAGCCGGTCCAGCCCAGCCCGTACGGCCCCTGTGCTGGCCGCCGTGCTTCTTCTGCTGCTCACATCCCAGGTGTGGTTCTCGGGGTGTGCGGCCCGCCGGCACTCCTGGCCCGAAGAGGAGGTGGGACTGGCCTCGTGGTACGGGCCGGGTTACCACGGCAAGCAGGCAGCCGACGGAAGCCGCTACAACCAGCGCAAGCTCACCGCGGCCCACCGGGTGCTCCCTTTCGGCACCATGGTCCGGGTAACCAACCTGGAGAACGGCCGCGAAGTGAACGTCAAAATCACCGACCGCGGGCCCTTTGTGGACGGCCGGATCCTCGACCTCTCCAAAAAGGCGGCAAAAAAGCTGAAGATGGTTGACCGGGGGGTGGTGCGGGTCAGGGTGGAGGTTCTGAAGTGGGGGGACGGAGAATGGGGGGAAGGAAACTGAATGGCTGAGAGCGGCGGCAAGCGAATCTCCCTTCCCAAGGCCGTGGGCCTGCCCCTGGGCCTCCTGCTCTTTGCGCTGTTGATCATGCTGCCCCCTCCGGCGGATATGCCTCCGGCGGCCATGCGCATGGCCGCGGTGGCCGCGCTGATGGCGGTCTGGTGGATCACCGAGGCCGTCCCCTTTGCCGCGGCCGCGCTGATCCCCCTGGCCGCCTACCCCCTGCTGGACATCCTGCCCTCCCGGCAGACCGCTGTCTGCTACGGCGACAAGAACATCTACCTCCTGCTGGGCGGTTTCCTCATCGCCATCGCCATGCAGCGCTGGAACCTTCACCGCCGCATTGCCCTTGGCGTGCTCAGCCGCCTCGGCGGGACGCCCAGCCGTCTGGTGCTCGGCTTCATGCTGGCCACCGCCTTCCTCTCGATGTGGATCTCCAACACCGCCACCACCCTGATGATGCTGCCCATCGCCATGGCCGTGGCCGGCGGGCTCTGCGGTGACAGCGATGGACACCAGGTGAACAACCAGTTGGGCACCTGCCTGATGCTGGCCATCGCCTACTCGGCCAGCATCGGCGGTCTGGGCACCCTGATCGGCACCCCGCCCAACCTGGTGCTGGCCGGGGCGCTGAAAACCATCTACCCCGAAGCACCGGAAATCGGCTTTGTCCGCTGGATGGGGGTCGGCCTGCCCCCTGGTGGTAATATTCATCCCCCCTGGTCTGGCTGTTGCTGACCAAAGTACTGCACCCGCCCGGCCCCGCCGGTGAGACCTGTGACCCGGAAGTTATCCAGCGGCAGAGACGAGACCTGGGTCCCATGGGCCGCGGTGAGGGATTGACCCTGGCCGTATTCGTTTCCACCGCCCTGCTCTGGATTTTCCGCCGTGAGATCGACATCGGCCCCCTTTACATCCCCGGCTGGTCCGAGCTCTTTCCCAACCCCGCGTCGATCGACGACTCCACGGTGGCCATTTTCATGGCCATACTGCTCTTCGTCCTGCCGGTGGACCTGAAAAAGGGTGTCTTCGTCATGCG
>JAQAZP010000177.1:0-3501 GCA_032127265.1 Acidobacteriota bacterium
CAGGGTGAAATGGTGGGTCCGCTGTTCACCAATTTCGGCCGGGCAGCCAAGGACTGGCGGATTACCGGCACCTCGATCTAACGGAAGGTGTGCACGCTGGCCGGAAAGCCGGCATCAGCACAGGGCCCCATGGGTTGCGACATGCGGTCATCACCGAGGCCCTGGCCTCAATTCGCTGGGACCTGCCCACCGGCGCTGCCATCTGCCTGGCGCTGGCCCTGCCCATCGCGGAGATCTGGCGGCACCGCAGGACGTGAAGGGGGGGCTTATCCCTCCTCTTTCACCGCCCCCCAGGCCCAGATGAAGAGCACCAGGAAGACCAGGTCGATGATGGCAAAAGGTTTCCATATGCCGGGTATGCCGGCGGTGAACCAGTGGTAGCAGGCGACGCTGCAGTAAGCGATCTTGAGCAGGATGCCGTAGGGGATGAGGTTGCGGTTCTTCACCGGGTCCCGGGCGATGGCCAGAAACATCAGGCCGAAGATGATGAGCAGGGCGGCGGGGAAATGGACATACCCGTAATGGTTCGGCGGGGTGACCTCGTAACAGCGGAAGACCATCGGGGCGGCAAAGAGAAAGAAGACCCCCAGCAGTCCGTCGTAGAGGGCGGAGAGGCCGAAAACCACTGAAATCACAGTTTCCTTCTTCATTGCTATTCTCCTTTTCACAGCGGCCGGAGGAAACACGCCACCCGGGCCTCCCGGACCGCGGGTAACAAACAGCTTCATTTCGTAGAGCAGATCCGACTACGGCTTGTTCTAATTGCAACGGTCCTTGCCCGTCCGGCCCTGCCTCCTGCTCTGGCGCAGGTTCTCGCGGAAGGTGCGCCGCCGCCACGCCGTGAACTCCTCGCTGTACAGCTCGACGCCCAGCGCGAGGAAGCGATCGTGCAGCTCATCCACGGTCATCTGCGCCGGCTTGAAG
The DNA here is from genome assembly GCA_032127265.1 of Acidobacteriota bacterium. GTDB lineage: Bacteria > Acidobacteriota > JAQAZP01 > JAQAZP01 > JAQAZP01 > JAQAZP01. The sequence goes on from JAQAZP010000177.1 coordinate 925, forward strand.
TTGATGTCGAAGAGCGAGCACTTCTTCCAGTTCCGCGGTTCGAGGAGACGTCCCTCTTTTTCCAGGCGCTCGTAAAGCGGCGTGCCGGGGAAGGGAGTGAGGATGGTGATCTGCACCTCGTAGAGCCCGGTCTCCTTGACGAAATCCAGCACCTGGTCGCAGACATCCGGGGTGTGCCCGTCGAGGCCGATGATAAAACAGCCGTTGACCGTGATGCCATGGGACTGGATGGTGCGGATCGCCTCCTTGTAGCGGGGGAAGCGCTTCAGTTTCCAGTCGTTGCGCAGCTCCAGCTGGTGCAGTCCGCTCTCCACCGGGCTCTCCAGGCCGATCAGCACCTGGGCGCAGCCAGTCTCCCGCATCAGGCCCAGCAGCTCCTCGTCCTCGGCCACCGAGAGGTCGGTCTCGGTGAACCAGCGGAACTTCCGCCCCTTCAGTCTGCCCAGCAGATCCTTCCAGTAGCCGTGGTTGACAAAGCTGTTGTCGTCGGCGAACTCGATAAAAGGATTGTCCCAGATTTCAAAAATGCGGTCTATCTCGGCCACCACCTTTGCCGCCGGCTTCTGCTTGTAGCGGTCGGTGAGGATCACCGAGCTGGCGCAGAACTCGCACTTGTGGGGGCAGCCCCGGCTGGTCTGCAAGGTGAGGCGGTTGTACTGGGAGATATCGAGCAGGTCGAACCGGGGCATCGGCGCGTCGTCCATGCTGAAACCGCTCTGCCGGGAGCCGTAGCGAGGCTTGAGCCCCGGCCCCTCGGCATCCTCCAGCAGCTCAAGCCAGCAGGCCTCACCCTCGCCGATCACCACTGCGTCGCAGTGTTCCAGCCCCTCGTCAGGCAGGGCGGTTACATGCGGCCCGCCGATCACCACCGGGATGCCCAGGCGCCGGTAGCGCCCGGCCAGTTCGTAGGCCTCGTCGATCTGGGCCGAGTAGCTGGAGATGCCCACCAGGTCGTAGCCGACAGGCGCGCCGTCCCCCTCGGGCAGGTCGGGCATCTCGATGTAGGAGACCTGGTGCCGTTCGGGGGTCATCCCGGCCAGGGTGAGCAGGCCGAGGCTGGGCAGGGCGGCGATGGTCTTGCTCCGCTCCACGAACCCCGGCAGGGTGAGACCGAGGCTCAGCAGCTCGGTGTCACAGACTCGAATGCCGCTCATGGCGATGAGACCGATTCTCATTGGCTGATCTTCCAGAGAAAGAGAGCAGTGGCAATGGTCACGGAACCGGCGGGGATGAAGAAAGTATGCCGAAAGAACGATTTCCAGGCGCTGAGGTAGCAGACCAGCGGCATGATGGCCGCCCCCAGCGCCAGCAGGACCGAGGGCACCGCCAGGCCGGAATCAGGACCAAGCTGACGGCAGGTGATCCAGAAGGCAAGGTTGAGGGCGCCGATGCCAAAGAAGGAGATGTGGCCCAACCGGATCAACCGCCGCCGCCAGGAGCCGTATCCCCCGAGCCACTGCTCACCGTGGAAGAAGAGACCGGGTACAGCGCCGGCCAGAATGCCCAGCAGGAAGCAGGTCCAAGCTGTGTAGAGGTTGAGGGACATGCGCAAGCCTCCGTGGTGATTGCTGTCACCGCTGATGATAAACCAAGTTTAGGTGCTTCATTCGGGAAGTGTTGATCTCCTGGAACATTCCATCTCGATTCTATTGAATTCATAGGGCTTATTGCCTGAATTGGCAGTCTTTTTGGAATGTATCGTCAAACTCCAGTGTATCTTCAATCACAGAAATAATTCAAATGGTGGTCAGCAACAGTTCCCGGACGAGACACCGTGTCAGCCCAGGCTTTGGATCGCTCCACCAGGGAGCGATTCCTCGACACTGACCGAGATGGACAGCTTGCAGGCGGCACAAGCCGACTTACCGAGGTCGATCGACTGCTTCTTCCCGCAGCGCGGGCAGACGATGGTCATCCTCTTCAGCTGTACCGACGGTGACTCGCTGCCCACTCCGCGATTAATTTGCGCAAGGACCAGCAACGTCACCGACCCGCAACTCGCCGCGATCCCCGCCGCGGTCACGAACCGCCCAAGCAAACCCTCACCCCAGGCGTGGTCGCCGTATTCCTGGCCAGCGATGACGAGGACGATCGCCGCCGCAGTCAGCACGATAGCGACGATGGTCCCCGCGCGAACCCAGCGTTGCCCGGTCGAGAGCTTTACCAGCAGGGACAGGCTCGCGTGGCCGACGACGACGGTGACGCCCATCAGTGCGGAGAACAGGACCGTCCCCAAGGCGCTCTTCGTCCCGAGCCAGACCCCCGCCATCCACAGGGCGAATGCGACGGAAGCCGCTGGCACCGCTACCCAGCGCCAGATCCGGCGTGGCGAGCCGCCAGCGCCGACGAGGCTCGCGAGTACCAGCATCCCGATAAGGAACAGGGAGGAGCCGCTCTCCCACCATTTTTCGGCGTCGAGGTAGTTCTCCGGGGCCCAGATGGCGATCATGTATGCCGTGAAGGTGAAAATAGTCGCACCGGCTCCGACGCTCGCGGCGAGCCTGTTGTGAGGCTCGATGGCGAGCCTGTAGGACAGTGCAAGGAGGGCCGAGGCCACCCCGAAGAAGATCATGGTCT
>JAQAZP010000178.1:0-3733 GCA_032127265.1 Acidobacteriota bacterium
GGTGCGACCTGGGCGGCCATGAACCATGAGTTGCCGATCACCGACGTCCGTTCACTGGCCATCGAGGGCGGTACCTTGGGGCGCCTCTATGCCGGTATGGCTGGCGGCAGTGTCTGGTCCATCGAGCTGCCGTGAATCAGAGATCAATACCCACCTTGACGCACCTCGTTGAGACAACTATGCTTACTTCCAATGCAAGTAACTAGTAAAGTTACCTGAGCCAGCTTACGGACCGCCTTCGGGGAGGCCTTTCAGGGGATCGCCGAGACGTCCATGACCGACACCGACTTAGATGAGGGCCGTCCCGACACGGCCGAGCCCGTTGTCCCGACCAGCGAGAAGTTCGGGACCTTCCTCGGTGTGTACACGCCCAGTGTGCTGACCATCCTCGGCCTGATCATGTATCTGCGTTTTGGCTGGGTGGTGGGCAACGTCGGATTGGGCATCACCGTCCTCATCGTGCTGCTGGCCAGCGCCATCACTTTTATCACCGCCCTCAGCGCTTCGGCCGTCTCCACCAACATGCAGGTGGGGGTGGGCGGCGAGTACTTCATGATCTCCCGCAGCCTGGGGCTGGAGCTGGGCGGAGCCATCGGCATCCCGCTCTTTCTCTGCCGCACGCTGAGCATCACCTTTTACAGTTACGGCCTCTCCGAATCACTGCTCGCCTTCTGGCCCGCCGCCTGGGGGGCGATCCCGCCCTACACCGAAATGGGTCTGGCCGCGGCGATCATCGTGGTAATCACTCTCATTGCCGGCAAGAGCGCCGGACTGGCCCTCCGTCTCCAGATCCCGATCATGATCGCGGTGGGCCTGTCGCTGGTCGCCCTGATCATCGGCACCTTCAGCGGCGGACTGCAGGCGCCGGAGTGGACTTCCACCTACCGCACCGCACCCCAGGGCTTCTGGTATGTCTTTGCCATTTTCTTCCCGGCGGTCACCGGTTTCACCGCCGGCATCGGCATGAGCGGTGACCTGAAGGACCCCCGCAAATCGATTCCCCTCGGTACCCTGGGCGCGGTGGTCACCGGGACCCTGGTCTATCTCTGCATCCCGGTGCTGCTGGCCGTCACTGCAAAGGTCAGCGGGGCAGAGCTGGCCGAGCCCGGGGTGGTCTGGGTCAAGGTGGCCGTGCTTGGCGCCTGGCTGGTTTTCCCCGGCCTCTGGGGCGCCATCCTCTCTTCGGCTTTCGGCAGTGTGCTGGGCGGGCCGCGGGTGCTGCAGGCGCTGGCCAATGACGGCCTGGCGCCGTCGATCTTCGCCCGGCTCTCGAAGACCGGCCAGCCGCTGGTCGCCACGCTGATGAGCGGGGTCATCGCCCTGGCCGCGGTGGGCCTCGGCGACCTTAACTCGGTGGCCCGTTTCGTCACCATCCTTTTCCTCACGCTCTACGTGATGATCAACCTCAGCGCAGCCCTGGAAAAGCTGGTGGGCGACCCGTCCTACCGCCCGACCATCACCGTGCCCTGGTATGTTTCCATCCTCGGGTCGCTGGGTGCCATCGTGGTGATGTTCCTCATCAGCCCCATTGCCTGCCCAATTGCCATCGGCCTTGAAATCCTGCTCTACGTCAATCTCCGCCGGCGCAGCCTGCGCAAGCGTTGGGGGGACGTGCGTGCTGGGTTCTGGATGGCCATGGCCCGGTTCGGCCTGCTGCAGTTGAAACGGCACAGCGCCGCGGCCCGCAACTGGCGGCCCAACATCCTGCTCTTCGCCGGCGACCCGAACAAGCGGATCAGCCTGGTGCGCCTGGCCTGCTGGTTCAACCAGAACCGCGGGGTGGTCACCGTCTGCCGCCTGATCACCGGCGACCTGGAGGAGAACGCGCCGCGGGTGGAGGAGGCGCGGCTGGAGATGGACCGTGACATGGAGCAGGAAGGGCTGGTGGCCTTCGGTGAGGTGAACGTGGTCCGGGATTTCGAGCGGGGGGCGATGGATGTGGCCCAGGCCAACGGCATCGCCGGCCTGCATTCGAACACGGTCATGTTCGGCTGGTCTCGGCGGCCCGAGCGGCTGGTCTCCCAGCTGCGGATGATGCGCACCCTCTCGGCCCTGGGGATCAGCACGATCATCGCCCGCATCAACTGGGCCCACGAGCCGGGCCAGGAAAAGCGCATCGACCTCTGGTGGGGCGGCCTGCAGAACAACGGCGACCTGATGCTGCTGCTGTCCTACCTGCTGACCCTCAACCCCCAGTGGAACGACGTGAAACTTTTCGTCCGCTCCATCGCCCGCAGCGAGGAGGAGCGGCAGGTCCAGCTGGCCGCCCTGGCCGAACTGATCCCCGGCACCCGCATCCGGGCCGAGAGCGAAGTGATCCTGATGGGGGAGGGCCAGAGTATCCCCGAGCTGATCAGGGCCCGCAGCCGACAGGCCGATGTTGTCTTCCTCGGCCTGCGGGAGCCGGGGCCCGGCGACGAGGAGAGGTACGCCGCCAGCCTCGAGGAACTGGCCTACGGCCTGAAAACCACCATCTTCGTCCGCAGCGCCGGCCAGTTCGCTGGCCGGCTGATCTGAATGGTCAGAGGCGGCAAACTGACCGGGGACCGTATTCCTGGTCTGACTACGGTGCAAGCCCGGTAACCGCGCAGGCCGCGGTATCGGTGTCACCGGCCGGCGGATAGGGAGGCTGGTTATACGGGGATGGGGTCACGTCTTCGGCCAGCAGAGTGAAGGTATTGTCACCCACCAGCGATCCCAGGGCCGGGATGGACTGGGACCAGCCGGCAGTGAAGCTGTCACCGGCCGCGACATTTGTCCAGCCGGACCGCCAGTTGGGGAAGTGCCGCGCGCCGGCCGTGGTCACGTCGATGCGGGCGGCAATGGTGCGGGCCTGGCCCTGGTAGTCGTTGTTCAGGATCACCGACATGGCGGTGGTCAGGGGCAGGGTGCCGGAGCCTGGCTGGCAGGAGAGGTCGACACTGATCGTCGCCGGGTCCGGGACTATGCGGATAATCATCCCCGTGGTGTCCTCGCTGATAAAAACCCGGCCCGGCTGATCGACGATCACATCCTCGATGTTGAAGAACCCGGTGGCAAATGTCGATGTCGTGCCACCGGCGTCCACCATGGTCAGCCGGCCGTTGCCGGAGCCCAGGTCCTCTTCCACCACCAGCAATGGGAAGCCGCCGTTGGCTCCGAAGCGCAACCCCTCGCAGGCGGTGAGGCCCGAGCTGAAGAGCGTGCGAGTGCCGCTCAGCGGATCGACAGTGAAGACGCTGTCGGTGGTCCCGGTGCCCGAGGCCTCGTTGGTGACGTAGATCGTGCCGGCGGAATCAAGGGCAATCCCGGCATAGCTCCAGAACCAGATCGAGTTCTCCACGGTCTCCGGGCCGCCGCCCGCCGGGACGCGGGTCACCCGGGTGGCATACTGGAAGGGGCTGCCGGTGAACTGCACGTTCGACTCGGTGATCAGGATGTCGCCATTGGCCTCGACAGTCACACCTTCAGGGGCGTCCAGACCGCTGGCCATCACGGTGGGCGTGCCCAGCGGGTCGAAACAGAGCAGCCGGCCGTTCTCCACATCCTCCACCACGTAGAGGTTGCCCGCGGTGTCGAATGCGATTCCTTCAGGGGATGCGATGCCGTCGGCCACCACGGTCAGCGTGCCGTCCTCGCCGACGGCCCTCACCCGGCCTGCTGATTCTTCGGCCACATGGAGGACGCCGGCAGGGGAGAAGGCCATTCCGTCGGGGCTGCTGAGGCCTTCGGCATGGACGAACGCCTGATACCC
>JAQAZP010000179.1:0-10592 GCA_032127265.1 Acidobacteriota bacterium
AGAAATGCCGGCCCGGCCTTGACCCCGTTCACTCACAGGCCATACTATTCCCGGGCCCGCCGCCGCGGGCCGCTGGAAAGGGGCCGCACCCATGGCCAACATCCTGATCACCAATGTCTGTAACCGGAACTGCCCCTATTGCTTTGCTCGGGGCAAAGTGAGCCTGCCCGAAGAGGGTGGTGATCCCGGCACGGCGGCCCCGGAGCAGGCGGCGGACAGCGGATTCACTCCCAAGTTCATCACTCTCGAAGCGCTGAACAGGATCCTCGATTTCTACCAATCCATGCCCCGGGAGGAGATCGTCTTTCTCGGCGGCGAACCGACCATGCACCCCCGGTTCACCGAGGCGGCCGAAGCGGTGTTCAGCCGGGGCCGGCCGCTGAAGATCTTCTCCAACGGGATCATGCGTCAGGAGACCCGCGACTATATCAGCGAGCGGGGCAAGGACGGCCGGATCACGATCATCGTCAACGTCAACGAGCCCGGGTCACGGCGCAGCAGCGAGGACACGGAGCTGCGCAAGACCCTGGAGCAGCTGGGGCGGATCGTCACCGTGGGATTCACCCTCTTCCGCCCCGATGCCGAGATGGATTTCCTCCATCAACTGATCGAGCAGTACGACCTGAACAAGGTGATCCGCTTCGGGTTGGGGATGCCGATCTGGGGCCAGGACAACGCCCACCTGGAACCGGCGGACCATCGCGAGGCGGCCGAGCAGATCACCAGCTTCGCCGAACGGTGCGACAAGGAGCGTGTCTTTCTCAAGTTCGACTGCGGGATGATCCTCTGCATGTTCACCCGGGAGCAGATCGGCAGGCTCTACTATGCCGGCGGCACCTTCCAGTCCACCTGCAATCCGATCCCCGACATCGATGCCGACCTCAATGTCTGGCACTGCTTTCCCCTTTCCCAGGTTGGACGGTTCAGCCTGGACCAGTTCAGCAGCCCGCAGGAACTCAACGCCCACCTCCGCCGCTACGCCAAAAGCCGCGCCGAGGGCGGCATGTTCGACGAGTGCCGCTTCTGCCGCCACTTCCACCGCGGCTACTGCAAGGGCGGCTGCCTCTCCCGCGTGATCCGGGCAAGGGAGTCGGGCGGAAAACTCCCCTCGATCAGGGAATACGGTCTGGAGATCTGAGTGGGGAACCCCACAGTGGTGAATCCCTTCCGGAAGGATTTCTCAACCCCGATTTTATTTCATTTTTTTTGCCCTGGCCTTTCGACTTTCACTATATTTTCGTTTATATTCAAACCATAGATAATGAATATGGTTATCATCTTTTCAGGGTCTAGTTCACCGCCTGTTGCAGGGCCTCTCCGAGGCTGGGTTTCCAGCCCTGAATCCCTCCGCTGCACCAGGCGCCCGGATCGATGATCATTCCCCGGCGGTCTCCCATCGACCTCACCGGACGGCCAGACCGATGGACAGTTGCTACGCACCCGCAGAACCGACCCCCTTCGACCGGCAGACGCCGCTGGTCCCGCCCTGGCACGATGAGATCCCCTCGCGCCTCGACCCCTTCTCCCGCGATGATTGCGCCCTGCTCATCGACTTCTACCTCCGGCGGCTGGTCTCGCTGAAGAACCGGATCGACCCCGGGCTGGCCGCCGGCCTGGCGCGGGTGCGCAGCGGCGCGGAGACACCGCTTTGGGAGTGCGCCGAGTATATGGCGGCAGAAGCGCTGGAAGCGGTCATGGGCCTCGGGGTCGGAAACGAGACTGGAACGGACGTCCGGCCGGAAACCGGCGGTTACGAGCCGGTCGCAAGGGGCCAGGCTCCGGGCGCCATTACCAAAGAAGACCGCGACCGGATCCGGGCCGATATCGAGAGCGAATACGACAACTGGTCGTTCCTCTCCTGGGCCCCGGTGGCGGTGCGGCTCGGCTCGGCCAGGGTCCGGCTGCTCGAGCCGCTGGCCCGGCAGATCTGGCCCTGCGACTGGGCCGCCTGGATCGAGCGCGCAGAAGATGTCACCGTACGGCGTCTGGCCGACGAGACGAACTGGGCCATCGACTTCGGCCAGCGCGACCAGGCCGGCTGGGCGAAGCGGAAGGGGGCGCCCCCGGCTCCCGGCGAGGGGCCCTATGCCCGTGTCGACGGAAAATGGAACACGAGTTCCTGCGGCAAGGCACCGTGTGATGGCGAGCGGCACACGTGTTCCGGCGATGGTGCGGCCGGGGGCGACTCGGCACCCGGCCTCTCGCCGGGTGCGACGAGCTTCGGCCCGGGTCTGGGCGATCCCCCCCTCACCTCGCTGATCCGTTTCTCCGCGCCGCCCGAATCGGCCGGCGTCTGGCAGCGGGCACTGGGGGCCTGCCGCAGGCTGGCCGGAGTCGACGCCCCCGCCTGGCACGGCCTGGCGCTGATCGTCGATCACTTTCTCGAGGTCTGGGCCCCTGAGAACGACCCCGACAACCGCACCGCCGGCTATCCCAGCGCCGTCTTCCAGCGCGACGGCTGGCGCTGCACCGTGCCCGGCTGCCATGCCCGCACCAACCTCACCCCGCACCACGTCATCCGGCGCAGCCGGGGCGGCGGCAACGAGATGGCCAACCTGACCACCGTCTGCTGGTCACACCACCTGGAGGGGATTCACCGCGGCCTGGTTTCGGTCAGCGGCCGTGCGCCCGACCAACTGGTATGGGAACTGGGCCCCCGGTCCGGCGAACCACCCGTGCTGGCCGCCAGCGGCGACCGGGTCCTGGCCCGGAGCGCCCCGGGGCGCTTCGAGCCTCCGACACTCGTGGGCTTTCCTCACGCGGGCTTACCTCACGCCGCTGTTCCGGTCCCGAGAGATGTTGTGCTCGCGCACAGTGGCTGAACTGCCGGTCCGCGGCCGTATCTGCTTTCCTGGCCCACATAACAGACCGGGCCGAGCAACTCAAGCTGAGCCGCCCTGCGCGCGACTCGACGTGTGGCGGCCCAATCCGGGATGCCCTGCGCCTGGCTCGGCATTCGGCGATCCGATTCCCGGCAGTCAGTCCCACGTCCCCGCAGCAACAAAGGCGCCCCACGAGCGGGGGTAGCCAGTTCTTCGGCGGTGAGCAGGACATCGGACGCCGCCTGGATCTTCCGCCCGAAGCGGAGCACGTCCAGCTCGGAGGAAACCGCGAACAGCGTGTCCCCCCCGCCGGAAGAGCACCTCCCCCAGCAGCGGCATCCAGGCCGCGGCCTTCGCCGAAACCTCGCCATGCTCGGCCACGGCGGCACTGATACAGATGAGGATGGACAGCAACAGCGCCGCAGCGGCTGCCGGCCCGGGTTTGAGATGAGGAATCATGATCTCCGTTCCACGGGTTGGTCCGGCCTGATAAAAGGCCGGGGATCTTCGGTCATCAAGTGTATATCTCCAGCCCTGCGTTGACAACGAAGGCGGATTTTGAGAACATTCCGCCGTTCTCGCTCATAAATCATTCATTTTAGTGTTGTTGCGCCAACAGCCCCTCCGGGACGGGCAGAGATGATCCACATCTTCATCGGCACCAAGGCCCAGTACATCAAAACAGCCCCGTTGATCAGGCTGCTCGACCGGCGAGGTATCGGTTACCGGCTCATCGATTCAGGCCAGCATGCCTCCCTGACCACATCCCTGCGCCGGGAACTGGACGTGCGCGAGCCCGACGTTTGCCTGCGCCGGGGGGACGACATCGCCTCGCTCCCCCGGGCCGCCCTCTGGATGATGAAGGTGATGCTCTCCGCCGCCCTCCGCCCGGGGAAAATGGCCCATCGCGTCTTTGGCGGTAAAAACAACGGAGTCTGCGTGATTCACGGTGACACCCCCACCACGCTGCTCTCCGTCATTCTCGCCCGGCGGGCAAAGATCCCGCTGGTTCATATCGAGGCCGGCCTGCGCTCGTTCAACTACTGCAACCCCTTCCCCGAGGAACTGATCAGGGTGCTGACGATGAAGCGGGCCCAGTTGCTCTTTGCCCCTTCAGCAGCGGCCATGGCCAACCTGGAAGGAATGGGCCTCAAGGGGGAGAAGCACGACATCGGTGTGAACACCAACCTTGAAGCACTGAAATACAGCCGGTCGATCAAGCATGAGCCGCCAACCGGTCTGGCGGACTACGCCCTGTTCGTGATTCACCGGGTGGAAACGCTGCACAACAGGAAACGGATGGAAGTGCTCATCGACCTGATGCACCGGCTGGCCCGGGACAGGCAGCTGCTCTTCGTCCTCCACCCGCCCACCGAACTGATACTGAAAAAGCGCGGTGAGTACCAGCGTCTGGAGCAGCAGCCAAAAATTACCCTTCGACCACTGCTGCCCCACGCCGAGTTCATCAACCTGCTCGACCGTGCCGACTTCGTGGTCACCGACGGCGGCAGCATCCAGGAGGAGAGCTTCTACCTCGGCACACCCTGCCTGCTGATGCGCAAGAAGACCGAGCGGGACGAGGGGATCGGGGAAAACGTCCTGCTCTCCGAATTCCGGACGGAGCGGGTCGACTACTTCGTGGATCACTGGAAAGACTACCGGCGAGAGCCGTCGGTCAACGGCGCCGCCCCCCTGGAACTGATCATCGAGCGGATCATGGCCCTTGACGAGGCGCAATGACCGAGACCATTTCCATCATCGTCGTGACCTGGAACGACCGGGACAACCTGCTTCGCTGTCTTGCCTCACTGGAGCGTCAGACCTGGCCCCGGGAGCGGATGGAGCTCATCGTGGTGGACGACGGCAGCGAGGACGGCACGGCCCGGGCCGTGGAGCAGGAATTCCCCGGCGCGGTCCTGGTGGTCAAGGAGAACAGCGGCCCGGACAACTCGAGGAATTTTGGCATTGACCGGGCCACGGGTGAGATCGTCGCCCTCATCGACGCCGACTGCACGGCCCCGGCCACCTGGCTCGAATCGCTGGCCGCCGGCCTGGAAGCACACCGCACCCCGGTGATCGGGGGCCGGATCCTGCACCCCGGCAATTTCTGGGCCCGGATGATCGGCCTCTCCGACTTCGGCGAATTCCAGGGGCTGAAGCCCAAAGAGGTGAGCAACATCCCCACCTGCAACATGGGTCTGCGCCGCGAACTCCTGCAGCGGTTCCGTTTCGACGAAGACGCACGCATCGGCGGCGACGTGCTCTTTGCCCGGCAGCTCAAAGAGAGCGGCATCCGGCTGGTCTATGACCCGCGGATCATGGTTCAGCACCACCCGGAGGCGACCGGCAAGGCTTTCTTCGAGCGGGCCCGCCGCTACGGCGCGGGGTTCGTCCAGATCCGGCGGAAAGCCTCCGGCCTGAAATACGGCTCGCTGGTCAAGTGGGGAATCCCCGGCGTGATCGTGGCCACCCTCTCCCGGAGCCTGCTGGACTGGGCCCGGCTGATCCGCTACGGCTACGCCGCCGGTGTGCGCTGGTATGAATACCCGGCCGCCGCCGCTGTCCTGCTGCTCAAACGGCTGGCCTCCCTGGGCGCCGCCATAGAGGCATCACGAATCGGGAACCCTTGAAAGAACCAGACTCATGAGCATCAGGGCAACGGTCCTCGTCATCACTATTCTCGTGCTTCCCGGCGTATACAGCCCCTGGGTCATGGCCGGGGAAGCGGGACAGGATGAGGAGCGCATGGTCCGGCTGATGAGTGGTGAAATACTGCTGGAGACGCTCGATCCGGAAACGGGCCTGTATCGGGGAACCGGTCTGGTCAAGGCGCCGTTGGAGCGGCTGTGGCAGGGACTGACCGAGGAAGTCCACTTCACCAGGATCTTTACCGAAAACAGGGGAGGCGAACTGACCGAACATGGCGCGGGGTATGACGTCTACTGCTTCCAGGCCCGCTTTTTCCTCCTTACCTTCGACTATTGCCTGCGGCGGGTTCTGGACCGCCCGTCGCGACGGATCACATGGCGTCTCACGGAAGGCGATTTCGAAGAGGTGGAGGGAGAGTGGAATCTCGAGCCGGTGGATCAGGGGCGGATGACCCTGGTATCGTTCACCAACCGGGTGAAGATCGGCTCCTGGATTCCCGAATCCTGGGTCAGGCGAGGCGGCCGCAAGCGGATTCCGCAGACGCTGGAGGCCTTGCGCTTCTGGGGTGAAACCGGCCGCTTCCTCCCGGAAGAGTAACAAAGCTGTGGTAACGTGATCGACAATGGGAGAAGCACTCGTGTCAGCAAACCGCCAGCCCCTCAGTCTCGATCACCGTCCGCGGCAGAGCCAGCCACCGGCGTCGAGGAGGAAATACCGGCTGGTCCAGGCGCTGGCCTTTCTCGCCGGCACCCTGCCCCGGGGGGCGGTGGGTTCGGTGGACGTCACCTGCCGCTGCAACCTGAGCTGCAGCCACTGCTATTTTCTCAAGGACGGCTACCAGGACGAACTGGCCGAGGACGATTACATCGACCTGCTGAAGAAGCTGGTTGCCCAAGGCCCGGGATACGGACTGATCTGCAGCTGGGTCGGCGGTGAGCCGCTGTTGCGCCCCGGGCTGATCGAACGGGGCAAGGAGCTCTTCACCTGGAACACCGTGGTAACCAACGGCACCATCCCGCTGCCCCAGTGGCGGGACGTGAAATTCTTCGTCTCGGTGGACGGTCCGGAGAAGGTTCACGAAAAAATCCGCAACGCCTCCGGTATCTACAGCAGGATCAAACGCAACGCCGATCGGGACGACCTGAACATCACCATCGCCACCTGTCTCAACCGGCTGAATATCGAGCACCTCGAGCCGCTGGTGCTGGAGTGGGCCAGGACGCGGGTTCGGCACATGGTCTTTGATTTCTACACCCCCTCCCGGGACGGCGCCGATCCGCTCTGGATCGACTGGGAGGAGCGCGACCGCCGGCTCGACAAGCTGGAAGCGCTGAAAAAGATCTACGGGGATTTCATCGTCACTCCCCAGCGGGTCTACCGCATGATGCGGCAGGGCCGGGCGGAGAAGGTGACCGGCACCTGCCTGCTGGCCGAGCGGGGGTTTTCCCTCGACCCCATGGGCCGGCAGAAATCCCCCTGCGTGATGGGCCCCCAGGCCGACTGCACACGCTGCGGCTGCGTGGTGCCCTTCTACCTGGCGTCCCTCACCGGACGGCGGGAGATCATCAGGGATTTCGTCAGCGGCCTTAAGCGGAAGTTTGGACTGCAGCGTATCATCCGTGGATGATCTACCGGGCTCAAACGGCCGGAATCTCATCTTTTCAACTGTCTGCTTGCCGGGGATTATTCAGGAACCACCGCCGCAGAGTTACCGCACGACACGCAGAACCGGCAACGCGCCGTCGTCAGCGACCAGGGCCCTGAAGCACGGGTACTGGTAGACCCCGTACATCGCCGCCGGCTCCAGAACGAGCGCGGCACGCAACGCAGCCTCGCCCTCGAGCAGGATCCACAGCGACCCCTCGGCCAGCGTGCACTCGGCCGGCGGCCCCCGCGTCACGATCTGCCGCCCGGCGTAGCGGGAGTACAGGTCGTCGAATTCGTCTTCCAGGCGCACCAGCGTGCACGTTTCCACCCAGGCGGTGCGGGACGCGGTCAATCTCTCGTACGGAATGCCGTGCCGCTCGAGCAGCGTTTTGAAATCCTGCGCAGCCCGAGGCTCGACCGCGTAGCCGAGCGGCGTCGGCACGCTCTTCTTGACGGCCAGGTCCATCATCATGTTGGCGGTCGGAACCCGGAGCGTGCGACCCGTCGCGGCCTCGGTCACCGGGAACTCCACGACCTTCGCGCCGATGTTGACCCAGAGGTAGTTCGTGGGGATGAAGGCGGGCAGGGATCTGCTCCGGGCGCGCTGTATGGCTGCGAGATCCTCCTGCTGCTGCCCGTCGCCGTTGAGAAAGCGCCGGAAAAGAACCAGGCAGGCGTCCACGCGGTTGCCGAGGTCCGCTGACGAATCCTCCTGCGCGCGCTTGACCCCGGCCTCGATGATGAACGACAGGCCTCCGTACATGCCGAGAGCGTTGAGCCCGCCGTCGATGTCCGGGGCGGAGTGCCGCTGCTCGTCGTCGGGGGGCAGCCCGCCGACTGAATAACGCAGGTACGGATGACCCGCCTGGGCCTCGGCGGCGCTCGACTCCTCTACCCATCGCCGGGCCGCGGACACCACCGCGGGGTCGAAGAGCGGGTTGTTCAGTCCGTCCATCGTGATCTCGGGCCAGGCGATCCAGCCTCGTTTGCGGCGCGCCTCGGAGTCGCGGGTGAATTCGTGGCAGTCTACCGCCACGTGCGGTCTCAGACGCCTGGCCACCCGGTGCAGCGCCTGCGTCTCGGATTGCTCGAGGACGATGTGGTCGCGGTTCAGGTCGGCGCCGGCCGCGTTCTTGCGCGTGCCCGCCTCGGCGCCGTCCGGGTTGACCATCGGCATGATCCAGAGGTCCACGTCGCGTGGCAGCAGCTGCGGCGTGTTCGCGATTTCCCGCACCAGATAGAGGAGCGCATCCTTTCCGGAGACCTCGTCGCCGTGTTGCTGCGCGTAGAACAGGATCCTCCATTTGGCCGTCACGGAGTGGCTCGCGTGCACCAGGTAGAGGGCCCGGCCCTCGAAGCTCGTGCCTTCCACGGACACGCTGATCGGGCCCTTCCCGTCCACGCTCTCGAGGAAGGCCTCCATCTCCGCGTACGAGATCGTCTTGGCAAGCTTGCGGTGGTCTTCGGGAAAGGCGGCAGCGGGAACCTGCGCCCACGGCGCGGTTGGGAGCACCAGCAGAAACGCGAGACAGAGACTCTGCAAGAGGGCTGTCATATCGGGACTCCAGTGATTTCCGAAAACTCGAGTTTCACTGCATCCAGCTCTGCGGTCCGTAGATGGCCACCAACAACATAAACGCCGCGATCACGTGCAAAAGCAGAATCAGCTTCCAGACCCAGCGTATCCATACGGACCACGGCACTCGGGCGGCGCCCAGCACGCCCATCAGGACGGCCGACGTCGGAATCAGCATGTTGCCGAACCCGTCGCCGAACTGGAACGCCAGCACGCCCACCTGGCGATCCAGGCCGAGGATGTCGCAGAGGGGCGTCATGACCGGCATGGTCAACGCCGCCTGGCCCGAGCCTGAGGGCACGAAGAAGTTCACGACGGCCTGGCCGCACATGATGAGCGTGGCAGCCAAAGGCTGGACCAATTCCTCGAGCGGCGCGGCGATCGCCATCAGCACCGTGTCGAGCACCTGGCCCTGCCGCAGCACCTCCAGCACGCCGGCGGAGAGGGCGATAATCAGAGCCGGCTCGATCATGGACGCCGCACCGTCTTTGAACTCGGTCGCGATGCGACCGACCCGGAACCCGCCCAGCCAGCCGCCCAGGAGGCCCGAGACGACGAAAAGGGCGGCCATCTCATCGATGTACCAGTCCCAGACGGCAACGCCGATCCCCGAAAACGCCAGCGTTCCGATGGCGACAAGGACCACGAGCCACTCGCGCAAACGCAGCGGGCTGGGGTCCGTCTCTGCACGACGCCCGAGACGCCGTCGCCAATGTTCATCAAGCGCGTAGGTCGGCGAACGGCTGGGGTCGCGTTGCACGCGCGCCGCCCACCACATCACGAACACGGCAGCCGTCGTCGTGACGACGGCCCAGACCACGATGCGAAAACCGAGGCCGCTCGGATACGGCAGTTCCGCGATGCTCTGCGCGATCCCGATGGTGAACGGATTGTAAAACGCACCCGCGAACCCGACCTGCGAGGCCAGATAGCAGATGCAAATGCCGGTGATCGTGTCGTAGCCCAGGCGAATCGCCAGAGGTATCGTCACCAGCACGAACGCGATCGTGCTCTCGCCCATGCCGAAGATCGCGCCCCCCGCGCTGAAGAGCACCATCGACGCCGGAATGACGAGCAATCGTATCCGACCTTCACCGAGCAGCGTCACGCCACGCACGAGCGCGCGGTCAATTGCGCCGGTTGCCAGCAACACGCCAAACGCCGCGCCGATCAACAGGACGAAGGCGATGACCTGCGCCCGCGCCTTGAACCCGGTAATTGGCGCCAGCGCCACCTCGCGGGCCGCGATCTTGACCTTCTCCAAAAAGCTGCGCGGATCTTCCGCGGCCAGGCGGCGGTAGGTGTTCGGCGTGATCGTCTCGCGAGTCATGCCCGGTTTCGGCACGAGAATGCGAGCGCCCGGGGTCAGTGCCGTCAACGGCGCGCGTGAATCGCGTTCGACCAGGGACTCGAGCGCAGTCTCCGCCGGCGCGCCGGCCTCCTCGAGGATCGCGGCCAGATCCTCGTTCACTCCGACCGTGTGCGGGACGAGGACCTGAAACGTCTTTGTGGTGCGGTCATAGCTGCCTCGCGGCAACACGAGCGTCGCCAACGCAGCCAGCACCAGAATTCCGGCGAGGATCACGAGGGTGCCTGGTATCCGGGCGCCCGCCGTATTGAGATCGCCCTGGTGTATGTCCGGCAGTCCGCTCTGGTTCGTCTGGTGACGATCCGCCATTTCAGCGACCGCTCGAGCGTGCGGCCTTGGCGGCGTCCACTTCAACGTCGAGAATCACATGCAGCGCCGAAAAACCATTCAACTCGGCGTCGAAGGCCACGAATCGCGTGCGATCGTCCGCCCGCACGATGAGGGCGATGCCGTCCTTCTCGGCCCGTTGGGGCGTATGCGGATCTGTGGCCAGCCGCTCGATCAGCCGGGTCACGGTTTCGCTGGCGAA
>JAQAZP010000180.1:0-7747 GCA_032127265.1 Acidobacteriota bacterium
ACCACCACGGGTTCACCGGCACCGCTATGCCGGTGTGCTGGCACCGAACAGCCCCCTGCGGCAACAGGTGATCGCTTCGGCCGGGCCGGCCGGCGTCCTGGCCGACAGACTGGCCGAGGCTGCCCGCTCCATGGGGCTCGAAGGGCAAAACACGCCCGGCGATGAGGCGGCCGATCCAGGCACCAACAAGCCAAAGCCAAGCCCGCGGAGTCGTGCCTCACGACTCTCCTGGGCCATGCTCATCGCCAGAATCTACGAGGCGGCACTGCCACTGCTCTGTCCCCACTGTGCCTCGCCGATGCGTATTGTGGCCTTCATCACTCAACCCGTTGTGATCAACCGCATCCTCACTCATCTCGGCCAACCGGCGGAACCGCCGCCCATCACGCCGGCCAGGGAAGTGCCGCTGCGCCTCCCACACTCAGCCCCCGGCCGCGGGCCGCCCGAGCCGGATGACCATCGGCCCACCCCCGACACCGACTGGTGAGGCCGGTATTGCCGGAAGCCCAGCGGGCCTTGACCAGCTCGGATACGACAAAGGACTCGAAAATACCGCCACGCAGATGGTGCTGGGCGATCTGACCCTGATCCTGCAGCCGGAGCAGCGCACAAAGTAACCCGGAATCGAAGAAATAGAGTTTCGGCTGCTTGACGATCCGCTTGTTGAGGTTCACGTGGCAGGGCTGGAGCAGGAAGACCAGGTAGCTGGCCTCGAGCAGCGACATTCAGTCGCGCGCCCCGATTCCACGTTGAATCAGCATGGCGAGAGAATATCCCGAAATGGACAATTTGTCAGTCTGATTGAAATATTGTCTGCGCGTGGACTGTATTCCGCAGGAATTCAGGAACTCGGCGGCTAACCACGGGTGACGGTGCAGTAGTGGGGCTGACACTGCACGATTGACGCCTGACGGGTACACGTTCAGGCGCCACTTCCATCGGTGCCGCTATGCTCTCTCACGTTCAGGGCCTTGCACCACAGACCGGGCCTGAGCACCATCCTCCTCGGGAGCCGTCAGCAGGTCGGTAACGACATCCTCGTTTGCATACGCCATGATAATCTATAGAATAGAGGGACGATTAACTGCCTGTGGCCCGGGAGCAAAGGACCGGCGTCATCGAAGTACGACGAATGATGAACGTGACAATACTGACAAGGGAATACCCGCCGCATGTCTACGGCGGCGCGGGGGTGCACGTGGAGCACCTCGCCCGGGAGCTGGCGCGGCTCGCAACGGTAGAGGTCCGCTGTTTCGGCGACCAGGACCTGCCGGGGCGGAACCCGGCGGTGCGCGGCTATCCTTCGGGAGACCGGATGTTCGATGGCAACCCGGCTCGGGAAGCGCGTGCGCTGGAGGTGCTGCTCGCGGGGCTGCGCATCACCGCTGAACCGGTGGAGGCCGACGTGGTGCACGGGCACACCTGGTATGCCGCCTGGCCCGGGATCATCTCCCGCCTGGTTTACGGCACGCCGCTGGTGATGACGGTGCACTCTCTGGAGCCACTGCGGCCCTGGAAACGGGAGCAACTGGGCCGCGGTTACGATCTCTCCGCCTGGCTCGAGCGCACAGCCCTGGAAATGGCCGATGCGGTGATCGCCGTCTCGGCGGGCGAACGGGGGCAGATCCTCCGGTTGTTCGACCTGGCCCCTGATCGGGTGCACGTGATTCCCAACGGCATCGACACCGAGACCTACCGGCCGATCGCGGACAAGGACGCCCTCAGACGCCACGGTATCGATCCCGGGATGCCCTATGCGCTCTTCCTCGGCCGGCTGAGCCGTCAGAAGGGCATCGACCACTTTCTCGAGGCGGCCGGCCTCCTCGACGGGCCGGTCCAGGTGGTGATCTGCGCCTCGTCGCCGGACACGCCGGAAATCGGGCGCGAGGTGGCCGGGGCCGTCGCCCGGCTGCGCCGGGAGGGGCTCAGGACGGTCTGGATCAACGCCATGGTGCCGCGAGCGGAAGCCATCCAGCTCTACTCCCACGCCGCCCTCTTCTGCTGCCCGTCGGTCTACGAACCGTTCGGGATCATCAACCTCGAGGCGATGGCCTGCGAGACGCCAGTGGTGGCCAGCGCCGTCGGCGGGATCCCCGACGTGGTGCGGCACGGGGAGACGGGTTTGCTGGTACCCGTCGAGCCGGCGGGAGACGGGCACTACGGACCGGCCGATCCAGGTGCCTTTGCCGGCCGCCTGGCCGGGGCGATGCAGTCGCTGCTCGATGACCCGGACCGGGGCCGGGAGATGGGCCGGCGCGGCAGGGAAGTGGCGGCGGCCCTATTCGGGTGGGACCGCGTCGCCGCCCGCGTCCTGGATCTCTATCGCAGCGTCGGGCGTCCCTCACAGAACGAGGAGGAGGAATGAATCGCAAGAAGAAGGCCGGTACCGGGGGGCGGGCGGGCGAGCTGTCGTGCCGTGTCTGGATCGGCGACATCCGGCCGAGCCTCGACGGCGGGCGTTTCCCAGCGAAACGGACCGTAGGGGACACGGTCACCGTTACTGCCGACCTGGTGGTCGACGGCCACGACACGCTGACCGGCGTGGTCCGTTACCGGGCGGGGTCGGCCGCCTCCTGGGAGGAAACGCCGCTGCGCCCGGGCGTCAATGACGCCTGGCACGGCAGCTTCACCGTCGATCGCACCGGGCCCTGGGAGTTCACCGTGGAAGCCTGGGTGGACCGCTTCGGCTCGTGGCGCGCCGGTCTGGAAAAGAAGGCGGCGGCCGATCGCGTCACCGCCGTTGACCTGATGGACGGCGCGGCGCTGCTCGATGCAGCGGCCGCGCGGGCCGGGAGCGCCGACGCCCGGCTGCTGAAAAGAGGTGCCGATGCCCTCCGCGGGGAGGCTCCGCCGGAGAGGCGGGTGGCCGCGGCCCTCGGCGAGGAGCTCGCCGAGGCGGCCCGGCGGCACCCCGATCGTTCCCGTTCGTCCGCTCTGGAGCCGGCGCGGCGGCTGACCGTGAACCGCGAGCTGGCGCGTAGCGGGGCCTGGTACGAGCTGTTCCCCCGTTCGGCCTCCCCGGACCCGGAACGGAGCGGCACGCTCCGCGACATCGAACGGTTGCTGCCCGACATTGCCGGTCTGGGCTTCGACGTACTCTACTTCCCGCCGATCCACCCCATCGGCCGTACCAACCGGAAGGGTCCGAACAACCGCCTCGAGGCCGGCCCGGACAGCCCTGGAAGCCCCTGGGCCATCGGCGCCGAGGAGGGCGGTCACACCGCGGTTCACCCCGACCTCGGCACTATCGAGGATTTCGACTGCCTGGTGGCGACGGCCGGCGAAGCCGGACTGGAGGTGGCGATGGACATCGCCCTGCAGTGCTCGCCGGACCATCCATGGGTACGCCAGCACCCGGGGTGGTTCCGGCACCGGTCCGACGGGACCATCGCCTGTGCCGAGAACCCCCCGAAGACCTACGAGGATATCTACCCCCTCGACTTCGAGTGCGCGGACTGGCGGGCGCTCTGGGGGGAGATGCTCGGGGTGTTCCGCTTCTGGATCGAGCACGGGATCAGGATTTTCCGCGTGGACAACCCGCACACCAAGCCGATCCGCTTCTGGCAGTGGCTGATTGGCGGGCTGAAGACGGAGCACCCGGACACGATCTTCCTCTCCGAGGCGTTCACCCGGCCGAAGATGATGCAGGCCCTGGCCAAGGTGGGCTTCGACCAGTCGTACACCTACTTTACCTGGCGCAACACGAAACGGGAACTCACCGACTACGTCACCGAGCTGACCCGACCCCCGGTGAGCGAGTTCCTGCGGCCCAACTTCTTCACCAGTACGCCGGATATCCTGCCGCAATACCTGCAGTTCGGCGGCCGGCCGGCGTTCCAGGCGCGGCTCGTCCTCGCCGCAACGCTCTCCGCCTCCTACGGCATCTACAGCGGGTTCGAATTCTGTGAGGCGGAGGCGGTTCCCGGAACCGAGGAATACCTCAACTCGGAGAAGTACGAACTCCGCCGGCGCGACCCCGACTCCCCGGGGAACCTCCGGCCGCTGATCGCCAGAATCAACGCCATCCGGCGCGAGAACCCCGCGCTCGCTACCAACGAGCGGCTGCTTTTCCACCCGGTGGACGCCGACCAGCTCATCTGCTACAGCAAGATGACGGCCGACCTGTCGAACATCGTGCTGGTGGTGGTCAACCTCGACCCGCACCACGTGCACCACGGCTGGGTAGACCTGCCCCTCAAAGCTTTCGGCATCCGCCCCGGGGATGCGTTCCAGGTCCACGACCTGATCGGCGGGGGCCACTACCTCTGGCACGGGGCGCGGAACTACGTCCGCCTGGACCCGGCGCAGATGCCGGCCCAGCTGTTCAGGCTCCGGCGGATGGTGCGCACCGAGCGGGACTTCGACTACTTCATCTGAGCGGCGCGGCACGAGGAGTGCGATGAACGAACACGATCGATACAGCCAGTGGTACAAGGACGCCATCATTTACGAACTGCACGTCAAGGCCTTCCGCGACAGCAACGGCGACGGCCGCGGCGACTTCGCCGGCCTGGAAGAAAAGCTCGACTACCTCCAGGACCTGGGCGTCTCGGCCGTCTGGCTGCTCCCCTTCTACCCATCGCCGCTCCGTGACGACGGCTACGATATTTCCGACTACCGCAACGTCCACGGCGACTACGGCACCCTGGCCCAATTCCGCCGCTTCGTGCGCCAGGCCCACCGGCGGGGCATCCAGGTTATCACCGAGCTGGTGATCAACCACACCTCGGATCAGCACCCCTGGTTCCAGGCCGCTCGCCGGGCCCGCCCCGGCACGGTGAAACGGGACTACTACGTCTGGAGCGACACCGACACCAGGTTCCCCGAAACGCGGATCATCTTTACCGACACCGAGACCTCGAACTGGTCCTGGGACCAGGTGGCCGGTGCCTATTACTGGCACCGCTTCTTCAGCCACCAGCCGGACCTCAACCTCAACAATCCCCGCGTGGTCAAGGAGGTGATCCGGGTCCTCCGCTTCTGGCTCGACATGGGCGTTGACGGGGTGCGGCTCGACGCGGTCCCCTACCTGTGCGTGCGGGAGGGCACGAACAACGAGAACCTGCCCGAGACCCACGAGGTGATCAGGACGATCCGCCGCGAGGTGGACCAGCTCTACGACAACCGGATGCTGCTGGCCGAGGCGAACCAGTGGCCCGACGACGTCCGCCCCTACTTCGGCAACGGCGACGAATGTCACATGGCCTTCCACTTCCCACTGATGCCGCGAATCTACATGGCCCTAAGGCAGGAGGACCGCCACCCGGTCACCGAGATCATCGCCCGCACCCCGGAGATCCCCTCCAGCTGCCAGTGGGCCCTCTTCCTCCGAAACCATGACGAGCTGACCCTGGAGATGGTGACCGATGACGAGCGGGATTACATGTACCGCGAGTACGCCGCCGACCCGCGGATGCGGGTCAACATCGGCATCCGCCGGCGGCTGGCCCCGCTGGTCAACAACAGCCGGCGGCGGATGGAGCTGCTCTACAGCCTGCTCTTCTCCTTCCCCGGCACGCCGGTGATCTACTACGGCGACGAGATCGGCATGGGGGACAACATCTACCTCGGGGACCGTGACGGGGTGCGCACGCCGATGCAGTGGTCCACTGACCGCAACGCCGGCTTCTCCCCGGCCGACACCGCGCGGCTCTACCTGCCGGTGAACATGGACCCGGTCTACGGCTACGGTTCAGTGAACGTCGAGGCGCAGCAGCGGGACCCCTCGTCGCCGCTCCACTTCATGAAGCGACTGATCGCCCTGCGGCGCCAGCACAGGGCCTTCGGCCGGGGCAGCATGGAGTTCCTCTTCCCCGAGAACCGCAAAGTGCTGGCCTACATCCGGCGCTACCGCAGCGAGGTGATCCTGGCCGTGGCCAACCTGTCCCGTTTCGCCCAACCGGTGGAGCTGGACCTCTCGGCTTACAACGGCTGGACCCCGGTGGAGATGGTGGGACGCACCGGGTTCCCCACCATCGGTGAACTGCCCTACTTCCTCACCCTCGGGCCGCACGCCTTTTACTGGTTCGTGCTCGAACCGCGTCCCGAGCCGATCCGCGCCGCCTCGACCCGCGAGACGGCCCAGCACACCCTGCCCCTGCTCCGCCTGGAGCAGGGCGTGGACTCGCTGGTCCACGAAGCCGTCATCCGCTGCCTGGAGCGGGACGTGCTCAGCGTTTACCTGTCGCGTCAGCGCTGGTTCCGCGGCAAGGCCCGCACGGTGTCGGAGATCAGGGCCGCCGACTGGTGCAAGGTCGGTGTCGGCTTCTACATCTTTCTCGTCGACGTCCGCTACGAGGGCGGTGGCAGCGAACGATACGTCCTGCCGCTCAAGGCGGTGCTCGGCGCCCAGGCCGAGGCCCTCTCCAATTCGATCCCGGAGAGCCTGGTGGCCTGGATCGAATCCCCCCGCGGTAGCGGCGTCCTCTTCGACGCCCTGGCCGACCAGACCTCGCTCTCCATGCTGACCACGGCAATGACCAACGACCAGCAGCTGTCCACTGGCGGGGGCGGCGTGGTGGAGGCCTTCGTCACCCAGGCGTACCGCGACGAACGAGATTTCGCCGAGTCGGGGGGCGAGCGGAGTGCGCCGCCGCCGATGAAGTTCCTGCCGGTGGAGCAGAGCAACACCTCGGTGCTGGTGGAGGACGGGCTGCTGCTCAAATTCTTCCGCACGGTGGAAGACGGGCCCAACCCTGACCTCGAAATCGGCCTCCAGTTGACCGAACGGACCACGTTCCGGCAGCTGCCCCGGGTGGCCGGCGGCCTCGCCTGGCGGGCGCCGGGGGCTGAGCCGTCCACCCTGGCCATGCTCCAGTGGTTCGTGCCCAACCAGGGGGATGGCTGGACCTTCACCCTCGACACGCTGCGCCGTTTCGCAGAGGACTGGCTCAGCGGCAGCCGCACCGGCGAACCGCCGCCGGAGGCAGCGTCACCCCTGGAGCTGGTCGGTACGCCTCCCCCGGATGAGCTGTCGGAGGGCATCGGCAGCTATTTCGAATCGGCCCGGCACCTCGGACTACGCACGGCGCAGTTCCACCAGGCCCTGGCCAGCGACCGTCACGACCCGGCCTTCCGGCCCGAGCCGGCCAGCGCCGGCTACCTCGAATCACTGGTCGCCCGGTTTCAGCGGACAGCGGCCTCCGGCCTCGCACGGCTCGGCGAACGCCTGGAATCCCTGGACGGTGACACGGCCACCCTGGCCCGCGAGGCACTCGCCGCCGGGCCGGCGATACTCGAGGCTGTGCAGTCGATGGGCGGGATGGAGGGCTCGTACGTCCGTATCCGCTGCCACGGCGACTACCACCTGGGCCAGGTGCTGCGCACCGAGAGCGACTTCGTGCTCATCGATTTCGAGGGGGAGCCGATGAGGCCGCTGGCCGAACGCCGATGCAAGCATTCGGCCCTGCTCGACGTGGCCGGCATGCTCCGCTCTTTCAGCTATGCCGCTGAGACCGTGCTGGACAGCCTCACCGCCGACCGGCCCGACGACGCCCGGCAGCTGAAACCGTGGCTGCGCACCTGGGAGGCCTACGCGTCGGCGGCTTTCCTCGACGGCTACCTGAAAATGGTCCACGGCAGCGGACTTGTGCCCGAACGACAGGAAGACCTCGAGCGGCAGCTGGAGTCCTTCATGCTGGAGAAGGCGTTCTATGAACTGGACTACGAATTGAACAACCGGCCGCGCTGGGTCCGCGTGCCGCTGCGGGGTATCACCCGGCTGGCGGCTCGTCTTCGGCAGCCGGGT
>JAQAZP010000181.1:0-29264 GCA_032127265.1 Acidobacteriota bacterium
GGAACATCTTCATCTGCTCGCTGGTGGTGTTCTGCGCTTCGTCGAGAATTAGAAAACTGTCGTTCAGCGTGCGGCCGCGCATGTAGGCCAGGGGCGCAATCTCGATCACCCCGCGATCCAGCAGCTTGTGCGCCCGGTCGATCTCCATCAGGTCGTTCAGCGCATCGTAGAGCGGACGCAGATACGGGTCGATTTTCTCCGAGAGGGTGCCGGGAAGATAGCCCAGCCGTTCCCCAGCCTCCACCGCGGGCCTGGTGAGAACGATGCGCGACACCCGGTTCCCGTTGAGGTGGGCCACGGCCATGGCCATGGCGAGGTAGGTTTTGCCGGTGCCTGCGGGGCCGATGCCGAAAACCATGTCGTTGGACTGGATCGACTCCAGATACCGTTTTTGATTGGGGCTCTTGGGGTGAACGATCTTCTTCATCGAAGGCCGGAGCGAGGAATCCACCAGCAGGTCACGCAGCGAGGCCTTGGGGTCGCGCTGCAGCAACTGGATCGACGCCTCGAAATCGGCCTGCTTCAGCGGAAGGCCTTCCTGCACCAGGCTGGAGAGCTGGCGCAGCAGGCTTTCCACCTTAGCCACCTGGCCGGCATCTCCCTCAAGGAAGATGTTGGCTCCCCGGGCGGAGATGGACACCTGATAGGCTTCCTCGATCGACTTCAAGTTGCGGTCGAAGCTGCCAAACAGTGTTGCGATACCTTCTTCGGAAACCAGTAGTTTTTCCATGCGTCCCAGGTGGCGGTGGCCATGCAGACTCACCGCTAAGCCCCAAAATGACATTAACATGGGGCCTGAACCGAGTCAACGGACCGGTGTGTCACCCAGCCCCAGCTCCTTGAGTTGCCCCCGGTTGGCCCCGGCCGGGGCACCGGTGAGCGGACAGATCCCGCTGGTGGTCTTGGGGAAAGGAATAACCTCCCGGATCGACGATTCCCCGGCCAGTACCATCACCAGACGATCAAGGCCCAGAGCGATACCGCCGTGTGGCGGGGCCCCGTATTTCAGGGCATCGAGCAGAAAACCGAACTTTTCCTGCGCTTCCTCTTCGCCGATCCCCAGCAGGTTGAATACCCGCTGCTGGACGTCCGGACGGTAAATCCTGATCGAGCCGCCACCGATCTCCAGACCGTTGACCACGATATCGTAGGCCATGGAACGCACGGCAAGCGGGTCCGATTCAAGCAGGTGCAGGTCCTCGGGCATCGGCGCGGTAAAGGGGTGGTGCACCGCCACGTGGCGCTGTTCCTCCTCGTCGTAATCGAAGAGCGGAAATTCGGTAACCCAGAGAAAGGCGAACCCCTCCCGGTCGATCAACCCACGATCCTCGGCCACGATCATGCGCAGTTCGCCCAGCACCTTCTGGGCCACCGGCCGGCGGTCGGCCACCAGCAGGAGCAGGTCGCCGTCTCCGGCCCCGCAGGTTTCCACAAGTCCCCGGGCGCCGTCGTCGCCGATGAACTTGAGCACCGGTGAGGCAAAGGTCCCGTCGTCGGCGACCTTGATCCAGATCAGGCCTCCAGCGCCCAGATCCTTGGCCTGGGCAGTGAGGCGGTCGAGTTTGCTTCGTGAAAGCTCCGCGCCGCCGGGCACCGCTAGGGCCACAACCGCTCCCCCGCCGGCAACGGTTTCGCGGAACAGCCGGAAATCCGATCCGGACACCTGCTGCGAAACCTCGACCAATTGCAGCGGGTTTCGCAAATCGGGCCGATCCGTCCCATATCGTGCCATGGCCTCCGCATAGGTCAGGCGCAGCATCGGGGGATCCACCGCAACATCGACCAGGCGGAACAACACATCGATAAGCTCTTCCACCGTGGCGATCACCTCTTCCGGGCTGACAAAGGACATCTCCATGTCCAGCTGGGTGAACTCGGGCTGGCGGTCGGCACGAAAATCCTCATCACGAAAGCACTTCACCACCTGGTAGTAACGGTCCACACCGCCGACCATCAGCAGTTGCTTGAACAGCTGCGGCGACTGGGGCAGCGCGTAGAACCGACCGACATGCAGGCGGGAAGGAACGAGGAAATCCCGGGCTCCCTCCGGGGTGGCCTTGGTCAGCATCGGTGTCTCCACCTCCATGAACCCGTCTTGGCGCAACTGCTGGCGAATGGTGAAGGAGACCTTGTCCCGCAGTATCAGATTGCCCAGCATCCGCTTTCGACGAAGATCTATATAGCGGTAGCGCATGCGCAGCTCGTCCGACTCGTCTTCCTCCTTATTTACCAGGATCGGCGGCGGCAGCGAGATGTTGAGGATGGCCAGGCTGCAGGCTTTCACCTCCACCATGCCGGTCGCCATCTCGGTGTTGGCCATGCCCTCGGCCCGGGCGGACACATCACCACCCACGGCCACCACGAACTCCGGGCGCAACTGCTTGGCCCGGGCGTAAAGATCGGCATCCCCCTCACGGTCGAATACCACCTGGACGATCCCGCTGCGGTCCCGGAGGTCCACAAAGATCAGTGAGCCGAGATCGCGGCGGCGGGCCACCCAGCCCATGAGCACTACCCGTTGCCCGAGCGCCTCCGCGGTCAGTTCACCGCAGTAGTCGCTGCGCCGCAGGCGACCCAGGTCCTCGATCTCGATCCCTTCGTTCCGCTCTTCTCTTCCCTCTTCTTCGCCCATGTTCCTCATCCCTCAAGCGGGGGGCAATTTTCAGATCTCGCCCCGCAGCGCCTTTTTCGTGTGTTCGAGATAGCGAATGGTGATGCGGGACATCAGCTCCCGTTGCCTGTGGTCCAGCGGTCCCCTGACTTTCCCCGGGAGTCCGGCCACCAGTGAGTCCGGCGGAATACTCATACCTTCGGGAACCACGCAGCCGGCAGCCACCAGTGAGCCTCGCCCCACCGTGGCGTTGTCCAGAACGATGGCCCCGATCCCGATCAGACACTCATCCTCTATGACACAGCCGTGGACGATGGCTCCGTGGGCCAGGCTGACCCGGTCACCTATCCGCACCGGGTAGACACCGCCGGTGACGTGGATCACGGCACCGTCCTGAACATTGCTGTCCCGGCCGATTCGAATATAGTCGATGTCACCACGCACCACCGCATTGTGCCAGACACTGGCGCCGTCACCGAGCACAACGTCACCGGTGACCACAGCGCTGGGAGCGACATAGACCCCATTGCCCGCCCGTGGCGCAGCGGAGGGATCGAAAGTCAGCGGCTCATCCTCCACGGCCCGGTCGAAGCCGTGGCGCCTCTCATCCACGGGCCTGTATTCATCCGTTGTCATCACACCCTTACACCACCGGTTCACAAACCGATGTCGTCACTGATGCCCTTCATGGCCTCAAGGCTCAATTCGATGAATTCGTCAAGCGGCACTCCGGCCTTTTCGCATTCCCTGATCTGGTCCCGGTTCACCGCGCGGGCAAAGGCTTTTTCCTTTATCCGCTTGCGGATCGACTTGGGTTTCACCCCGGCAAGTTTTTTATCCGGCCTGACCAAAGCCGCGGCCACGATCAATCCCGTGATGCTCTCACTGCAGCTGAGCGCGAAATCAAGCTCGCTCTCCCGCTGCAGCCCCAGCGATTCGGCGTTGTGGGCCCTGATCGACTGTAGCGCCTCGGTGGGCAGGCCACTCTCGGCAAGCCATTCCGTGGTCCGCAATCCGTGCTCTGTAGGTCTTTCCTTGGTTTTGTCGAAATCGAGGTCGTGGAGCAGCCCCACCAGGCCCCAAAGCTCTTCGTCCCGCCCCAGCCGCCGGGCCATGGCGCGGATCACCGCTTCGGAGGCCAGACAGTGCTTGACCAGCCAGTCGGTTTCCGTTTTCGAGGTCAGCAATTCGAAGGCCCCGGCTCTGTCGATCATCGATGGTCTCCCTGGTTCAGTTCAGCTGGATCGGAGGAATACGGCGAAATCGATCCCGGTGCGGGCCTGGAACCGCTGTCCGCAGGAAGGCAGTGTTCCTGCCGGTTCGTCGAGGAGGATCCGTTCGATGCGCATGGCCGGAATAAACATGGTGGAGAGGACTGGACCGAAACCCTCATCAGCTCCGTCCGCCGTTGTCTGGCTGGCCAGGTCATCGAAAGAATTGAGGTCGATGCCCCGCAGCTGCGCCCCCAGGTTGTCCAGTTTGATGAGCAGGCCGAGATACTTTTCCCGCGGCTGCTGCAGATAGACAATCACCACCGAGCCGGCGGAGATGGCATGATCCTGCGGAGCGGTCATTCTGATACCCCTGCCGGGCCAGGCTGGCTGAGTTCGATCAGCACGCCGGAGGCCGAGGCCGGATGGACAAAAGCAACCAGGCATCCATCGGCGCCCTCCACCGGCTCACTGTTGATCAGCCGAACCCCGGCGGTCTTAAGCTCTGCCAGGCGGCTTTCAAGGTCGTCCACCCGCAGGCAGACATGGTGGATCCCCTCTCCACGCTTCTCGAGAAAGCGGGCGATGGGTGATTCAGGGCCGGTGGGTTCAAGCAACTCCACGCGGCTCTGGCCCACCTCGATGAAAGCCACCGCCACCTGTTGGCTGGCCACGGTCTCCCGGCCCGAAACCTGGAGCCCCAGCGCCTTGTAAAAGGCCAGGCCCGCTTCCAGGCTGTGCACGGCCATACCGATGTGATCGATCTTGCGAACCATGGCGGTCCTCAGGCAAATAGTTTGCGGGCGATCACCAGCTTCTGGATCTCAGAGGTGCCCTCGCCGATGGTGCAGAGCTTGCAGTCGCGGTAGATCTTTTCCACCGGGTAGTCCTTGGACATGCCGTAGCCGCCGAAGATCTGCACCGCCTTGCTGGAGTTGCGCACGCTGCACTCGCCGGCGTAGTACTTGGCCATGGCCGATTCCTTGTTCACTTCCCTGCCCTGGTCCTTGAGCTGGGCCGCCTTGAGAGTGAGGAGGTGTGCGGCATCGGCTTCGGTGGCCATGTCGGCCAGCATCCACTGGATGGCCTGGAAGGAGCCGATGGGTTTGCCGAACTGTTCCCGCTCCTTGGCATACTTGATCGAGTGGGCCACCGCCCCCTGGGCCAGGCCCACGCCCAGCGCCGCGATGCTGATCCGGCCGCCGTCGAGGATGCGCAGGGCATCGACAAAGCCCTGGCCCCGCTGGCCCAGCAGGTTCTCCCTGGGAATCCGGCAGTCCTCCATCACCAGCTGGGCGGTGTCACTGGAGCGCATGCCGAGTTTGTTCTCCTTGCCGGCATAGCTGAACCCCGGGGTGCCGGACTCGATGATGAAGGCCGAGGCCTTCTTGCTTCCCGCATCAGGGTCGGTCACCGCAAGCACCACCGAGATCTTGCCCACGGTGGCGTGGGTGATGAAAGTCTTCGTGCCGTTGAGCACCCAGCTCTCACCGTCTTCCACGGCCGTGGTGCGCATGCCGCCGGCGTCGCTGCCCGAACCGGGCTCGGTGAGGGCCCAGGCGCCGATGCTCTCCCCGCTGCAGAGTTGGGGCAGATACTTCAGCTTCTGGTCCTCGGTGCCGCAGAGATTGATGTGGTTGGTGCAAAGCGAGTTGTGGGCGGCAATGGTGAGCGCCACCGAACCGTCCACCCGGGCCAGCTCCTCGAGGATCAGGACGTAGTGGATGTAACTCATCCCGGCACCGCCGTATTTCTCATCGAAGATGATGCCGAACATGCCCAGCTCAGCCAGCTTTTTGGCGATGGGCCAGTGGAACTCCTGGGACTCGTCATACTCCATGATCACCGGGGCGATCTCTTTCTCCGCGAACTCGCGGACCATATCCCGGATCATCAGGTGGTCTTCGGTGAGATTGAAATCCACGACATCCTCCGTAAACAACTGATAAATAATAACCCTATACAATAGTAACAGCGGGATTATAGTGGAATGCCGATATGCGCGTCAACGATGCCGGTCAGGCTGCCCTGCGGTCAAGATAGGAGCCCTGTTTCATCTCGATGGCCTTGAGCCAGATGGCCAGGAGCAGGCCCACCACAGCGCAGCCGCTGAACATCAGCATGGTGGAGAAGTAGTTTCCCGAGCTGTCGCGCAGGATGCCGGCCAGCAGCGGAAAAGCGAAGAGCCCGATGTTCTGCACCATGGCGATTACGCCGTACGCGGTACCGATGTGCTCGTCCTTCACCATCAGCGGAAGGGCCGGCCAGAGGGCGGCGGGCACCAGTGAGAACGAGATACCCAGAACCACCATGGGGATCCAGGGTGTGATGTCGGTGAGCACCAGCGAAGCGTGGCAGGGGATCATCATCAGGGAACCGATGATCATCAGGGTGGCCCGTTTCCCGAACTTGTCCACCAGCAGTCCGAAGAACCAGGTGGTGAACATGGAGAGCAGAATGATCACACCGGTGACCTTCCCGGCAGCCATGTCGGTCATCCCGTAATGCTCGATGAAGAAACGAGGGGCGATGGCGATAAAGGGGAATACCGCGGAGTAATAGATCATGCAAAGACCACTGATAACCCAAAAGGCCAGCGGGAGACGCAGGGCCTCACCGATTTTGAACTCGCCTTCGTCTTCCTCGACGATGGCGGTCATCGCTGTCCGCTCGCCGTAACGGTCGAGGAAGAAGTAGGCCACCATGGCCAGCACCGAGAATACGGAAACCGCCGCGGTAACCCAGAGGGTCAGCGTCCAGGACCCGAGCACATCCATCAGCCAGGCGCCGAATGCCAGGGCGAGATAAGAGCCGGCACGGCAGAGGAAGAGATTGATGCCGAATGCCGTGGCCAGGATCTTGTCCTTGAACCACTTGGCCAGCACCTTGTTCATCACCACGTAAAAACACTCTGCGCCGATGCCCAGAAGGATCCTGCCGGAAAGCATGACGTAGTAGTCATTGACCCCGTCGAAATACTTGCTCGGCTGCATGGCTGTCAGTACGGTGCCGAGGGCGAATACGGCGGCGAACAGGATGCCCGAGCGCCGGACCCCGATCTTATCCGCCAGCAGGCCGCCGAAGACCACGAAGATGATCACCGGGATACTGTACACACTGTAGAGGAAATTGACTCGGGTGGAGCTGAGACCCATTCCACCTTCAGCGGTGGACATTTCCAGCTTGTCGGCAATGGGGGCGATGATGTCGTAGGCCAGGTAGGACGTGGCCGCGCTGAAACTGACCAGGAGCAGTGCCGCAAACGCGAAAATGTAAGCCTGTTTCCGGGAAATGCCGCTGTTCATGCCGCTCCTTCAGCCTGTCGAATTCACCGGCCGTACGCTGACTGCCGTCCGCTGATGAACTCCTGGAATGGATCTTAATACGTGCCGGGAGACTAGCACGTTCACCCTCATTTCTCAATACGCTGAAATGTCTCTTCGAAGTGGCCAACCGCCAGCACGGCACCGCCGCCGTTCTGCTCAAAAGCATGGAACGCCACGCCGTCAACACGAACCAGTGACGATCCGACAAGCCGCCAGGCCCGGACCAGTGATGTGGCGCCGCTGTCGGGCCCCGAAGAGGCCACCAGCTCGTCCCGGCCATCACCGTCCAGGTCACCGCAGGCGATCCGGGCGCCCTGTCCCTGCCCCGGCAGGTCGGCCAGTAGTTCGGCAACCAGTTCCACTCCCCCGGGCGCATCGTTCATTTTCCAGACCCTGATGTGCGGGCCATATGCCGGTCCGGGCCCCGGGGTGGTGACCATCTCGTCCCGGCCGTCCCCATCCAGGTCACCGCAGGCCACCACGGCACCATACCCCACCCCCGGAGCATAGGCCAGGAAATTGACCTGCGGCAGCGGCCGGGCTCCTCCATCCTCCACCCGCCATCCGCGGATGTGAGCGCCATTTGCCGGGAGGGCTCCGGGTGCGGTGACCAGCTCGGCGATTCCGTCACCGTCCAGGTCACCGAAGGCCGGGCTGGCTCCACCACGCACCGCCGAACCGTAGGCGAAAAACATCGGGACGCCTTCGAGGCGAGCCCACCCTGGGACGGCAGCATCATAGCGGTACAAACCAATCAGGGGCCCGTAAGCCGGACCCGGGCCGGGCGAAACCGCCAGTTCATCAAGACCGTCGCGGTTCGTATCCCCGCAGGCGATCCGGGCTCCATACCCGGAGTGGGAAAAGGCCAGCAACCCACCACCGGGAAGCGGTCCACCCAGGGGGGAAAATGCTCTGACCAGCGGTGCAAAATTAGAGGATGGGCCAGGAGCTGCCAGAATCTCGTCGACGCCGTCACCGACCAGGTCACCACAAGCTGTTTCGACGCCCCAGTGCCCGGTGTCGAAGGGGGCGATGCGGGCAGACGTCACCTCCCGTCCTCCCGGGAGGAAGCAGCGGATTCTCGCAGGGTTGCCCTGGATCTGACCTGTACCGGCGACAATCCAGGTGGACGGTACCGCTTCCACGATCCGGACAGCACTGTTCACCGGCAACTTCACGCTCTGCCGGGTGCCGCTGGACCAGTGAATTTCGGCCTGGACCGTTGCCCCGCCGAAATCATCCAGGCCAACCAGCAGCCGCTGGTCCCCCTTGCTGCGCGGGCCACGGAGATCACCGGCGTAGCGCACGATTGTCCTCTCGCCGGCCCTCACCCGCACCATGGAACCAGTTCCGTCACGAGGCGCTGCCCGGCCCTCAAGGTCGATGACGATCCACGACGGTCCGGAGTCATCCCCATTTATGGCCAGGTCATTTCGCAGCAGCTGCACCCACCCGCCTCCGCCGGCCAGGGCCAGGTCCGGATCTCCGTCCAGGTCATGGTCGGCCCAGGCAAACGCGGTCCAGGTTCCGCTCTCCGCCAGTCCGGCCTCGATGGATACAGTGTGGAAGGCGAAGTCGCCGTCGCCCAGCAGCAGGCGGTTTCCGGCATCGCCGGAGCGCAGGATGAAGAGGTCGAGAAACCCGTCCAGGTCCACATCGACCCAGGAGGCGCCGCGTGCGGTGTGCGATGAGGCCAGGCCGCTCCCCGCACTGACGTCGGTGAACCGGCCGGAACCGTCGTTGCGCAGCAAGGAGTCGTACTCGACCCCGCCGATGAAGAGGTCCGGGTCACCGTCATTGTCCACATCACCCCAGGCGGCACAGAGCGACCTTCTCAGGAGGTCGATCCCTGCCGCGGCCGCAACGTCCTCGAACCGGCCCAAACCCAGATTGCGGTAGAGGTGGTTTTTTCTGCGGCTTCCCTGAAACTCGTCAAGCACCACCAGCAGGTCGGTGAGGCCGTCCCCGTCCATGTCACAGGGGGCCGCCGCGGCTGATGATTCATTTACATCGCCGCTGACACCGGCTGTTGCGGCCACTTCGGTGAACCGTCCGTCCCCGGTGTTGAGAAACAGCGCGTCGGGCTGAAAGAGGTTGATCACGAACAGGTCGGCAAAGCCGTTGTTGTCGAAATCGGCCCAGCAGCTGTCGATGCCTTCCCGGGGGTTGAGAATCCCAAGTTCCACGGCGGCGTCACGATACGGCTCGCCGGCTCTGGTCTGCAGCAATACGTCCGGGAATGGGCTGCCGAAGGGTCCGTAGCGGGGCAGGTGAATCCCGGGGAGACCGTCATTGTCATGGTCGGCCGCGGAGACGGCGGTCTTCAAACCGCCAACGGCCGCTCCGCGTTCCAGGGTCTGGTCGATAAAACCACCCTGCCCCTGATCATTGGTCAGCAGACGGCAACGCCCGCTGGAGGGAACGGCGTAGAGATCGGGATCACCGTCGGCATCGAAGTCCCGCCAGCAGAGCCCGTATACCGCGGACTCAAGTGGGCGGGCCAGACCAGGGGATGAAGCGGTGATGTCCACAAAGAAGGCGCGCCGGAGAGAGAAGTCCACCTGGGTCAACTCCTGGTCGCCGGTGACGGCCATGGTTTCCCCTTCCATGGGACTGTCCGCTCCCGGATAGTATTGCCGCCGGTAGCCCCCGGCGGCTCCGGCCGCGGAAACCCGGTAGAGACCGCTGGGAAGGTCGTCGAGGAGATAGCCGCCGTCGGGACCACTCAGCGCCCGGCGGTGAAAGGCCACTCGCAGCGCCGCAGCTTCCACCTCGATACCCTGGAGCCCGAGGCCGTCGGATTCCCTTCGGACTGTGCCGCCGATCACACCGCCGTGGCGCTTCAACTCCAGATTGATGCTCCCGGTGTCATTGTCGTTCTGCACCTGCACCGGAGTGGCCTGCTCGATGGCGGGCTGGTCATCGTAGAAACGGGGCACGAAGCGCTGCTCGTGATGCCGTGCACCTATGAAGTAGTGCTGCTCCAGAAGGTTGGTGAAACCGTATCCGCCGTCAGCCCCGCTGACTGTTTCCCGCATCAGCGTCCCGGCAGGATAGTAGATGGACACAATGGCGCCGGGAACCGGCTCCCCGGTGCCGCGGCGGACCACCGTGCCGCTGATCGATCCCCTCCGGGAAAGATTGAAGTCGATGCCGCCGGTTTCCTCTCCGGCACTGACATCCACGGCCTGGGCATCGGAGAGGCTCTGGGCCCCGTCAAAATACTGAGGAATGACATCGGTGAAACCGCTGCCGGCTCGCACATAGTACGGCCCGGCGGGCAAGCCCTGCTCAAAGCGGTAGCGGCCGTCAGCAGCGCTGTGCACCACGGCGGCGATCTCAAGGGTTGCCGCGTGAAACGCGGTCAGCTCCACCGCCGTCAACGGGGCCGCGGTGCCGGCGGAGAGCACCGTCCCGCTCAGCAGGCCGCGGCTGTTGTCGATCACCAGGCTCACCCGCTCCTCGTACACCGGGGGGCTGGCCGGATGCCAGGCCTGTAGGCGAACAGTGTAGACGCCGGGATTCAGACCGCTGGTGGGCATGGAGGCTGACACGTGCAACAGGCCCTGGACCTCTGTCTCGGCTTCGGCCAGGGTCTGGAAGCCGGCCGGAAACTCGCCCGCGCCCCAGGAGATCCGCCACTGGAAGGGCTCCTTACCGCTGACCCGGCCGGCCACAGTCAGCGGGAGGTCGCCAAAGAGGATCACGCCCCGCCCGGGGCTGGTCACCCGGACGCCCAGTGGGTGCTCAAGGGCCAGAAGGCGTCCGGCATGAAGCTGACCATATCCGGCTTCGGAGGTGAATCCCGGGCTCTCGGGGAACGGAGCCGCCGTGGCGCGCAGTGCGCTGCGCACCGCGTCGCTGGATAACGTTTCCCGTTGGGCAAGCAGGAGGCCCACTGCCGCAGCAGCGTGGGGCACCGCGCTGCTCGTCCCCGCGGAGCGGAAAAATTCGTTGCCCACGAGGAGGCTGCCATTCCCGGCAGGGTCGCTGTAGGCGGCACGGGTGGTGAGGATGTCGATCCCCGGGGCCACCAGATCCAGAGCCGAGCCAAAATTCGACAGGTCGTAGATTCCGCCCCCCGGCTCGCTGGCTCCCACGGCGATGGTTTCAGCATATCCGGCGGGAATTATCCCGGCCACCGGCAGGCCGCTGTTCCCCGCCGCGCAGAGAACCACCACCCCGGACGCATCGGCCGCCCGGATGGTCTCCGCCATCAGGTCCGACGATCCCAGGGCTCCCCAGCCCAGGCAAAGCACCCGGGCGCCATTGTCCACGGCATACTGGATACCTCGGCAGAGATCGAAGAGGGTCCCGCTGCCGTCGTCCCCCAGCCCCTTGATCGACATGGTTCGGCAGTTGAAGGCCAAGCCGGGAATGCCGTAGCCGTTGTCAAAGTTTGCGGAGATAATCCCGAAACTGTTCGTGCCGTGGCCATACACATCCAAAGGCCGCCCGCTGCCCGGCGACCCGTCGGGAATGGTGAAATCGTAGCCCCAGACATCATCGGTGAAACCGTTGCCATCGTCGTCCAGGCCGTTGTCCGGCACTTCCCCGGGGTTGCGCCAGATCTTAGTTCCGATATCGGGATGCCCGAAGTCGAGACCGCTGTCCACCAGCCCGACCACCACCGGGGAATCGTCTTCCGAGAGGGACCAGGCCTGGGCGGCACCGATGGCCCGCAGGCCCCAGAGGTCAGGATACGACTGCTTCCAGGTTCCGCTGGTGGCATAGAACGGGTCGTCGGGCGGCATGGCAAAACTGTGAAACAGCATGTTCGGTTCGGCCGATGCCACCAGGGTGCTGCCGAGGAAAGCTCGCTGCATCAGCCGCGGGTCGGGTGCGCTCAGGCCGAAGGTGAGCAGGAATGCCCTGCCGCCGCTGCTCGATGGTGAGCGGCCCAGTCCCCCCCCCTCCACTGCACCGGTGAGTCCGAACATGTTGCAGAGCCGGTCCAGGGATGGATCTCCGGTCAGGTCGGCCGTGCGGCGGGAAAGAAAATGGCCGGCCTCCAGGGCCAGGCCCTCGATGGTCCGGATCACCAGTTGATGCGGGACATAGGTCTGCTCCTGGTCCGGGGCAGACCCGTTCCTGCTGCCTGGGGCATCCACCGGGCTGGTCCCGCTGGGGACGGAGGCGAAACCGCTCAACAGAACAAGGAGCAGCAGCCGGAGAATTGTCACGTGCCGTTGTCTGATCGGGCCCATGAGCCACCATGCCCTTTCTCCAAAAACAGTGTATTTATAGTATCATGCCGTCACTCCGTTGAGGAGGCAGCAACACCGCTCACTGGAGAGAGAATGAACTGCCCTGACCTCCCCGCACTTCAGGGGCTGCGATCCATGGCCCTGCGCATTTTCAAAGCAGCATTACGTTCAGCGGATCCGGACCCGCTTGTTCGGCGGCTTCTCAGTGTTCGCGGCCGAACGGTCCTGGTGGACGGAGTGCCGCTGCCCCTCGGGGGAAAGGGGCGGGTGATTCTTCTGGCCGCCGGCAAGGCGGCCGCGGCCATGGCCCGTGCCGCCGTGGAGCAGCTTGACTCGTTGTCAGTTGACGGGTTGGTGGTGGTTCGCGAACCGTGCGGGGTTCCTCTTTCGCTGCCCACCCTTTCGGCCGGCCACCCGCTACCGGATGACCGCAGTGTTGACGCCGCGTTGCGGATGCTCGAACTGGCTGGCTCCGCCGCTTCCGGCGACCTGGTGCTCTGCCTCTTTTCCGGCGGGGCCTCGGCCATGCTCACGGCCCCGGCCCCGCCGCTGCAACTGGAGCACCTGCGGCACACTACCGACCTGCTCATGCGATCTGGCGCCGGCATCGGAGGGATAAACTGCGTGCGCAAACACCTCTCGTCGATCAAGGGCGGCCTTTTGGCCCGTTCCGCCGAACCCGCCGCTCTGGCCACCCTGCTGCTCTCCGATGTTGTGGGCGACCGGCCGGAGGTGATTGCCTCCGGTCCCACTGTCCCCGACCCCTCTACCTTTGACCTGGCGCTCGAGGTTCTGGACGATTTTGGCTTGCGCTCATTGGTCCTCCGGCCAGTGCTCGATCGACTGCTGGCCGGGGCTGCCGGCACCATCGAGGAGACCCCCGGTCCGGGCCACCCCTGCTTTCGCCGTGCCGTCACCCGGGTGGCCGGTTCGAATCTCCATGCCCTGGAAGGTGCGGCGGCAGAGGCGCTGAAATTGGGATGCCGGGTGCTGGTTCGTAAGGAGCCGGTCACCGGAGAAGCGCGTTCAGCAGCGCCGCTTCTTTTGAGCGCGTTCCTGTCCGAGACGGCAGGCAATTCTTCTTCCCCGCTCTGCTGTCTTTCCGGTGGCGAAACGACAGTTACGCTTCCGTCCAGCCACGGCCTGGGTGGGCGAAACATGGAATTGGCGCTGGCCGCAGCCCCGCTGCTGTCGGGATACCCAGCTGCGGTATTGCTCAGTGCCGGCACGGACGGCAGCGACGGCCCCACCAGCGCTACGGGGGCCATATCGGACAGCGAAACCATGAATCGCGCCGCCCGGGCCGGTCTCGATCAATTGGGCACCCTGCAAATCCACGATGCTTTCCACTTTTTCGAGGCCCTTGACGACCTGGTTGTCTCCGGTCCCACTGGAACAAATGTCATGGATCTTCAGATACTTCTGGCTGCTACCGGAACAGAAAAATAAACAATCACTTGACCATAATGGTAGTCTATCTGTAATATATAAACACAATCTGATCGGAAGTCATTTTTAGCCAACCTGGCTTTCGCTATTCCAATTTTCATAGTCATCACCGTTTCTGTCATGTCATTCCGACAGACAGTGGCGGAAACCGTTTCTCTCACAGGAGGTCTGCCACCAATGAAACGAACTTTTTCCCTGGTCATTACCGTAATGTTCTTGGCGGTTGCCGTCATCAGCATGCCCACGGATCTGGCGGCTTTTACCAACAATTCGGCGGAACAACCCGTTTTCGCCAATCAGCCGCTGGTGAACAGTAGCCAGCCCCAGGGCATCAAGCGCTACGTGCCCGACCCGGTGGTGCAGACGGCCCTTTCCGAGCGTCCGATGTGGCAGGACTTCCTCGCCCGCAACGGCGAGAACTGGCAGGTTCGCTGGTACCCCGGCACCGGCACGCCGCACCTCGTCTGGGGTGAGGGCCTTCCCCTGCTGCCCGAGGGCAACCTGACCTTGGCCACGGTGGAAAAGATCAGCCGTGATTTCATCCGTGCCAACAGCGAACTCTTCATGGTGGATGAAACCGAGCTGGTGCTCAAGCCAAAATCGGTGAACCTCGGCCAGGACAACGAGCTCTGGTTCGTCCACTTCCAGCGGGTGGTGGACGGTATCCCGGTCTATGCCAGCGATGTCTACCTGCGCTACAAGTTCGGCCGCCTGGTGCAGTTCGGTTCAGACAGTTTCCCCGACCTGGCCGTT
This sequence comes from Acidobacteriota bacterium, assembly GCA_032127265.1. Classification (GTDB taxonomy): domain Bacteria; phylum Acidobacteriota; class JAQAZP01; order JAQAZP01; family JAQAZP01; genus JAQAZP01. The sequence goes on from JAQAZP010000181.1 coordinate 14,558, forward strand.
GACCCGTCCACCGAAATCGACGGCCTCGAAGCCCTGGAGATCGCCCAGAACGACTGCGGCTTCAAGCATGGTGTGGACAGCCTGGAATCGGCCGGCGACCTGCTCTACTTCCCGGTACAGCGCAAGGTGGGCGGAGCCTTTGACTATCACCTGGTCCAGCAGGTCAACATTCGCCGTGCGGACGGCCCCCAGAACCTGCACTATTTTGTCGACGCCCACGACGGGACCATCGTCGCCCGCTGGGACTACATCTTTCGCGCCATCGACGGCACGGTCACTGCGAATGTGTATGAGCGTCACGTGGCCAACCCGGTCACCGAGCGGCCGATGCCCTACCTCACCGTGAACATCAGCGGTGAAGCCAGTGTCAATAGCGACATCGACGGTCTCTACTCCTCACCGGCCACCGGCGACCACACCATCTCGGCCGAACTCTACGGACCGTACTGGAACGTGAACAACATGGCCGGGTCGGACGCCGCCGTTTCCTTCACCGGCTCGGGCAGCGGCCAGGACATCATGTGGGACGACAGCAACTCCACCATGGCCGAGCGGGCAACCTACCACTCACTGGACCGCATCCGTACCCTGGCCCTGGACTGGATCCACCCCACCTGGTTCGACCAGCGCCTGCCGGCGAATGTGAACATCAACGACACCTGCAATGCCTACTACGACTACAGCTCGGTGAATTTCTTTCTCGCCGGCGGCGGCTGCAACAACACCGGTGAACTGTTCGACGTGGTGGCCCATGAGTGGGGCCACGGCCTGGACGACAATATCAGCGGGATCTACGACGGCGCCTCTTCCGAGGGCTGGAGCGACATCACGGCGATGATGCAGACCGAGAGTTGCGAAGTGGGCCCCTATTTCCACACCGACGGATCCCCGGTGCGCGAAATCTGCACTGACTACACCTACCCCGAGGACACCGGCGAGGTGCACTACGAGGGGCAGATCATCGGCTCCACCAACTATGACCTGCTGATTTCCCTGCAGACCAAGCTTGGTGACAAACCCGGCCTGAATAAGCTGCGTGAGCTCTTCTGGCTCCATTTCTACACTTCCGATCATTACCTCGACGACTACGACGCCTACCTGGTGATCGACGACGATGACGGCAACCTGTCCAACTACACCCCGAACTTCGTCGAGATCAACACGATATTCTCCGATCACGGCCTCACCGAGTACGTGGTCCCCACCGGTGTGATCTTCAGCCACACCCCGCTGGCCGACACCCCGGACACGATCAACCCCTACGAAGTGGTAACGCTTTGCACCTCGATCACCGACACCCTGGACACCGGTTCGCTGGAACTGCGCTACCAGGTTGACGGCGGTTCCTTTGCCAGTGTGGCGATGACCGCCACCGGACAGCTGGACGAATACCACGGCTTCATCCCCGCCCAGGGCGTGGGTGCCGAGGTGAGCTACTACCTCTACGGTGAAGACGACGAAGGCCCGGGTACCCTGCCCCAGACGGCCCCTGCTTCCACCTTCAGTTTCCTGGTGGGCTTCAGCACCATCTTCTTCGACGACATGGAAAGCGGTGAGGGCGGCTGGACACACTACGAAGTGGCGGCCCAGGACGACTGGATGCTCGGCTCACCGGGACCCAACTCCTACGACCCCTCCAGTGCCTATTCCGGTTCGAACATCTGGGGCAATGACCTGGCGCCTTCCGGCTGGAACGGCAACTACTACGCCAACGTCCACAACTACATCCAGTCCCAGGTCATCGACTGCAGCGGGTTCAGCGGCGTGCGGTTGCGCTACATGCGCTGGCTCACCGTTGAAGAGGCGCAGTACGACCAGGCCACCATCTATGTCAACGGCACCCAGGTCTGGCAGAACGCGTTCAGCGGCAACCACATGGATACCGAGTGGACGGTGCACGACATCGACATCTCCGCCCTGGCCGACGACAATGCCTCGGTGGTGGTGGAGTATCACATGGAAAGTGACAGCGGCACTGAGTTCGGCGGTTGGAACATCGATGACTTCAAGCTGGTGGGTACCACCTCGGTGGTTCCCCAGGACACCGTCGAAGTTGCCATCGCGGCCAACCCGTCCTCCGGCGTCGTGCCCTTCAACACCCAGTTCACCGCCATGCTGACCAACTTGCTGGCCGGTGAGACGCGCCAGGTGGCCGGGCGTATCGACGTGGTCACCGGCGGCGGAAACTCCTATTCCAACTGGCGGAGCGGATTCACCAACCTTAGCGGTGGTGAGGTCTACACCTCGATCTGGGTCCAGAGCATTCCGGCCCTGGGTTCGCTGATCGGTGACAACGTCTTCACCCTTCACGGTGCGGACGTGACCCCTGCCCCGTTCAACCAGCCGCCCTATTCGCCGTCCGGCGACACGGACAGTGCCGGCGCCACCGTGACCGCCATGGCTCCCTGAGCCGATTGACGGGCCTTTGGTTTGACTCTTTAACCCCCTCCCGGTCCCACGACCCGGAGGGGGTTTTTCATGGGGTCACAGCAGATGGTAGGGATCCACATCCACCTGGAGCATGGACGGGCTGTAGCGGGGAAGCGTGACGGCTTGCTCCAGCGCTTGCCGGAGAAAGGCATGCAGTTGGCCCCGATGGGGGGAGCGAAGAATAATCTGTTGCCGGTACCAGGACTTGATCTTCCACAGCGGCGCCGGCACCGGGCCGAGGATTCGCAGACCGCGGGGGGACTTGCTGCGCCGAAACAGCCGTCCCAGGTCCCCGGCCAATTCACCGGTTTTCAGCGGATCACGGCCCCGGACCACGATGCAGCACATGGAGGATGCCGGCGGGTAGCCGATGTTCTGCCGGCTGCGGATTTCCTGCTGGTAGAATGTCGGGTAATCCTGTTCACTGGCGCAGCGGATCGAGAAATGATCGGGGGTGAAGGTCTGGATCACCACCTCACCCTTTCGCTTTCCCCGGCCTGCCCGGCCCGCGGCCTGGGTCAGCAGCTGGAAAGTCCGTTCACCGGTACGGAAATCCGGAATGCCGAGACTGCTGTCCGCGTTGAGAATGCCCACCAGGGTCACATTGGGGAAATCGTGACCCTTGGCGATCATCTGGGTGCCCACCAGGATCGAGGTACGGCCCTCGCCAAAATCAGCAAGAATGTTCCATGACCGGGCACCCCGAGCCGTGTCCTGGTCCAGCCGCTCCACGCGGCGATCAGGGAAGAGTAGACGCAGTTCCTCCTCCACCTGCTCTGTTCCGCAGCCCATCTGCTGGAGAAAGGTGCCCCCGCAGGTCTGGCAGGTGCCGTCATAGGGTCTCTGGTGGCCGCAGTGGTGGCAGCGCAACCGGTCGTCGCCGCGGTGCCAGGTCAGTTTGACGCTGCAATTGCCGCAGCCGGCAACGGCGCCGCACTCGCGGCAGACCAGAAAGGCGGCATACCCCCGGCGGTTGAGCAAGACCATGGCCTGTTCCCCCCGCGAAATCACACCTTCCAGCTTACCGATCAGCTGTTCCGAGAGCAGCACCTGCTTCCCGCGACGCCGGAACTCGCCAGCCATGTCCACCACCTCGATGGCGGCCAGCGGACGGTGGTGGATACGGTGTTCCAGTTTCAGCAACCGGTACTTGCCGTTGACGGCGTTGTAATAGGACTCCATGGAGGGCGTGGCCGAACCGAGCAGAACCACTGCCCCTTCCCGTTTTGCCCGGACCACAGCCATGTCCCGTGCGTGAAACCGCGGACTGTCCCCGGCTTTGTATGTCGTTTCGTGTTCTTCGTCCACCACCACCAGGCCCAGGCTGTGCAAGGGCGCGAAGAGCGCCGAGCGGACACCGAGCACAACCCGTATCCGCCCCTCACGCACCAGGCGCCACTGCTCACGCCGCTGGGCCGGGGTCTGGCCGCTGTGTATCAAGCCTGCCAGACGGCCGAACCGGCTGTTTATCTCCCGGGCCAGAATCGGGGTGAGCGCGATCTCCGGCACCAGGTAGAGAACGCTGCGGCCGGCGGCGAGCACCGATTCCGCCGCCCGGAGATAGACCTCGGTTTTCCCGCTGCCGGTAATCCCGTGGAGCAGGAAGGAGGAGAAACCTCCCCGATCGATGGCCGAGGTCACCTCCCTCAGAGCTGCCGACTGCTCCCCGGTCAGGGGGAGCGGTTCGCCGGCAGAAAGCCCCTCTGCATCAGGATCTTTTCCGCCAGCCGGGCTGTCCGTATGCCGCTCCAGCCCGATCAATCCAGCACGGGCCATCTCCTCCAGCACCCGTGCGGGAACATCGCAGGCCTTTCGAACAGCGGCGGCATCGACCTCGGCGGGAGGTCCGGACAGGCCTGCCAGGTGGGCCAGCACCCGCCGGCGTGCTTTTTGCGCGGCGGGCAGCGTTTCGGCCGGTGGAGTGCCGGGAACCGTGTGCACCATGGTCACTTCCCTCGGCAGCGTAAGTTTGCCGCCTGGAGGCAACGCCGCGGAAAGCAGTTCACCCCAGGCGCAGAGATAGTAATCGGCCATCCAGCGGGTCAACGACATCATGCGCCGGTCCACCAGTGGCTCAATGTCCATGAGATCCAGCAACGGCTTGACCCGCGCCGGATCGATTCCCGGCTCTTTGTTCAAAATGGTGACGAAACCGACGGCAGTGCCCTTTCCGGGCCCCAGGGGAACCCGAACCCGGGCCCCGGTTTTCACTTGCCCGGAGAGGGATGGGGGGACGCTGTAGGTGAACAGCCGGACCACGGGACGGATAAGGGCGATGCTGGCGTACCGTCCGGGCGAATCAGGCCGCTCACCCTTCATCGGCGCCTCGTCCTTCGTTGAGCAGGTCCCGCACCATCTGCATATCCTCCCAGACGGGACGTTTGGCCCAGGGATTCCGCAGCAGGTAGGAGGGGTGGTAGGTGGGCATCAGCAGCCGTCCCCGGTACACGTGGAACCGGCCGCGGAGTTTCGAGATGGCGAGGTCGGTGTCCAGCAGGGTCCGGGCAGCATACGCGCCGAGGGCCACCACCACCTTGGGCTGGATTGCCTCGATCTGCCGGAAGAGAAACGGCGAACAGGCGGCCACCTCCCGCGGTTCGGGGTCCCGGTTGCCCGGAGGACGGCACTTGAGGATGTTGGCGATGTAGACGTCTTCACGCCGCAGGCCGATGGCTTCGATGATCTTGGTCAGCAACTGCCCGGCCCGACCCACAAAGGGGAGACCCTGCCGGTCCTCGTCCCGGCCGGGCGCTTCACCGACAAACATCAGGTCGGCAGAAGGGTTTCCGTCACCAAAGACGATCGTGTTCCTGCCGCCGGCCAAGCCGCACCTCTGGCAGTCCCCCAGGTGACCCCGGATGGCGTCCAGGGTTTCCCGCTCGTCAGTTTTCTCAGGAAGTGGTTCGGAATCCATGGTCTTTACCGCCTCGGGGGACGCTACAGCCTCGGGCAGCCCGGGACAACCGGCATGCTCGAGAAACTCGATCCAGCCTCTCACCTGGCGGTGCAGTTCTGCATTCCCTGGTTCACTGGCCTTTTTCCCGATCATGAAGTGCGGCTCCGGCTCGTCTGAGGATGGCCAGAGCCATCCGGTCCTTGCTCATCAGGGGCAGTTCGGTGCGGCTGCCGTCGCGGCCCAGCAGTACGCCGGCGTTCTCGTCCGTGCCAAATCCGCTGCCGGGCTGCCCCACCCGGTTGGCCACGATGAAATCGAGATCCTTGCGCCGCAACTTGTCCATCGCCGCAGCCTCGAAAGTCTCCTCTGTTTCGGCAGCGAAACCGATGAGGATCTGATCGTTTTTCTGCATGCCGGCATCCAGAAGGATGTCAGCAGTCCGCAGGAGGTCCAGGCGCATCGGCCCCTCGGACTTGTGGATTTTCCCGGCGGCCGCGCTTTGCGGCCGGTAATCGGCCGGAGCGGCGGCCATCAGCAGCATCCGGGTTTGCGGAAGAGCCTTCATCACTTCGCCGTGCATCTCGGCACTGCTGACCACCTTGACCACCCGGACGCCGGCCGGCGGCGCCAGGGAAACCGGCCCACTGATCAGGGTTACATCGGCTCCCATCCGTGCCGACTGGCGGGCCAGGGCGTATCCCATCTTGCCGCTGGAGTGGTTGGTCAGGAAGCGCACCGCATCGATGGCCTCCCTGGTGGGGCCGGCGGTAACCGTTACCCGGACACCGCGAAGCAACTCCAGTTCTTCCGCCGATACGGTGTCCAGCACCTTCCGGACAATAGCCTCCGTGTCGGCCAGACGACCGGTGCCCGTATCGCCGCAGGCCAGAAATCCGCTCTCCGGCTCGATGATCTCCACACCACGGTGCCGGAGCACATCGAGATTGTGACGCACGGCAGGGTGCTCGTACATCACGGTGTTCATTGCCGGGGCCAGAATCACGGGGCCGTTGTAGGCGGTGTAGAAAGTGGAGAGGAAATCATCGGCGATACCATTGGCAAACTTGCCAATGATATTGGCCGTGGCCGGGGCCACCAGCAGGCATGAAGCCAGCTTGGACAGCGAGACGTGTTCCACGTCCCACTCCCGGTTGACCCCGTCGAACTGGTTCAGGAGCACCCTGTTGCCGGACAGGGCCTGCAAGGTCAGCGGGGTGATGAAGTGGGCGGCATTGGCGGTCATCAGGACGGTCACCGCAGCGCCGGCGGTGCGCAGCGCACGGACCATGCTCGCCGCCTTGTAGGCGCCGATACCTCCGGATACCCCCAGGGCCACGTGGGCCGCTGCACCGTCCCCGCCGCTGAACGGCTCAGTCATCATCATCTTCGATATCGTCCTCGACGTCCTCCAGTTCATCGTCGTCCGCAACGACTATCGCCCGGGCCTTCTTGGTGGCCGGGGTGGGATCATCGTCCTCCTCGCCATCGGCTATGATCACCCGCGGCGGGTCGATATCCAGGGGAATGAGCATGTCGCCATCGAGGAACACGTCGCTGTCGTAATCCTCGACCTGGGCATCCAACGGTTCATCGATGATCTCGAAGTCGATCAATCCACGCCGGACCTCCTCCAGGGCCACAAAGGCCCACTTTTTCGACGTCGTTTCGAACTTTGGCCGGGCACCGCGGTGCAACTGCTCGCAACGCTTTGCCGCAATGGTGATCATTCGAAACTTGCTGTCAATAACATTTTCAGGCACCTTGTTCACCCTTGTTCCTCCTCAGGCAATCCGGAGCATCGTGTCCCGCGGTGAGATCACCGCGGGGAAAACGCTGCGCCGATCTCGCCGATCATTCGCCTCGACCGTGTCCGGGCAGCGGTCACGATGCAGACAAACTGTCGAAAGCAGGTTTGCAGATCTTCATTGATCAAAACGTGGTCGAATTCCCGGGCGCGGGAGATTTCGGCCAGCGAATTCTCCAGCCGCATCCGGATGGTCTCCTCCGCGTCGGTCCGGCGGAGCCTCAGCCGCCGTTCAAGCTCCGTGCGGTTCGGCGGCACGACAAAGACACGGATCGCTTCCCAGAACTCTTGTTCCATGCGGCGTCTGACCTGGTCAGCGCCCTGGACATCAATATCAAGCAAGACGTCGTCGCCGCGGAGCAGCAGACGTTCAACCTCCTCGTGGTCGGTTCCGTAGAGGTTCCCGTGAACCGTGGCATACTCCAAAAACCGGCCCCGGGCAACGGCCTCCAGAAATTTGTCCTCCCGGACAAAGTGGTAGTCCCGGCCGTCTTCCTCTCCGGGCCGCGGCAGCCGGGAGGTCCAGGAAACGGAAAAGGCCACCGCCGGGATCTGTTCCAACGCCAGGGATACCAGGCTGGTTTTCCCAGATCCGGAGGGACCGGCAACGACGATCAGGCTTCCCGGAACCCTGTCTCCAGTCATGGGCACGTCCCCTATTCGAGGTTGAGAACCTGTTCCCGAACTTTCTCAAGATCCGATTTCATTTCGATGACCAGGGCGGAGAGTGCCGGCATCCTGACCTTTGACCCGGTGGTATTGACCTCGCGGTGAATTTCCTGCAACAGAAATTCGAGACGGCGTCCGGCCGGACTGCCGTCGGCAAGCGCCTGGCGAAAAGCCTTGAAGTGGCTCTCCAGCCGAACCATTTCCTCGGTCACGTCACCCCGGTCGGCGTAGAAGATCACTTCCTGCATCAGACGCTCCTGGTCCAGTTCGATCTCCGCGTCCAGTTCGGACAACCGTTGACGCAGACGCTCCAGGAGTTGCTGCGCAACGTCCGCGGCCATCCCCCCCAGACTCTCAAGGTTTTGCTCCAACGCATCCATCCGCTCCAACAGGTCACGGACCAGGGTAGCGCCCTCGGTGGCCTTGGATTCCTCCAGTGACGCCAGCCCCAGATCCAACGCCTGGAACACCACCGGCAGATCGGCGGTTTCGAATTCGGCCACTCCGCTCTCCTGCTGGATTACGCCGGGCAGCCGGAGCAGGCGGCCGAGGCCGATATCACCGTCAAGGCCCAGCTGTTCACCAAGTTTTCGTGCTTCGGTGAGCAGCCTGGAGGCCTGTTCCATGTTGATGGTGGGCAACTCGACCACCGCTTCTTCCCTGACCACGCGCACCGACACGTCCAGTTTCCCCCGGCGCGAGGTCCGGCCGAGGTGCCGGCGGATCGCCGGTTCGTGGAGCGCCAGTTCGGAAGGCAGACGCATCTGCATTTCGGAGTGCCGATGGTTGATCGAACGCATGATCACCCGCACCTCGAATGTACCTGGCTTTTCGGCCCGGCCCTCGCCGAAGCCGGTCATGCTGCGAACCACTGACATTACTCACTCCTGAACCGGCCGTCGGGGCCAGGCGGTCCGGATAAGCCTCTATCGGTCGCTGCCTGGGCAACGTGCGTTAAAAAGGATGAAGTGTAGTACAATTTCGTTGAAAGGTCAACCATAATAACGGTTTCCGGCTCAATGGGCTCACCGGAAGAGCAGTCTGCCGATCAGCCAGCGCTGGATCTCCGAGGGGCCGCCATAAATCGTGGTGACCCGGGCGTCCCGCCAGAATCTCGATGCCGGATGAGCTTCCCGGCAGGCCTCTGCTCCAGCGTGGTCCAGAAGGGCCGTGGACACGAGAACCGCTGTTTCAGAACAGAAGAGTTTGGCCATCGAGGCCTCCTTCTGGCAGGCCCCCCCTGGTCCACCAACCAGGCGGCGCGCAACATCATCAGGTTGGCTGCTTCCACCCGGGCCGCAACCGAGGAGAGCTCCGGGCCACCGGCCGGACTTCGTTCCCCGGCGGCCGCCAGTTCCATGGCGGCCCGGGCGATGCCCACGCTCTGGGCCGCTACCCCGACCCGTGAGGCCTGGAGCGCGTCCAGAGCCAGTTTCAACCCGTTGACCCCGTCCCCCAGCACCATGGATCCGGGCAGGACGCAACGATCAAGATCCAGATGGATGACCAGAGCTGATCGCAGACCGAGGGTGCGTTCCAGCGGTCCGATCCGCAGGCCGGGTGAAGCGGCATCCACGATGAACACCGCGGTATCGCCGGTGGAGCCGTCGCGCTCAACCCTGGCTACCACCAGATAGCTGGAGGCCAGGATGCCGTTGGTCACCCAGGCCTTGCGGCCATCCACCCGGTAGCCGTCCCCCTCGGTCCGGGCCAGGGTATTGATCCTGGACGGGTCTTACCCGGCATCCGGTTCGCTGAGCGCGAATGCTCCCAGCCGTTCCCCGGCGGCCGCCGGGGTGAGGAGATCCCGCTTCTGCTCATCTGTGCCATGGCGCAGCAATGGCGCGCAAAAGATAAAATTGTTCACGTGCACGGTGACCGCCGTGGAGGGGCAGGCACGGGCCAGTTCGCGGATGGCCAGGCAGGCACAAACGGTGTCCAGCCCCATTCCGCCATATTTTCGGGGAACCGCGATGCCCATCAGGCCCATCCGGGCCAGTTCCGGCAACAGGCGGCGCGGGAAAGAGGACCGCGGCTCAAAGGCGTCGGCCGCCGGTTTGATCTCTCGATCGGCGAACCCCCTGACCTCGTCGCGAAACGACTTCTGCTCCTTGGTCAGTTCCAGGCCCACAGGGGGCCCCCGCTATTTCTCCAGGTGATCGAGGTATTCCACGTCGATCAACTCCAGGAAGCGGCGCATCCGATCGGGCTGTTCCGCCCCACAATACGCCTCGGCAATGATCACGTGCTGCAGCTCGCCCACATCGACATACATCTCGTGTGATTCCAGACCCCGGAAGCAGTCGTGTTCGCTCTCCCCCCGGCGGCACCATGAGATGTCGCGGAACCCGCAGGCCTCCAGCGCCCGGCCCAACAATTCCCGGTTCCAGAGAAAACGATGCCCCCACCCGTGGAACGCCCGGTTGATGCCGATGGCCTTCATCCGCTTTTCAGCTTCGTCCAGATCCATGCGGTAGTGGGTGGCCCAGACCCACTCGAGGTTCGGCGTGGTGAGGCGGACCAGTCCCCGGGGGGCCAGAACACGGTGCACTTCAGCGAGAAAACGGACGGCGCTCTCCAGCGGCAGGTGCTCGAGGAAGTGCTCGGCGTATACCGCACGGGCCTCGCTGAAACGGAGCCCCTTGGTTACGTCGGCCACCAGGTCGATGCCCGGCCCCTCCACCCGGTCGATGTTGACCCAACCCGGCAGGTTCTTGTCTCCGGCGCCGATGTGCAACAGCAGACCGGGTTGCCGAAACCGTTTGCGGCGTGTGGTGAAGAACATGGCGTCCTCTTTGCTAAGGAAGCTGCACGGCGAAGCTGGAAGCTCCATTTTTAGAGCATTTGTACTGCAGTTTCAATGCCCCGGTGGAAATATCCGCTTCAGCATCAGCCGCTGTTCCAGCCGAAAGGACGATGTGCTACACTTCAACAGACGGCGCCCCCCTGCAGGGCGACTAGCACAAGCTGTTCTATTCAGAAGACTTTTCAACACCGCCACCGGAGATCTGGCCGCCCCGCGGCCGCGGCGCCATGCGAATCGCCATTGACATCAGGCCGTTCCTCAGCCAGAGCACCGGCGTGGGAGTGCTCTTCGAAAATCTTCTGTCGGAACTGGGCGCCCTGGACACGGAGAACTCCTACCTGCTCTTCTTCAGTTCCTGGAAACAGCGTCCCCCCGCCGGACTTTTTGCCGGAACATCCAATTTCCAGATCCTGGACCACCGAATACCCGTGCGTCCGCTCAATTACTTCTGGCACAACTACCGCTTTCCACCGCTGGAACTGTTCCTCGGCCGTGTCGATGTGGCCCATTCCCCCCACCCCCTGCTGCTGCCCAGCCGCCGAGCCCGGCAAGTGGTAACGATCCACGACCTGCACTTTCTCCAGCGGCCGGACCAGGTCATCGGGGAAATCCGCCGTGACTACCCGCGGCTTGTCCGGAGGAGCGCGGAACGGGCCGACCTGATCCAGACTGTTTCCGGTTATACCCGTGATGCCATCGTCAGCCTGCTTGGCGTCCCGGAAGAAAAGATCCGGATTGTGGGTCCCGGGGTCAGACCGCCGGAGGACGTGGTGGAATTGTGCCACTATCCCTTGCCCGGCCTGAAAGCCGGTGACTACCTGGCTTTTGTGGGCACCCTGGAGCCGCGGAAGAACGTCCCGGCGCTGATCAGGGCCTACGCCCGCGTGGTGCACGAGCTGGGCAGCGCCGCTCCCGCGAGCCTGGCCCTGGCCGGTGGCGGACGCCCGGAGTATATCCGTGAACTGAAGTCGCTGGCCGATGAACTGGGCATTCTGCCGCGGGTGGTCTTCCTCGGATACTGCTCCCGGAAAGAAATCTGGCGCTTTTACGCCGCTGCCGCCGCCCTGGGCATCACTTCTTCGGTGGAGGGGTTCTGTATTCCCCTACTGGAGGCCATGGCCGCGGGAACACCGGTGGTCGCCGTGGGCACGTCGGCGATCCCCGAGGTGGCCGGGGATGCAGCGCTGCTGGTTGACGAAGGTGACCTCGAGGGCCTGTCCGACGCCCTGGTCAAGGTACTGGCCGATGGAGCGCTCCGGGACCTCATGGTGCAGCGCGGGCGTGACCGCTGCCGCTTGTTCACCTGGTCTGCTTCGGCGAAAAAGCTGCTCGGTCTCTACAACGAATTGGAGAATGGAACCCGGGGAGGCGTCTCTTGATGCAGATCGCCATCGACGCACGGGAAGCGGCCGGCAAGCCCACCGGTGTGGGGCGCTACCTGGTCAACCTGCTCTCTTCCTGGGGCCGGGCCGCGTCCCCGGAAGAGCACGGTTTCACCCTCTATGGAGACGAACGCTCCGCCGGTGTATTTTCAACTCCGTCACGTGACTTTCCGGTGATCCGCCTGCGGCGCTGGCCGGAGTTCATCCCCGGCCTCGACACCCTCTGGCAGCAGGTCACCCTTCCCCGGCAGCTTCGCCGGCACCGGCCGGATGTTTTTTTCTCCCCGGCCTACAGTCTGCCCTACCGCCTACCCTGTCCCGCCGTGGTGGCCGTTCACGACATCTCCTTCGAGGCCCACCCCGAATGGTTCCCTCGCCGCCAGGCCATGCGTCGCAGGCACACCTGCCGCCGGGCCTGCGGTTCGGCGCGGCTGGTCATCACCTGCTCCGAGTTTTCCAGAAGCGAACTGATCAGCCGTTACCGTCTTCCGCCGGACCGGGTTGTTACCGTCCCCCTGGCTGCCGACCCCCGTTTCCGGCCCGAAGAGAATCCGGCCGCGGAGGTGCGGTTGCGTCGGGAGCATGGCGTCAGGGGCCGGATCATCCTCCACGCCGGCACGATCCTCAACCGCCGGATGATCCCGCTGTTGCTCGAGGCCTTTGCGCTGGTGCTCAAGGCCGACCCCGATCTGACCCTGGTCTTTGCCGGGGAAAACCGGAGCTGGCCGGCCATCGACCTCTTCGGCCTTGCCGCGGAGTTCGGAGTGGATGACCGCATCGCGGCGCCGGGGTATGTCGACGACCAGGATCTGGCGGCGCTGTACAATGCTTCGGCGCTCACCGTCTACCTCTCCGAATACGAGGGTTTCGGCCTGCCGCCGCTGGAAGCCCTGGCCTCGGGATGCCCGGTGGTCACCTCGGAGGACAATGCGCTGAAAGAGCATTTCCACGGCCTGGCCTGTCTCCACCAGGGCCGGGAACCGGGAGCTTTGGCCCAGACCATTCTCGACCAGTTGGTGCTCTCCGGAGACGAGCCGTGGCCCTCCCGGCTGGAACGGAGCCGTCTGGCCGTTGAGCGTTTTTCCTGGGACCGCACAGCTGACCAGACCCTCTCCCTGATCCGCCGGGCCGGCGGCGGGGAACGGGAGAGCTGACCGCCATGGGCAGAATCGGCATCGATGTGCGCAAAGCGGCTGATTTCGGAATCGGCCGCTATATCCAGCAGCTGATCCATGGTCTGTCCGGAGAAGCCGCGGATCACTCCTACTGTCTCTTCGGCGGTCCGGCGGCCCTGGAGATCTGCCGCGGGGCCGCGCCGGATGATCCACGATTCACCATGATCCCGGAGAACAGCCGCTCTTACTCCCTGGGAGAACACTTCTCACTGCCCCGGGCCCTGCGCCATAATGGCATAGACCTCTATCACAGCACCCACTATATCCTGCCCCACGGCCCTCTGCCCCGACGGGTGGTGACCTCGGTGCATGACCTGATTCACCTCATTTTTCCTCAGTACCTCCCTTCCCGGGCGGCCCTGCTCTATGCCCGCCACTTCATCTGCAGGGCGGCCCGCCGTTCGGATGCCGTGATCACCGGTTCGGCGGCCAGCCGTTCGGACCTGCTGCGTCACTGTCCGGGGGCCGATGGGAAACGGCTGCGGGTCATCCCTTACGGGGTGGACAGCCGTTTTCAACCGGCCGCAACAGCCCGGGCTGACCTGGAAGAGCTCCGCGGCCTGGGTATCGAAGGGCCGTATCTGCTCTATGTGGGGAATTTCAAACCGCACAAGAATCTCTCAGGCGTTCTGGAGGCCTATGGCCGATACCAGGCCATGACCCGCGACCACCTGGCACTGGTCCTGGTGGGACGGGATCTGTCCTTTCAGTCAGGGCTGGACCGGCTGGCCGCCGATCTCCCCGACCGGAGTGCGCTGATCGCCCTGGGACACCAGCCCGACCGCCTGCTGCCCCTGCTCTACCGGCAGGCAGAACTCTTCCTTTTCCCTTCTCTCTATGAAGGGTTCGGCCTGCCCCCGCTGGAGGCCCTTGCTTGTGGGACACCGGTCCTCGCCTCCCGGTGCGGCGCCCTGGAGGAGGTTCTGGGGGATGCGGCCGACTACTGCGACCCCGTTGATACTGACGAGATGGCCCGGGCCATCCACCGTCTCACCGCTGACCCGGCCACCGCGGAGAAAGCCGCGGGAGCCGGGCCGGCCAGGGCCGCACGGTTCAGCTGGTCGGAAACGGCGCGGCAGACCCTGGGCCTCTACGACACGCTCCTCGGCCCGCCCTTCGTTGATCGGAGCGGCCCCGAGCATATAGAATAGCGCCATGAAGATCGCTCTTGTCCACGACTGGCTCACCGGTTTTCGCGGCGGCGAACAAGTGCTGCTCTCCCTCTGCCGCCTCTACCCCGAAGCCACACTGTTCACCCTGGTCCACCGCCCGGGAAGCCAGCCGGAAGAGATCGAGCGGATGGCTATCCGCACATCCTTTGTTCAGCGGCTGCCGCTGGCCCTCAGGTTCTACCGCCAATATCTGCCCCTGTTGCCGGCGGCCATCGAGCGCCTCGACCTCAGGGGCTTCGACCTGGTGATCAGCTCCAGCCACTGTGTGGCCAAGGGGGTGCTGGTCCCGGCCGGCGCACGGCATGTCTGCTACTGCCACACGCCCATGCGCTACGTCTGGGATATGTACCAGGACTATTTCGGTCCCCGGCAG
>JAQAZP010000182.1:0-2985 GCA_032127265.1 Acidobacteriota bacterium
TACCCCAGCCCCGATGAAGACGTATGGTGCTCTATTTTACCAGATCTGCGACGAGGCGCGTACTGTTCAACCTCTTGGCGAAGCCATGGCCTTGCAGGCGGTTGCCCCTGTTTGCAGATTTCAAACATATGCCAGTATCGAAAATAGTAAATCTTTTCACATAAAAGGACAACAGATATCCACTAATTGTTTAGTTTTCGCCAAGGATATTGAATTTACTTACTATATATCTGCAACTTAAACAAAAATGACAGGTTCCGCGAAAGGATGATTCCAGCCCTCATTGGCATGAGACTTGTATTAGTGGAATCGGGTAAGTTGTAAACAAAACAACGTTTTCTGTAAATTGAAATTAATCGCCAATGTGCCCAAAAGGAGAACTCGAATGTCAACCCGAGTGCTGAAATTCCTTCTGCCCCTGGCTGTGATGGTGCTGTTCGCGCCCGCAGCCCGTTCGGAGTGGTCCCTCACCACCCCCACTCTCAAGCTGGAGATGACCTGTTCACCGCTCCACATCACTCTCCCCGGCGACGTCACCTTCCAGGTCACGGCCATCAACCTCACCGACATGCCGCGCTTCTACTCGGGGCGGATCAACGCCCGCCTGGCCGACGGGACGCTGATCCAGAACTGGCGCATCGACTTCGATGAACGCCTCGGCGGGCGGGAGTTCTACACCCGGCAGTTCAAGATCAGCGTTCCGGCGCTTCCGGCGGTGACCGGGAACCACCGTTTCAAGTGCGGCGCCGTGGACGTCACCCCGCCCGGGATGACCCAGGGGATCCCCGCCGGCTACCGGGCCTGGAGCGAGTGCATCGTGGAGATGAGCCTCCCCTAGGGACGGGGCCGGAACCGGCCGGGCGGGAACCGGCTGGAGAAGCGAGTCCGTCCCGGTCCCCGGGACGGGGTGAACCGCAGGGGCGGGTTTTCCGGGCGAAGTGCCGGGGAGCGCCGCCCCTTTTCTTTGGCCGCCATAACATCAGGCGGGCCCGAAGACGGCCCTTCAGCCCGGCCCGACCATGTTCTCCGGGTCGAGCAGCCGGTCCAGCTCTTCGCGCGACAGCAGCTGCTGCTCCAGCACCAGCTCGTAGACCCCGCGGTCGCTTTTCAGGGCTTCGCTGGCCAGCCTGGAGCAGGCCTCGTAGCCCAGCCGGGGCACTAGGGCGGTGACCAGGCCGATGCTCCGTTCCACCTGGCGGCGGCAGACATCCTCGTTGGCCGTGATCCCCTCGATGCAGCGCTCCTTCAGAGTGGTCATGCCGTTCTTCAGCATCTCGATCGACTCGAAGAGCGACTGGGCGATCACCGGCTCCATCACGTTCAGCTCCAGCTGGCCCGCCTCGGCGGCCAGGGTCACGGTGAGGTCGTTGCCGATGACCTTGAAGGCGATCTGGTTCACCACTTCGGGGATCACCGGGTTGACCTTGCCCGGCATGATCGACGAGCCGGGCTGCATCGCCGGCAGGTTGATCTCGTTGATCCCGGTGCGCGGCCCGGAGGAGAGCAGCCGCAGGTCGTTGCACAGCTTTGACAGCTTCACCGCCAGCCGCTTCAGCGCCGAGGAGTACATCACGAAGGCGCCGGTGTCCTGGGTCGCCTCCACCAGGTCGGGGGCCAGGCGCAGGTCGAGGCCGCTGATCTCCCGCAAATGCTCGAGCACGTTCTTCCCATAGGCCGGGTCGGCGTTGATCCCGGTGCCGATGGCCGTGCCCCCCATGTTTATTTCGAGGAACAGCGCCGCGTTCTGCTCCAGCCGCTCCACCTCCTCCTCCAGGGTGGCGGCCCAGGCGGAAAACGACTGCCCCAGGGTCATCGGCACCGCGTCCTGCAGCTGGGTGCGGCCCATCTTGAGGATGTGCCCGAAGGCAGCCGCCTTTTCCCGCAGGGCTGCGGACAACCGGCCGAGCACCTTGATCAATCGCCGGTTGCTCTCGATCAGGGCCAGCTTCAGCGCGGTGGGATAGACATCGTTGGTCGACTGGGAGAGGTTGATGTGGTTGTTGGGATGGCAGTATTCGTAGTTTCCCTTCTCGTAGCCGAGGATCTCCAGCGCCCGGTTGGCGATCACCTCGTTGGCGTTCATGTTGGTCGAGGTGCCGGCCCCGCCCTGGATCATGTCCACCACAAACTGCGTGTGATACCTGCCGCCGATAATCTCCAGGCAGGCCTGGCCGATGGCCTCGGCCAGCGGCCGGGAGAGCAGGCCGAGGTCGGTGTTGGCCCGGACCGCGGCCAGCTTGACCCGGGCCAGGGCCTCTATGAGCACCGGGTAGAGGGCCAGCGGCACGCCGCTGATGTTGAAGTTTTCCAGGGCGCGCAGCGTCTGCACCCCGTAATAGAACTCGTCGGGGACATCACGGTCCCCCAGCAGGTCATGCTCCTTTCGCGTGCGGCCGGAGATGTACTGCGCCCCGGCGTTGAGCACCCGGGTGCTGGCCTGGCGCATGCGGCGGGAGACCACCCGGGCCACCCGGGAAAGGATCTTCATCGCCATGACCGGGTGCTGCTCGAACATGGAGAAGAACGCTTCCCTGCTGAACAGGAATGCCCGGGTGGCCAGCAGCGCCCGGGCCGAGGTGGAGTGCGGGTAGTCGTCCATCAGCGCACCCTCCCCGAGGAAGTCGAAGGCGCGGAAGAAGGAGAGCCGGGTCTCCTCACCCTGGGGCGTGGTCTTGAACAGCTCCACCTCGCCCTCCTCGATGATGAAGAGATTCTTCCGCTGGCTGTTCTCGGCAAAGAGCAGGGCGTCCGGCTCGTAGGACCGGGCCTCCGCCCTTTCCCGCAGCAGCCGGCATTCGTCAGGGTCGAGGTCCTTGAACAGCTCGATCCTGTTGATGAACGACTCGGTCAATTTACTGGTCAATTGGCCCCCCTCTGAAATTGTTGAGCAACCCGCACCGGGGCTCGTGCATCAGCCGGCGCCGGCAAATCGTCATGGTCGTCCGGCGGTCACGATCATCGAATGAGAAGTGCGCTGGTAGTGTG
>JAQAZP010000183.1:0-4697 GCA_032127265.1 Acidobacteriota bacterium
GGTGGGCAACGGCAACACCGAGGCCTACACCAACTCGCTGATCCTCAACACCAAGGTCCTGGTGCCCATCTTCGGCACCTCCCACGACGCCGTGGCGCTGCAGATTTACGAGGACGCCATGCCGGGGTACGAGATCATCGGTTTTGACGGTCCGTGGCTCTCCGATGATGCGATCCACTGCCGGGCCAAGGGGATCATGGACCGCTACATGCTCTACATCGATCACACCCCGCTGACCGATCCCCAGGTCTCAGGTGGTGACTTCCTGGTGACCGCCGAGATCCACCCCTACAGCGGGCAGCCGGTGAGCAGCGGGTATCCCCAGCTGCGATACAGCATTGACGGCGACCAGTTCACCACCGCCACGATGACCAGCGTGGGGGGAGACACCTGGCAAGGCACCATCCCCGCCCAATCCGACGGCACCACGGTCCGTTACTACGTCCATGCCGAAGATGAATCGGGCCGGGCGGAGAACCACCCGTATATTGGAGCCGAGGGCGCGCACCAGTTCGTGGTGTCCGCAACCGGCTCCTACCTGATCGTCGGCCCCGGTCCGGGCGAGGCCAACCCACCGCTGGTGCGAGTCTTCCCGCCCGGGCAGGATGCAGCGTACGTCTACGAGTTCAGCGCGTACGGCGCGCCGCAGTTCGGGGTCAATGTCAGCAGCGGGGACATGACGGGTAACGGCTCCGCCGAAATTCTCTCCGGAGCCGGTCCGGGCGCCATCTACGGACCTCACGTGCGCGGCTTCTCCGTGGACGGCACGCCCCTGCCCGGACTGAGCTTCATGGCTTACGGCACCAACAAGTACGGGGTGAATGTTTCGGCAGGCGACATCGACGGCGACGGCTTCGACGAGATCGTCACCGGGGCGGGTCCTGGTGCGGTATTCGGGCCCCACGTGCGGGCATTTGACTACGACGGCACGCCGGGCGTCACCCCGGTGTCCGGAGTAAGCTACTTCGCCTACGGCACACCAAAGTGGGGCGTCAACGTCACCTGCGGCGACATCGACGCTGACGGCTATGACGAAATCATCACCGGCGCGGGCCCGGGTGCGGTGTATGGCCCACATGTTCGCGGCTGGAACGTGGACGGCGGTGCGGCATCGGCGATGCCCGGGGTGAGCTTCCTCGCTTACGGCACGAACAAGTTCGGGGTCAACGTGAGCTGCGGGGACATCGATGGTGACGGGATCAGTGAAATTGTTACCGCTGCCGGTCCGGGCCAAGTGTTCGGAGCACACGTGCGGGGCTGGAACTACGACGGCACATCAGTGACCGATCTTCCGGCGATCAACTTCTTCGCCTGGGAACCGGGCGAGGCCCGCTACGGGGCAAAAGTGTTTGCCGGGGCCGACCTGGATGACGACGGCCGGGCGGATCTGGTCGTGGGTCAGGGGCCGGATCCTGAAGTTGGATCAGAAGTGAAAGTGTTTGAATACGATGGATCCGGGGTAACCCTCTGGTTCTCGTTGGATGCCTTCTCGGGCATGACGCATGGAGTCAACGTGGCGGCGGGGCGGTTCTGAAGTCCTGCGCCTCCCCTAACCTTCATCGACGCCAGCCGAGCTTGCCGTATCGCTGCCACATTGTGCGGCTGAGGAAACGGCCGGCATTGAACCATCTGTTTTTCCACTGGTCACCGCGATATTGGTTGAATATCTGTGCAGGAGTATCCGAACCATCGTCCCCTGGCAAACGTCTGGGAAGCCGCAAGGTAATCCAATGGCCGTCGCCGGGGCCAGGGACGGCATATCCCACCCAGATTGACTTCTCCTCACCCGGATCACGCCGCCGGGCGGCTAGGGGTCGGACCAGCCCACTGGCCCCAAAACCACGAATGACATTGTCCTGGTTCAGGATTACGATATCGTGGATATCTCGGCCAATACTGTATATCCAGCCGCTGCATTGAGTTCCTGAGCTGGAGTAGCTATTGATTTTCCCCAATCGGCCAAGTCTTCAGGCTCCCTCGGCAGGGACCAGCACCTCGTGCCGGAAAGTGGTGCCTACCCGGCCGTACAGATTGTGCATTCGTCTGAATGGACTGATTCCATAATGCTTCAAGTCCGGGAGGAGTTTCACAAAATCAGAAGGCCAGGGAGTAATGAAGCGCTTGATTGCCTGAGTGTCCGGAATGCCAAGCGGGATGGATATTTCAGCTATCGGCTGCAAGGTTGCCCGATAGAGGAGCGGCTCGGCATACCCGATCCCCACGTAGTACATCATGGCGATCATAAGGCAGGCAGTGACAGTCACTGATGAAGCCAGTCCCTGGGCCTGGCCAAGCTGCCACTCCCCTTCCATGGCCCATCCTGGTTCCGTGTCCATATTCCAGGAATGCTGTATGACTGGTGCGGCGGATGCTCTGCCGAATAAATATCCTTCATCGACATTGTCAACTATTCCTATAGAGTTTAAGCAGAATAAACTGCTGTAAGAGCTCCGCGAATCGCATCGTGGAAGCCTTGACACTCTCATAAGAAGTCACCTAGACTCCGCCTCTCATTTCGCTCGGATTGATTTTTCAGTGGGACACGTGTTTAAGGATTAAGGACACCGCAAGATAAGACGCTTACAAATATCAGCGT
Source organism: Acidobacteriota bacterium (assembly GCA_032127265.1). GTDB lineage: Bacteria > Acidobacteriota > JAQAZP01 > JAQAZP01 > JAQAZP01 > JAQAZP01. Next base: position 2,597 of record JAQAZP010000183.1, read on the forward strand.
TCCGACGACCCGGGACGTGAGGAGGAGCCATGAGAGAAGAAATTGAACAGATGGTGCAGACCGGCGACATGGACGGGTTGATCGGCAATCTCCTGTCCGCCGACCGATACGCCGCCCTGGAGATCGTGGAGGCGCTGGAATCCTTCGGGGAAAAGGCCGTGAAACCGCTTTCGGGCCTGCTCAACCAGCCGTCCGCCGGTTTGCGTGAGGACGTGGTACGGGTCCTGGGCAAGATCCGCAGCCCCCAGGCGGTGGATGCGCTAATTGAAGCCCTGGCAGATGAAGACAAATACGTCCGTGAAAATGCGGCGCGGGCCCTGGGCGGAATCGGTGATTCGAAAGCCGTCCCCGGATTGGCCGGCTTAATGAATGAGGAAGAGAGCAACATCCGTGAAACGGCGATTCGGGCACTGGGTGAGTTGGGCGACAGCCGGGCCGTGGCTTCACTGCTTCCGGCTTTGGATGATCAGAATGCCCATATTCGCGAGGCGGCAGTGAATGCGCTTGGACTCATCGGCGACCGCGCGGCGTTGGAAGCGGTTCAGAAGGCCTGTGAGGACCGGGACTCCCTGGTGCGGGAGAGCAGCGCCCGGGCACTGGGTCGGATCGGCGATCCCGCAGCTTGTGAGGCGCTGATCAACCTGCTGAAAGACGGCAACACCTACACCAGGATGTATGCGGCCCGTTCCCTGGGAATAGTTGGGAGCGAGAGCGCCCTCGCCTCTCTGCAGCAGGCAGTGGAAGATCCCGAGGAGCGGGTGAGGAAGGAAGCCGCCGCCGCCCTGGAACGGCTCAGCTCGGCGGCCGGGCGACCCGCGGCGACAGAACCGAAAACCGAACCAACGGTCCGCAAAAAGGCCGCCGCTAAACCCGCCCCCGCATCGGGAAAGAAAAAGACCGCGGCCGCGGTCAAAGCCAAGAAGAAGGTCTCGGAGACCGCAGCCAAGGCCGCAACCGGAAAGAAGACCGGCAGGAAAGTTACCGCCAAGACCAGGCCGGGAGCCCCGAAAAAGAACGTCGGATAAGCAGGATCCCTCGCCTGAGGTGTGCTGCCTTTTTTTTGGCCGGCGAAGGGTGGTGAAGTCGAAGGCAAGGATATGGGGTCTATGATTCGGACAGCGTCCGCAGGCGCTTATCTTTCGGCTTTGGCGTGTGGGTCAGCTGGTATTCCTCAAGTTCCGCATCGGTCAGGTGCTGGTGCGCTGCCGGCATACAGTCGATGCCGGCGATCAGCTCACGCTGGAGCTTGAGAAAGCAGAGATCCGGCGCATCCTGGTAACGAACTCGACGGGTGATAAAGGCCTCGTTGGAGATGGCCATTGTGAAATCCTGGAATTCGCCCTCGGGAAACTTCGCTCTCAGGCAGTATTCCCGTGTCGACTTTTTGACCGTGAATCCAACATATTCGATTCGGGAATCCGCCATCTGATTTCTCCTCGTACGCCCGCAGGGACAAGGACCTGAAGAATAAAGCCTCGGCAAGAAGGGTAACACACCTGGAGGGACTAGCCTAATATATTCATCCTCAACGCCACCCCCCCCCGTCTCGGCGCTACTCCTCTGACCGCTTGCGCCCGGTGATATCGACGAGAACAACCTGAATCCGCCGTCCATCTTTATCGGCATCCGTCAAGCCTGTCGATTCCAGCCCGACCCCAAAAGGCTCCGTTCCTGTTGCCCGCAATCGCAGCTCGCCCGATTGCCGCTGCTCGACGTTCCGCTCTGCTGACTTCAATCCACCTGATCATGGAGCGAGTGCCGTGACCGTGCAACTGGATGCGGCGGTATCCCCGGCTGGTGGAGAGGGAGGCTGGTTGTACGGTGCGGGAGTAATATCTTCGGCAATCAGCTGGAACACACAGTCGCCGATCAGTGATGCCAACGCCGGAAAATACTGATTCCAGTGACGGGTAAAGCGGTCACCTGCGGAGATGACCGTGGTACCGCTTTGCCAGTTAGCCACGTGAACCCCCAGCCTCGGGAACCCATGCCATACAGCGGATCAGGCTCCGTTTGCCAGCCCGGAGCATCGAACCCGCAGTTGTTGCTGTTGCGCAGGCGGACCTCAAAATCACAGTACGGAGGGGTTCGCTCGATTTTC
>JAQAZP010000184.1:0-13261 GCA_032127265.1 Acidobacteriota bacterium
GAAGTGATCGAGGCGGCCGACGAACACGGCATGACCATGATCTTCACCGGCCGGCGGCATTTTCGCCATTGATCCGGCGGGCCCCGAAAAGCTTTTTCTGGATGAATTATTGCCGGCAAGCTGGTATAGTACCAAGGAGGACTATTCCACCCGGGCCCCGGTTTGCCGGCCGGACACCATAGAGTGCCGGCATGGAGCCCACCACCAGCAGGAGGAAACCGTGCGGCAACCCCTCCAGCGCACCAGCATCTGGTTGATGGTTCTGCTGATGCTCCTGCCCGCGGCGACGCTTGCCGCCAGGGAGCGAACCGGAACCATTTGTGGCATCGTGGTGGACGAGATGGGCCGCGGACTGATCCGGGCCAATGTCTTCCTGATGGATGAATCGGGAACCACCCTGCTCGAATCAACCCTCACCGACAGCGAAGGCCGTTTCCAGTTCCCCGATCTTTTCCCCGAGAGCTACCAGCTGAGGGCGGAAAGAACGGGATTCCAGCCTGCCGGTTTCGGGCCCCTGGCCACCGAGTCGGGCCAGATGACCACCGCACCGTTCGTGCTGCGCCACAGTGCAGAACCGCCTTCCGCCGTCACTGACCAAACCGGCGTGGTGCCGGCGACAAGCGCCTCCCTTCACCAGGCCGCGGTTCGGCCGGCCCAGCGGTCGGCGACCGAAGAGTCTTCCGAACCGGAGGGCACACTGGCCCAGACCCTTGCCGGGGTCAACCGCGACGTGCTGAAGGCCCTGGACCGGCCCGACAGTCTGATCCCCGATACCGGGGATTGGCCGGTCCGGTCCCCTGGAATGACGGGCCAGTCCGGAGTGAGCGGTGATCTGATGATTGCCGCCGTGGGAAGTGAAGCGGCCGGAGACCAGTCGATCATGATGGCCAGTCTTGCCGGCCGGGCGCTGGGCCCCACACGGTGGACAGTGGAACTCACTCGGGAGAACAATCCGTCTCTCTTCAGTTCAGGCCTCGGCGGCCCGCTGCTCTGGCGGGTGGTGCGAACCGAATCGGCGGCGTTCGAACTCTCATCCATGCCGCTGAGCGACACCGGCACCCGACTGCCCGAACAGACGTTCAGGCTCGAGCTGGCGGAGCACTTCATTTCCGGAGACCGGCAGAACGGCCCGGGGTTCCGCTCGGTGGCCGCGCAATGGGAGCTGCCCTTCGCCGGCGGAAAAAATGAACTTGGACTGGACCTGTTCTATGCCGCGGGCAACGGTGAGGCAGGAAGCACCGATCCCGGACGGCCGGGTGTGCAGGCCGGCGGCGCAGACCAGGCCACTCTGCTGCTGCTCGGCGGCAGAATCCGAAGCCAGTGGGCCGCAACCCACGAACTGCTCCTCCATTGGCGTCACGGGGCTCTGAGCGGTGATCCAGCCTATCTGCCCTTCAGCACCACGGGCGGCATGCCCGGCGCTCCGGGCGGTGTGATCACCCCGCTGGCCGAGGGTTGGGAAACCGTGATCAACGGCAGCGACCGCTGGAACGCTTTTGACCCGCTGCAGCTTTTGTGCAACATGGAGTATCGCATCGCCAGCGGAGAGACCTCCAGCAGTCTGGCCCGCCCCTCCATGGGACTGGTCTACGCACCCTTTGACCGGATGAGTGTGACAAGCAGCGTGGGGCTGGCCCTCCGCTCCAACAGACCCGACGACCCCACCGGAAGCGGGGACGTCTCGTTCAAAAACGCCGATGACAATCCGGCGCGCAGACGGCACAGCGAGCTGGAATACGGCATGAGCCTGGAACAGGGATTCGGCCAGGGCTACAATCTCGCGCTGGACCTGAGCGTGGAAGACGTTCAGCCCGCCTCGGTGACCGACTTCAACCCCGCGGCAGCCTTCGGTCCCACGGCGGGCGGAATGATCCTCTTGTCCGACGGGGGCACCGCCCGCAAACGCGAGATAGGACTTTCGCTCTCCAAGCAGTTCGGGACACTGCTGGCCGGTTCCCTGGGAACCTCGTTCCTCGACGGCTCGGGAGATCTTCTGGCTCTCCCCGCCGTGCCTGTGGATGACGGCCGGTGGGCCGAGTCTCCCGGAGGAAACAGCCGGGTTCGCGGCATCTCCGGACACTTCGATACGTTCCTGCCCGCCATGGGCACCGGTATTCTGGTCACCTTCCACCACCTGACCAGCTTCGAATCCGGGCTGCAGGATCAGAACCACTCTCCTGCCGGGGAAATAACCGGCCTGGATGTGGGGCTCCGTCAACGGATCCTGCACCGTGCGGGTCTCGATCTGCAACTGCTGATGGCGATCAGCGGCCTGGCCATTGATCAGAATTCCATCCACGGGGTGGTGGACTCGCTGATCGGCGAGGAATCTCCGTACCGGCGGATCGTCGGGGGCCTGAGGGTACACTTCTAACATTGATCCCCACACTCACCAATGCCGTCTTTCACCGCGGTGAAATCCTGTACAAGGCCTCGGGCGGGAAGGTGCACCTCCCCCCGGCCCTCGAACCGGTCTACGGCAAGGTCTTCACCGGCGGGGCCACGCTGGATGACCTGGCCCGGTCATCCGGTACAGCGGCCGGGGCCCTGCGGGCCGCCCTGGAGTTCACCGGCACCATCGCCTGTGTTCCCTTTCCTGAACTGGATCAGGATTGGGACCTGGTGATCATCGACCAGGGAGCCACCGGCGTCTTTGTCCAGACCCTGGAGCTTTGGCAGAATCTGAACCGTCACTGCCGGGCACTGCTGATCAGCCTCGAGCCACCGCCCTTCCCCGACCAGACACTGGAGAGCCGCCCGGAACTTGGCCAGCGGCTGTTGACCTTCGAAGGACTGGTGGCACGCGGCCTGCCCTGCAGCCATCTCAGCTACTACCATTTCCTGCGCACTGTACTGCGGCGGATCCGCGCCGGCCTGCTGCTCTTCACCTTCCGCCGGGAGGCCACCTTCTTCTTCGACATCATCAGCCAGCGGCCGGCAGTGATCTATTCCGACTTTTATCACGAGCAGAAATTCACCCTGGCCCGACAGCTCTTCGGCCACACGCAACCCGATGCCGCCGAAACCAAACGACTCCTCGAGCACCTGTATTTCAACATCCACATGGAGTATCAGGGGAACACGCCGGCCAACGATCTGACACGTCTCCATGCCGCCTGGCTGGCCATGAGAGCGGCCCGGGAGAACTGGTGCTGGTCGGCCACCGAGACCGAACAGATGAAGCAGGCCAGCGGTCTCGCCACCATCCGTTTCACCGGCCCCTCCGTCGACTTCCGGCGCCTCGACCGGGCGGACGGCGTTGAACGGCAGCGCCAGATCCTCTTTGTCTCCACCATGCCGAATTTCCACCGCAAGGGACTGGTGTCCCTCTGCCAGGTCACCTCCCGGCTGCCCGAGGACGTCAAGCTGGTGCTGGTCAGCCGGGTCAACTTGCGGGAGCATTTCGTCGAGCCCGACCGGCGGATCGACTTTCGGCAGCGAATCAGCAAGGAGGAGGTGATCCGGCTCTACCACCAGTCGCTCTGCTATGTCAGGGTGGCCGAAGAGGACACCTTGCCCTTCAGCCTCTGCGAAGCCATGGCCTGCCGGCTGCCGGTCATCGTCTCACCGGAGATCCAGGCCAACTTCCCCGGCATCGAGGACGGCGTCACCGGGTTCGTGGTCAAACCTGACGATCCCGGCACCCTGGCCGAACGATTGAACTTCCTGCTGGAAAACCCCGACGTGCGGGAGCGGATGGGGAACGTGTGCCGCGAACGGGTGCTGGGATTTTCCATGGAGCAACGGGTGGCCCAGCTGGCCCGGATGGCCGGTGCGGCGGAAGGTCAGTCGACATAACCCAGCAGGCGAAGCTGCCGGCGCACGTCTTCGCTCCACCCGGCGGCCTGGTCGCCGGCCCCGGCCCATTCCCCGGCGGAAAGCGCTTCATTCATTTCCCGGGCCAGCCAGAGCGCGCGGCCTTTCTCCACCCCGCTCAGGTCCGTGGTTTCTCCCGGGTCGAGATCGGTATTGTAGAGGGCGGCTTTGCCGCCGCGCTGAATCAGCTTGTACGGACCCCACCGCGCGGCCCGGATCCCGCCGCCGGTGAAGGTGAGCAGCACCTCATCCATCCCCTGACTTTCCGGTACGCACAGCAGGTCCCGGCCGGCGAGTCCCTGCGGGACGTCAATCCCGGCCAGACCGAGCAGGGTGGGGAAAAGATCCAGAGTGGAGACCTCCCGGGCGACAACCCGGCCCCCATCCGCCCCCGGAACCCGAAGCAGCAGCGGCACCCGCACCTGGTCCTCGGTGAGATCGTGTCCGTGGCTGAAGTAGAATCCGTGTTCGTCTTCCATGGCCTCTCCGTGGTCGGACAGCAACACCACTACCGTGTTTTCGTACAGCCCGAGGCGGCGGAGCCAGGCCAGCACCATTCCCACCTGGCGGTCGGTATGGGCGATCTCCCCGTCGTAGCCGGCAAGGTAGAGGCGGGGGTCGTCTTCGTCACCGAGACGCTGGTATACCGGAATGCCGCCACGGCTGAAATTGTCCCTGGCCAGGGGCGCGCTCCGCGAAGGACCATACTCCGACAACCGCGGGTCAGCGGCAAACCTGTCCGGCGGTGTGTAGGGCCCGTGGGGATCCTGGAAGTGCAGCCAGAGAAAGAACCGCTGATTCCGGTGGGCCCGCAGCCAGCTCACCGCGGACCGGCCCAGGGCTCCGGCCTCCCGCTCCGGTATCCGGCGTTCCGATTCCCGTTGAGGGAAGCGGTCGTCGAACACCTCGAAGCCCTGCCAGATCCGGGTGTCGAAGTCGCGGCCCAACACATAGTTGCCGATGAACGCGGCGGTCCGATACCCCGACGCCCGCAGGAGACCGGCAAGTGTCAGGCTGGTCCGGGGAAGCTGAAACGGTTCGCCCCTCGCCAGACCGTCCTTCCGCGGATAGCGGCAGGTCATTACGCTGCACACCGCCGGAACGGTGTGACTGGCCGGTGAGGTGGCGCTCTGGAACTGGATCGCCCCGGCGGCCAGGCGGTCCAGGGTGGGCGTGGTGACACGTTTATAGCCGTAGCAGGAGAGGTGGTCCCGCCGCAGGGTGTCGATGTAGATCAACACCACGTTGGGCCGCTGGAGCGCGTCCTCCGCCAGCGCAGGGGCGCCCCGCTCCCTGACCGCGCCCGCCAGGGCCGTGGCGGCCAGGCAGAGCAGCAGGGCCGCCGGTGCGACCCGGAGCATCAGAAGGCTGTAGCGCTGGAAACGCCGGGGAATCCCGGCCCGGACCGCACCCGCGCCGAGAGCGGTCAGGAACCCCTGAAGCGCCATGGTCGACAACGCTGTGAGCAGCATGAAGAGCAGCAGGGGGAGGGTGAGCAGCATGACCAGGCTGACCATCAGCGGGACCGGCGACACACCGTTTCGGGCAAGGAGGCCGTGAAACGGCCCAGCCCCCAGAAGTGCCGAGGAAAAGATGAGGGTGCCCGTGACCCACCGGCCCACAACCGCCGGCTGCTCCTCTCCAGCCCGGCGGCTGGATACAAGGTGGATCACCGTGGCCGTGGCCACGAGGCCCAGGGCCCCGGCCAGCGGCAGCACCCGGGGCCAGATGGAACCGTGCAGGGCGATGGGGGACCCGGCGGCCCCGGCCAGCCGGCTCACGGCGGCCCGGAGCAATGACCAGAGCGGGATGGAACTGAGGAAGAACAGAAGGAGCGCCGCGTCCCAGTACGTCCGATGAAGCCGCCGGTGCCGCCTATCGCCCACCAGCACGCTGCCGGCGAAAGCGACGGCCATGCCGGCGAGAAGTCCCAGGACCGCAGCGGCGGCCACCGGCGCCATCAGGTGGCTGATTACGGCAATCAACGGGGAGGACGGCAGCCCCAGGGGGAGGGTGACCCACCTGACCGGCTCCTCGTGACGGATCAGCGCCAGGCCGGTCTTCAGGGCAGAGGAGACCGCCACCAATAGCCCGACCATCATCCACATCCCCGACAGACCGGCCAGCCTCGTTACGGTTATCAACAGCCTGAGCCTCCCTCATATCCAGATCTCCATTGTATCGGCCGGGCGCGGCAAAAGGAAATCCACTGTGCCGGCGCGGGGAGCGCCGCTGATTGACCACAACGGTATCCAATATTTTGTATTAACCGCAGGGTCATCCAATGATTTGGACTGTCACGGGAGAGCCGCAAAAGTTCTCCACGCATGCCATTGATATCAAAAGACTTAAAATAAAGATGGCGTGCTCCTCGATGGTACAGGAATTGCAATGTTGAGCGACGGCCCGTTGTTTTTTCGGCCGGCACATGAAGGCTTCCATTCTTTTGAATGAACGAGGGATACCGTGATCGGCACGAAGACCAGGGAGGAGAGCAACCGGCAATTTCGAATCACCTGGACCCTGCTCCTGCTCCTGCTTCTTCTGCTGCTGGGCGGGTTCAATATCTGGCGCAAATCGTCGGTCAACGCGCCCCACGACGGTCTGGCCATCCGTGACACGGCCGCCGGCCCGACGGTGATCGGTATCGAACCGTCGAGCCCAGCACACCAGGCCGGTATCGCCGCCAACGACATCATCACCGGGATCAACGGGCTGACCGTGGGCACGGCGGTGGAATACGGGCAGGCGCTGGGATCCTCCGGGGCGGCCACGGAGAGCGTCTACTCCCTCATCCGGCAAGGCCGGCGGCTCAATCGCGTGGTGCAGGTGGCCTGGCGGCCGGACGGCGATATTCTCTATACCGTCCTCGCCCTGGCCGGTGTGATGGCGCTGCTGCTGGGCGGCGTGGTGGGGATCTTCGGCCGTCGGGTCCGGGAGAGTTTCCTGCTGGCCGGGATCTGTTTTGCCTTCGCCGGTGTGATGCTCCTCTCGCCCATCGGCTCATGGGACGCCTTCGACCTGCTGGTCAATGCCCTCGACGACGGGGGCACCCTGCTTTTGCCCCTGCTCTTTCTCGGCTTTTGCTCGTGGTTTCCTGCTGCGGCCGCCGGTTCCTCACCGCCGGTCCGGCGCGGACGTCTGGTGATCACCTGGGCCGCGGCCATCACCGGCGCCTTGACCCTGCTCTACGGCTCCTGGTATATCGGGCTGGCGGCCCGTCCCGGGAACCCCTACACCACCACGACCATGTACACCATGTTGCGCCGGCTGAGTCTCGGCTGGCTGGGCAGCGCCATAATGATCGGCGGCCTGATGGCCGCCCTCCGAACAACCCGGGCCCGGAATCCGGTGCACCGGCAGCAACTGCTCTGGATCGCCCTGGGTGCCCTGCTGGGCGGGACACCGCCCCTCATCCTCTATTTCCTGCCCTACCTGGCCGGCTTCCAACCCGCGGGCTGGCAAGCCATGTCGGCGCTCACCTTCATCCTGATTCCGGTCACCTTCAGTGTGGCCGTCCTGCGCTACCGTCTGGCCGATGCCCAACTGGTTCTCAAGCGCTCGATGGTCTATTCACTCTCCTCTGCCGTCACCCTATTCACCGTACTGCTGGCTATGGGCGCCGCCGCCCGCTGGCTGCCGGCCATTTCCGATCCCCGCCGGCCCGCGGGGATGATTTTCTGGGCGGTGACCGCCATGGCCATCTCGGCCATATTCTTCCCCCGAATCAAGGACTCGCTGGCCCGGTCGGCGGACCGTCTCCATTTCGGGGATCGCCTGGACCACCGCGAGCGGCTGGCCTCATTCGATCCCTTCCGTCTCGACCCGACCCTCCCGTCGGAGCGGCTGGTGGAGATGTTCATGGATGACGTAGTCCTGGCCATGGAAGTCGATCCCATACGCTTCGTGCGCCCCGGCGCGATCCCACCCGGGCTCCTGCCGCCGGAATCTCCACGGTCGAGACAGACCGGGAGGGGCATCGATGGCGGGCGCTGCCGTGTGCTGCAGCTCGACGCCCCCTGGCAGGGCTGCTACCAGCTGCTGATCATGGACAGCGCCGGCGGCGGCCAGTGCCTCGGCGTCATTGGCATGGGCCCCCGCCGGGGCGGGACGCTGCTCTCCAGCCAGGACCTGGGAGCGTTGCTTCCTGCCGCCGGGTTGCTGGCCATGGCCCTGGAGAACAGTTCGCTGACCAGCCGGCTGATGGAGCAGCAACGGCTGGCCTCCATCGGACAGCTGGCCGCCGGTGTGGCACACGAGATCAATACGCCGCTCACCGGTATCTCCAGTTACACCGAGATGCTGTTGGAAACCTTCCCGGCGGGCGGTGTGGACCACCCCGGGGATTGTGGCCCGGCGGGCCCATGGGATACGGAACAGGTGGAGATGCTGAAGAAGATCGGCCGGCAAGCCGAGCGCGCTGAAAAAATCGTCTCCTCGCTGCTGCAGTTCGCGAGGCAGCGGGGCAGCGCCCTGATGCCCGCCGACCTGAACCAGGTGGCCCGCCAGGCCGTGTCCCTCTTCGACCATCAGCTGAAAGGAACCGCCGTCGATTTCCGCCTCGAACTCTGCGACGGGACGCTGCCGGTAACCGGCGACGCCGGACAGCTGCAGCAGGTGCTGATCAACCTGATGAGCAACGCCCTGGACGCCATGCCGCTGGGCGGTGTACTCAGAGTGAACACCCGCTCTGCCGCTGAACATGCGGTGCTGACCGTGTCGGACAGCGGCCACGGGATCCCCCAGGATGTCCTCCGTCGTATCTTTGAGCCCTTCTTCACCACCAAGCCCCCGGGAAGCGGCACCGGACTGGGGCTCTCGATCTGCTATGGTATAATTCGTGAGCACCGGGGTGACATTTCCGTCGACAGTCGGCCTGGCACCGGGACGGTGTTCACCGTAACCCTGCCCCGGGGGAGCGTCAGCGACGAGTAGGAGGAGAGGAGCGCCCGGACCAGCCATTCCCCTGCTGCCGGCAGCCCGAGCGGCAGCGCTTCTCCACGATCACCATCGGCTCCGGGTTCCGGCGCCCCGCACGAAAGCAGCATGATGAGCAAGGATCAGGCCAGGGTCCTCGTGATCGACGACGAAGAGGTGATGCAGGACGTGCTGGCCCGCCTGCTCCGGCGCCGCGGCTACGCCGTGGAGTGTGCCGGTTCGGCCGAGCAGGGTCTGCGGCGCCTCTGCGAAACAGACTACGACGTCATCCTCTGCGACATCATGCTCCCCGGAATGAACGGGCTGGAGGCGCTGCAGTCCATCCGGCGGGACGACCCGCAACAGGTGGTGATCATGATCACCGCCTATGCTTCGGTGGAAAGCGCCATCGAGGCGATGAAGAACGGGGCTTTCGATTACATCGCCAAACCCTTCAAGAACGAGGAGGTGCTGCTCACCATCGGCAAGGGCGTGGAGCACCGGCGCCTGACCCAGGAGAACCGCACCCTCAAGCGGGCCCTCTCCGACAAGTACGGCTTCTCCAACATCATCGGCCAGAGTGCCGAGATGAGGGAGATCTTCGACCTGATCTCCCAGGCCGCACCAAGCCGCTCGACGATCCTGATCCAGGGTGAGAGCGGTACGGGCAAGGAATTGATCGCCAAGGCGATCCATATGACCAGCCCCCGCTCGGGCCAGCCGTTCATCGTCGTGAACAGCGGCAGCATGCCGGCGGATCTACTGGAGAGCAATCTCTTCGGGCACGTCAAGGGAGCGTTCACCGGGGCGATCAACAACAAGAAAGGCCTGTTCGAGCTGGCGGACCGGGGAACCATTTTTTTCGACGAGGTGGGAAACCTGAGCCCGGAGACCCAGGCCAAGATCCTGCGGGTGATCCAGGAGCGGGAGTTCATGCAGCTGGGAGGAGTGGAGTCGATCCACGTGGACACCCGGATCATCGCCGCCACAAATTCGAACCTCGAAGAGGCGGTGCAAAAGAAAGAATTCCGCGAGGATCTCTGCTACCGCCTCAACGTGATCAGCCTCACCCTTCCCCCGCTGCACCAGCGCGCTTCGGACATCCCGATGCTGGCGATGCACTTCCTCCGCAAATACAACGAAGAGAACAACAAGACGGTCACCAGCTTGTCCAGGGAAGTGCTGGGTGTGCTGGAGGGATATCACTGGCCGGGGAACGTGCGCGAATTGGAGAATACCGTGGAACGGGCCGTGGTGCTGTGCAAGACGGACGAGATCGACCTCGACCTGATCCCCGGACACATCCGTAATCCGGCCATCCCCTCCGCGGAGGAGATCACCATTCCCGACGGCGGGCTCTCGCTGAAAAAAACCGTGGAGGAGTTCGAAAAAGCCATGATCCTCCGCGCCCTCTCCCTTTCCAACGGGGTTCAGAAATCCGCCGCCCAACTCCTGCAGGTCAAACCCACCACCTTGAGCGAGATGATCAAGCGTCTCAAACTGAAGGCCCGGTCGTCCTGACCAGTTCAGTCTTCTTCCCCGGCCGCCAGTCCCGGCCCGCCGGCTGCTGACCGGGGGGACGGTACCCGGCGAACCACCGATTTGACGAAGCGGAGATAAGCCAGGCGCGAGCCGTCCGGCGTCAGCACCGGAGTGAGCAGCTTGCCGACCGGCAGCGGGATCTCCCGCAGCCCGGTCCCGTCGGTGGCGATCTCCATGATCACCCGTCTCGATTTGTCGGTGCCCAAACCGGTAAAGACGATGTGATCGCCGTCGGGGTGCCAGCTGGGGTCACGGCCCCGGAGGATCTTGCCGTCGTCCGTTGTCAGCGGGCGGAAGCGGCCGCCGTCGGCATCCATCAGGTAGATCTCGCGGCGGTTGACGGACAGGGCAATGGTGCTCCCATCGGGGGAAACAGCCATCTCGGTCTCCGTCTGGTCGGGGGTGAAGGTCAGCTGACGCAGATTCCCGCCATCGGCGTCCATGGCCCAGATGTCGTCACGGTGGTTCTCCTTCACGCAGCAGAAAATGGTGTTGCCGTCCGGAGACCAGACCGGATGGTAGGCATGGACCTGGTCGCCGGCAACCAGTTGCTGCCAGCCGCTGCCGTCAGCGTTGATCACGCAGATGTCGGTGGTCAAGCGGCGCATGCCCGGGCGGTAATCGTAGACGATCCGGGTACCGTCGGGAGACCAGCTGGGCCGGCGGCAAATCCCCGTCCCCGTGGTCAGCTGAACCTGGTTCCCGCCGTCGGCATCATAGCGCAGGAGGTTCATGCCCTTCCGGCCGTCCTCGACCCGGCTGCAGGCCAGCCAGGTGCCGTCGGGCGACCAGGTAATATCGCGGGTGGTGATGAAATTCTCGGGCAGCAGCCGCTGGTCATCCGATCCGTCCGCGTTGCAGATCCAGACATCGGACTGCATGTAGATCATACTTATATTGGTACCCTTCTTCTTGACCCGCAGGAATGGGGCGTATTTTCTGAGCAGCGCCGGCTTGGAGAGCACCACGTTCGTACACCAGAGCAGCCCCGCAACCGCCAGCAGCGCCCCCACCACGGGGATGACCCTTTTTCGGGAGGGGAAGAGCCGGCGCAACAGCAGGTAAAGAATCAGCGCCACACAAATCATCACCAGGTAGACCGCCGCCCGGTACGCATGAACCATTGTCCGACCTCACTTAACGGCCCCCACTGCCGCGCGACGGCGGGCAGCCAGGCAAAATGTCTGATAAAAATCGAGCCGCCGGCGATAGTGGTACAGCACCCACGGCACGTCTTCCTCTTCAGCCGCCACCTCGAAACCCCGTTGGTCGAGCAGGGACCGCAGGACATCCACAGGCTTGCGGCCTTCCGGGGCGAAACAGCGGCTGACACCCCTGGTTGTGTGCAGAAATGGCGTAGAAAGGAGCAGCACACCGCCGGGCACCAGCAGCCGGCTCTTTTCGTCCAGCAGCTCGGGTGGTTGTTCCATCACATCGATCAGGTTGCAACTGGCCGTCACCCGGAAAGAGCCATCGGCAAAGGGGAGGGCTTCACCTCCGGCCAGGACGAATTCGCATCGGGTGCCCTGCCGGGGATCCAGCGGCAGGTCGATCCGGTTGTCGCCCTCGGTAAACACCGGGCCCCGGTTCAGCGGGCCGGGTCGCCCCACGAGAAGCGCTCTGGCCCAGACAAGGCTCTCGAAACTGATATCGACCCCCACGGCCAGACGGCCTCCTGCGGCCAGCCGTGCGGTCATGCCGCCCACGCTGCATCCCACATCCAGAACCGGTCCGTCCCGTTCTTCATCGGGCGGTTCCAGGCCGTCCAGCATAGACTGCAGCACGCCGTGAGGACCGCCCGTCCCGGCCATTTCCAGAGCCAACCGCCGCTGGGCCGGGCTGAGCAGTTCCAGCCGCTCGAGGCCGAGGTGGTGGCTGATCAGGTAGCTGCTGACGAACTTGGCCACCCGGGTGGACCACCGCCGGTCGTACAGCCGTTGCGGGGGCATCTCGCCGTCCCGGGCCGCGGACTCCCGCAAAAAGGCCCTGGTGCTGGTCAGCGCGGCACCCATTTCGCTCGAGAATCCAAGCAGAAAATAATAATTTCCCCGGATCCATTCATCGACGGACCGCAACAGGACCGGCACCCCGCAGATCACCGGGTAGCGTGTGTCGCACGCCCCACAGCGCAACACCCCTTCCGCCAGATCCTCCGCCCCTGTTCCGGCAAAAAAGACCGGGTCGGCAGCGGTGTGGTCGAGGTGCAGCGGCGAGTGGCAGCTTGGCCCGCAGGACATGGCCGGACAGCGAATCAGATTGAGCAGAGACAGGTCCACGATGGTCACCGCTGGTCAGAGTATGCCGGCCGGGCGGCAGGGGCCGCCAGCCATTCGATGCGTCGACCCGTGAGGATCGAAAGCCAGAAAGCGGGGCATGGTAGCAACTTTTGCGGCTGAGGGTCAACGGGACAGCGCCGGCGGGCCCGACGCTGCTTTATTGACAAGACATTGACCCTTTGTTATATCTATTGCCCTTTCGGACAGGTTGACTATTGAATCTGAAACAGTGGCGGCTCCGGTCGGTGATCGGCCCCGGGAACCGGGCGTTCCCCGGTTATCCGCCCGGGTTGCTGGAACCTGAATATGGACACATCGATTACCATCACCATTGCCGATATCGCCACCCGGTTCCTGCTCAATTCCGGACCGCTGGCCGAGGCGCTGGCGGATCGCTACGAGAGCTTCATCACCGACGATCAGCCGCTGTCCACCTACCGGGTCACAACCTTTGACGCCCGGACGGCAGGTGCCGGCAACGGAAGCACTCTCGGCGAGCAGCCGGCGCTCACCGTGGAGGGTGACCGGCTGGATATGCGACGGAGCGATTTCAGGGGCCTTTTCGCCATCACCGACCGGCAGGGCACCCTCGAGGTGCATGAGTCGATCTATTGCTTCGATGCCTTCTACCGGGTCTTCTACACCTGGCTGATGCTGAAGCGGGGCGGATTCATGCTCCACGCCAGTTCGGTGGTCCACAAGGGGAAAGG
>JAQAZP010000185.1:0-10984 GCA_032127265.1 Acidobacteriota bacterium
CGGGTGCTGGATTTCCACCAGGTACATCTCTTACACTTGGTCATCACCATGCATGTCCAGCCTGGAATGGCGATGAGACCCGGCAGGAACCATGACCACAAAAAAACTCAATGCACCGGGAACACAGCGGGCACTGCCGGGGGCCCATGATCCGTTTCACCGGCTCCTGCCCCTGATCATCCTGGCGCTGGCCGCGCTGCTGCCCTACATGAACAGCATCGGAAACGGGTTTCACTGGGACGATCACCATCACATTCTCGAAAATCCGTCGATCCGCAACACCAGTTCCATCCCGCGATTTTTCTCCGACCCTTCCACCTTCTCCCGCGATCCCGGCATCCAGATGTATCGGCCCCTGTTGATGGTGACCTATGCACTGAACCACGCTGCCGGCGGATACCAGGGCTGGGGTTACCACCTGGTGAACATCGGTCTGCACCTGCTGGTCACCCTGCTGCTGCACCGCCTGCTGCTGATGCTCCTGCCCTCACCCGGTGGGCACGGCCCGGCGTTCGCCGCAGCGGCAGTCTTCGCGGTTCACCCGATCAACAGCCAGGCGGTGAACTACATCTCCAGCCGCTCGGTGCTGCTGGCCGCGGCCCTGCTGCTGCTGGGACTGGTGCTCAGTCTGGCCAGCCGCGGCCGGGGAAGGCGCGCACTCGTCATTCCCGCCGCGGCGGTATTCTTTCTGGCGCTGCTCTCCAAATCCACCGCCATCGTCGCCCTGCCCCTGCTGCTGGCCCTGGAATTGCTGCTTCCGGAGGCAAAGCCCAGGCTGCGTGATCTGGCCCTGCGGTTTACCGGCCCCCTGGCCGCCGCCGCGGCCTATATCTGGCTTTCACGCTCGGTGCTGGAACGGAGCCTGGGGCACCCGCTCCGACCGCTGGATATCCAGCTGGCCACACAGGCCCGGGTCTTCTGGCACTATATCCGGCTCGTCATCGCGCCTTATGGCTTTAGTGTGGAGAGCGGCATCTCGCCCGTCTCCTCCCCCTTCAGCCCGGCAGCGGTGGTCTCGGTGGCCGGTATCCTGCTCTTCGCCGCGGCAGTGCTGCTGATCTCGCGGCGTCTAAAATCGCGCCAATCCATTTTCTTCGGCCTCTGGGTGGCCATCACCCTGGCCCCCACGACGATCATCCCGCTCAACGTGGTAGTGAACGAACACCGCTTCTACCTGCCGCTGGCCGGCCTGCTGGGCCTGGCCGCCTCCTGGCTCTGCGCGGCGCCTCCCCGCTTCTTCGCCCCCCGGGCCCGGGCGGTACTGGCCGCGGTCCTTGTTCTGCTGGCCGCCTCCACCGCGGCGCGCAACAGGGACTGGCGCAACGAGTTCACCCTCTGGACTGCGGCCGCGGAGAAATGCCCCGACAGCCCGCTGCCCCAGGTCAACCTCGGGCTGGCCCACCTGCGCCAGGGCGACCTGCTACAGGCTGCCGCCCGTTTTGACCGCGCCCTGGCCCTCGACCCGCTCCATTTCCAGGCCATGGTCAACCGCGGTGTGGTATACCTGCGGGCCAGGGAACATGCCGAGGCAGCGGTCCTGTTTCGCGATGCCCTGAGCCAGGACCCCTCCCGGGTGGATGTGGCGATCAACCTCGCCCTGGCCCAGACCGGGAGCGGGCAAGCCGCTGCCGCGGTGGAGCTGCTCCGGCCATACGCCGATCTCTGGCCGTCCCACCCGCACCTCTTCCACACCCTGGGCGCGGCCCAGATCAAGACCGGCGACACCGCCGAGGCCCTCCACAGTTTCCAGCGCTGTGTCGAGATCGATCCCGGCAACGCCAAGGGCTGGAGCGGCAGCGGGCTGGCCCTGATCAGGCTCGGCCGTGTCCGGGAGGCCGAGTCGGCCTTTCGCCGAGCCATCCAGGCCGACCCGTCCCATTTCGAGGGCTGGGCCTACCTTGGCAACACACTTTTCCAAGAAGGTGAATACCAGGAGGCCATCGCGGCCTATGAGCGGGCCCGGACCATCAGGCCCGATGACGCCAAATTGAACCACAACCTCGCCCTGTGCTATAACAAGTCCCGCGGCACCCGGTCGAGCGAGCCGCGCCAAACGCCGTGAAACGCTTCCCCCAGCGAGGCTTGCAAACCATCCATGAGTGAATCCCACACCACCTCCGCAACCACAGCCCGCACACTGAGTGTCATCGTCCCGGCTTTCAACGAAGAGGCGGTGATCGAAAATGTGGCGCGGAAAATCATCAGCCGGCTCGGTGAGCAGGACGAGCTGCTGGTGGTTGACGACGGCTCCACCGACCGCACGGCGGAACTGGCCCGCAAGGCCGGGGCCCGGGTGGTTTCCCACCCCTACAACATGGGCAACGGTGCGGCGATCAAAACCGGCATCCGCAACGGCCGGGGCGAAGTCTTTGTTTTCATGGACGGGGACGGCCAGCACGATCCCGCTGAGATCCCCGACCTGGCCGGCCAGATCGGGGTCTACGACATGGTGGTGGGCGCCAGGGCGGGGTTCGACGGCGCCATACACCGCAATCTGGCCAACGGGATCTACAATTTCTTTGCCTCCTATATCACCGGTCGAAAGATCGCCGACCTGACATCCGGGTTCCGGGCGATCAAGGCGGGGGTGGCACGGAAGTTCGCGTACCTCCTGCCCAATACGTTCTCCTACCCCACCACCATCACCCTGGCCCTGATGCGTGCCGGCCGTTCGGTCAAATACCACCCGATCACGGTCAGTCCCCGGGTGGGCAAGAGCAAGATCCGGTTGTTCATCGACGGGCCGCGGTTCTTCATCATCATCTTCCGCATCGCCGTACTCTTTTCACCCCTGCGCATTTTCATTCCGGTGAGCGCCGCCGTGTTCCTCACCGGATTGCTCCACTATGCATATACATTTTTCACCAGCCACCGCTTCACCAATTTCTCGCAGTTGATGATGGTGGCCAGCATCCTCTTCTTCCTCCTCGGCCTGATCTCCGAGCAGATCGCCTTGCTCCGGTTCGACCGCAGCGATGACCAGCCCGAACCATAACCAACGGTGGGGAGCGTGCGCATCCCATGCGGATCTGTTTCTTTGGCACCTACAATATTGAAGAGGGATACCCGCGTGTTCGAGTGCTGCTGGAAGGTCTGAAGCGGACCGGACACCAGGTAGACCAGTGCCGGCTGCCGTTCCTCTCCGATGTGGTGAGCAAACTGGAAGGCGCGGCAAGCCCAGTGCGGGCCGTGCGTCTCGCCCTGGGGCTGCTGCTGATCCACCTGCGGCTCAGCTGGCGTTTCCTGAGGATGCCCCGGCCCGACCTGCTGCTGGTGGGCTACCCGGGACAACTGGATCTCTACACCGCCCGTCTGCTCGCCACGTTGCGTGGTGTGCCGCTGGTGCTGGACGCCTTTGTCTCGCTCTACGACACCATGGTGGACGACCGCGGACTGGTGCGTGCGGGAAGCGCCAAAGCGCGCCTCCTCCGCCTGATCGACCGCTCAACCTGCATGCTGGCCGACGCGGTTCTGCTGGACACCGACGCGCACATCGAATATTTCACCGCCCAGCTCGACCTGCCCCGGTCGAAGTTCATTCGTGTCCTCATTGGCGAGGACGACCGTGTGTTCACTACCGGCGGCGAGGAGCAGCCGGCCGGCGGCCGGGAACGGCTGGAGGTGCTCTACTTCGGCAGCTACATCCCGCTCCACGGACTGGCCACCATCCTCGATGCGGCCCGTCTGCTTCAGAGCACTTCCCGGGGGGACGCGATCCGAATAACCGTCTGCGGCCGGGGTCAACTGACCCCCGAACTGCAGCGGGAATACCCGGCCGGTTCCCTGCCCGGCGTGCGGTTTATCGACCAGTGGCTCACCTACCGTGAACTGATCCCGCTGATCGAGGACGCGGATGTCTGCCTCGGCATATTCGGCACGACCGGCAAAGCCGGGCGGGTGATCCCGCTCAAGGTGTATGCCGCCCTGGCCATGGGCAAGGCGGTGGTTACCGGCGACACCCCCGGTTCCCGGGAGTTGCTGAGGCACGATGACACGGCACTGCTCATTCCCCCGGGCAATGCCCCGGCCCTGCTGGACGCCCTGCTCCGACTGGAGACGGATCGCGACCTGATCCGCCGGCTTGGCCGAGCCGCGGGTTCGCTCTTCCGCGCTACTCTGGCCCCGGAGCGGATCGCCGGCGGGATGATCAATGACCTGTCCACCCTCGGCATTCCCGGCCCGCTAAAGGGCGGCCGGGATAGATAGTCAGACACCTCTCCCAGCTTTCCAGTTTCATGGCATGAAACCTGCAAATTTACTTTGTCGGGAAGCGAGAAGGAGCACACCCATGGAAGAATCTGTTGCACTGAACCGCGAACAGTTGATGAAAAAAGCCGCCTATCTCACGGTTACCGGACGCTACCGTGAGAGTCTCAACATCATGATTTACTTAAGGGATCGGCGTGAGCGCGCAAACAATCTGCCGCTCATTCTTCCGCGGAATTCCAGCACGAATCTGAAAAGAACCAAGTGCTAGGCTTGCCCCCGGCGAGGTAAGCCTATTCCCACAAGTGGGCAATCATTTTCCGCTTTGCGCCACCTTATTCCACCCGGCGGCCGTCGCGTCCCGGAATGTCTGACGGTTTTCTGGCCAGCAACAGTGTTCCGATCCCCAGCGGTAACCGGCTGAACAACCGCTCCGCACGAAATACTGTCCCCAGGACCCGTGAGACCGCCGCGCTGGTGCCCAGCCGGCCCACCAGGGTTTTGCGCCCCGTCCCCGACGGCTTTTTCATCGCCCGCCTGGCCCACGGCATGTAGATCCAGCGGTGGTAGGCATGGAGGAAGGGAAAGCCCCACCAGCGGACCAGCAGCACCTCGAAGCCGGCCTCTTCGAACACCCGGTTCAGTTGCCCCTTGTCGTAGCGCCGGAAGTGGCTGGCCCACTCGTCGTTTTCGTCCCACAACCGCTGAAAGGCGGGTACCGTCACCAGGGCACATCCACCCGGAACCAGCACGCGAAACATTTCGGACACCGCACGGCAGTCGTCGGGAAGATGCTCCAGGACCTCACCGCAGACCACGGCATCGGCACAGCCGTCGCGCAGCGGGATGTCCTGTGCCGATCCGGAAAGCAGGAAGAATCCCGGGGACACGTCCGGGGGAACGGCACTGCTCAGACGGGTGAGGAAATCGCGGGAATAGTCGAAGGAGCAGAGGCGAAAACCACGGGAGGCCAACCTCCGGGAGAGGCTGCCGCCGCCGCACCCGGCATCCACCACCCGGGCCGGCGGAATCACGTGGCGGCAGAGCACGTCCACCATGAAGGTTTCCCGGAAATGGTGTCGGGGGCCGCCAATGGAACAATCCCCCCAGCGTATAGGGTGAATTTCACTTTTTGCTCCGGCTGACGCTGATTCACTGGACACCGAATCGTACTCCCCGGCTACCCGTTCCCATTCCCCTGCTCCATTGTGCCACGGGAGGCAGGATATCTTCGCGCACCGTGCTTGTAAAGCAACGGCGCCACTAAACATCAGGGCACTGAATACCGTATAGACAGGTATGGCGCCGGGCGTCGATTGTTGACACCCCGACGGCGGAAACGTATATTGGATCGTGACTTGCAACTGTCGCTGGTTTGAATTCTAACGTCGTCTGCATGGAGGTTGGCAACCAGGTGACCAGACCGATCCAGATCCTGTTCATCGCCATGCTGATGGTGGCGTTCAGTGCCGCATTCCCGTCAGCGGCATCGGCCGATGACATGGTGCTGTTCAAGAACGGCCGTACACTGCGCGCCGATGAACTGGAACTGAAGGACGGGGTCTACCGGATCACCACCATGGCCGGCGGCGTGATGGAGGTGCCGGTGCAGCTGGTGGCACGGGTCATCTCCTGCGTGGTGGACAAGGACATTGAGGAACAACGGGGAACCGTTCCCGCGGACGTTCAGAGTCCCACCGTCGTCAGGGGCAGCGCCCACACCAACGCGACCAAGATACCACCGGCCGGTTTCGGAGGCAGCGCCGGAAGTATGGGCAAGGGCGCCATGGGCGGCGGCAAGCCCGGCGGCGGCAAGGCCGGTGACGGTGCCACGGTGATCCCGCCCCGCGGCGGTAGAGCGCTGGGCAAGAGCGGCGCGGCAAGGACCAGACCGGCAAAGGGCGCTGAAGAGAAAAAGTAGGTTCCAGACCGGATGACGCCTGCCGGCATCACGGGTCACCGCGCATGCGACGTGCCCGGCCATGCCCCCCCTCATCAACTTCTCCAGCGGCAACCGGAAGACGGCAGGGAGCGAATCGTTGACTTTCAGCGTGATCGTCCTCAACTGGAACGGCCGGGAACACCTCGCCGGGTGCCTCGACTCCCTGAAGGTCCAGACCATCGACTCCTTCGAAGTGCTGGTGGTGGACAACGGCTCCACCGACGGCTCGGCCGAGTTTCTCGAAGCGAACTACTCCGGGTTCGTCACCCTCATCCGCTCCCCGAAAAACATCGGCTTCGCGGCCGGAAACAACCTGGCCATCGCTGAAGCTCGGGGAACATACATCGCCCTTTTGAACAACGACGCCGAGGCGGCGCCCGACTGGCTGGAGCTGACGGCGGCCGCCATGGACGGCGATGGCCGGGCGGGAATGTGTGCGGTGAAGATACTCAACTTTCAGGACCGCCGGATGATCGACAACACCGGGCACCTGATCTACCGCGACGGTCTCAACCGCGGCCGCGGCCGGCTGGAGCAGGACTGCGGCCAGTATGACCAGGAGACCGAGGCCCTCTTTCCCAGCGGGTGCGCCGCGGTGTACCGCAAGGCGATGCTCGACGAGATCGGCTGCTTTGACGAGGACTTCTTTGCCTACGGCGACGACACCGACATCGGGCTCAAGGGGCGGCTGGCCGGTTGGACCTGCATTTTCCAGCCCCTTGCCGTGGTCTATCACAAGTATTCCGGTTCCACCGGCCACTACTCGCCGTTCAAGGCCTTTCACGTGGAGCGCAACCGGATCTGGATCGCCGTGAAGTATTTCCCGCTCTCCACCCTGCTGGCCAACCCGTTCTATGCCGGTGTGCGATACCTGTTGCAGGCCTGGGGCGCGCTCACCGGGAGAGGCGCCGCTGGCCGCTTTGTGGAAGAGCAATCCCCCTGGAAGCTGGTCTGGATACTGCTGCGGGCCAATGGCGCGGCCCTGGCTGGTCTGCCCCGTATGCTGGCCCGGCGCCGGGACGTCAAACGCCTGACCAGGGTGAAATCATCCGAGATCAGGAGCTGGTTCAGGCGCTACCGCATCTCGGCCGCCGAACTGGCTCTGAAGGAGTGACCACTGATGCCCGGCCCCCGCTCCATGCTGACCATCGCCGCCGGTATGGGACTCCATCCGTTCGCGATGGACAACGGTCCGGCGGTTCACCTGCGCGATCTGCACCGGGCCTTCGCCTGTGCCGGCTATCGCTCGGAGATTCTCTGCGCCGGCTCCAGGCGGCAACGGCTGGAAGACCAGGAGGGCGTCCTCTTTCGCGGTGTGGGCCCGCCCCGGGGTTCAATCCTCTTCGCCGGGCTCCCCGACATTCAGGAGTGGATGTACAGCCGTCGGTTTCTCGCCGAGGGGCTGCGTGCGGCGCGGCGTCTCATGCCGCAGTTCATCTACGAGCGTGATTCCCTGTTCAACACCGGGGGCGTGGCGCTGGCCCGCCGGCTTGGCCTGCCGCACCTGTTGGAGGTCAACGCCCCGCTGCGCCGCGAGCGCCGCCATTACCGGCGGTTCCGCTTTGAGCGGCTGGCCGCCCGCTGCGAGAAAAAGGTGTTCGGGGAAACCGACGCGGTGATCGCCGTCTCCGGCCGCCTGCGTGAGTATCTGTTGGAGCGCGGCGTCCCGGAAGACAAGATCCACGTCATTCCCAACGGAGCGGACACCGCCCGGTTTCAAAACACTGCCGACCCGGACGAGACGATGAAGGCCCTCGGTCTTCCCGCGGACCGGATCCTGGTGGGTCACGTGGGCACTCTCAAACCGTGGCACGGGACCGACGACCTGGCGGAGTGCCTGGTTCACTGCCTGCGGAAAAATGACCGCCTCGGCGCACTGATCGTCGGCCAGGGGCCGGGGCTGTCCAGGCTGCGGGAAAAGGCCGAGGCCTCGGGTCTGGCCCACCGCTTCACCTTCACCGGCGCGGTGGACGCCGACCGGGTACCCGACCTGGTGGCGGCCTGCCGGATGATGATGGCCCTCTACCCCGAAGGGAGCGGGACCTTCTACTTTTCACCGCTGAAGGTCGTGGAAGCCATGGCCGCCGGACGACCGGTGGTGGCCTCCAACCTGGGCCAGATCACCGAAGTGGTCCGCAACGGCACGGACGGGCTGCTGGTGCAGCCGGGAGACTGGCAAGCCGCGGCCGAGGCGGTGCTTACCCTGGCCGACGACCCTGAGCGGTGCCGGGCCATGGGCCGTGCGGCGGCAGACCGCGGTCGCGAACGGTTCAGCTGGACCGCGGTGGCCTGCCGGATCCTCGACCTGGCCCGGGAGGTGGCGGCCCATGGCTGAGCACATCGCCGGCCTCTCAATAATCCTGCCGGTATTCAATGACGGCCACCGGGCTGTTCGCTGCCTCGACTCGATCAAGCGAATGGATCCGCCGGGCTGCCCGGTGGAAATCATCGTGGTGGACAACGACAGCACCGATGGAAGCCGTGAACAGCTGGCCGGCCTCGACGGGATAACCTGCCTGGACGAGAAACGCCGCGGTTCCTACGCGGCACGGAACCGTGGGGCCGAAGCGGCCGGCGGCACCATCCTGGCCTTCACCGACAGCGACTGCGAGGTGGAACCCGGTTGGGGCCGTGCCGTGGTGCAGTCGGTGGACGAAAGCGCTGCGGATGCGGCCCAGGGCCACACCGTTGGCCTGGCTGGTCAATCGGTCTGGTCGCAGTACTGCGGGCGGCAATACGCCGAGACCCTGGACCGCTTGGCGGGGGCAGACAATCTGAACCGCGTGGACACCCGGAACTTTGCCGTGCGGTCCGAAACCTTCCGACGGCTGGGCGGATTCCGCACCGAGTGGCTCCACGCCGCGGACTGGGAGTTCGGGGCCAGGTTGCACCAACAGGGCTGCCGAACGGTGAGTGCCCCGGCAATGCAGGTCCGCCATCACGACCCGGAAAACCTCGACGATATCCTCGGAACCCGCGGCCGCCAGGCCTCCTGTATGGCGTCGATGTGCGACACCATCCCCTGGTTGGGGGAGAGCGGTTACCTGGCCCCGGCCAATCGCTGGTATCATGGCGGCCGCAGGGTGCTGCCGGTGCGCCTTGTTCTCGGTGCGGCACTGGCCGTGGCCCAACGGTCAGCCGCCACCTGGCTGAAGCTGTTCCACTCATCCCGCCCCGGCCCGGCGGGATACCGGATCTTCAAGGCCGCCGGGGCGTTGGCCGGTGCCGCTGGGCTTTACCGGCCGGCAGGGCAAGCCGGAGCCGCTACAGAGGGATGATGATGGCGGAGAATCAGACAGCAGCGGCGGAGTCCCCACGGGTGATTGCCCTGGTTCTCAACTGGCGGCGTCCGGAGGACACAATCGCCGCGGTGCACTCGTTGCTGGAATCCAGCTGGCCCGCGCTTCGGGTCCTGGTGCTGGACAACGGATCGAGTGACGGCTCGGCGCAGCGGTTGAAAGAGGAGCTCCCCGGCGAGGTGGAACTGTTGGTCAACGAGAAGAACCTCGGCTTCGCCGGCGGGAACAACGTCGGCATCCGCCGGGCGCTGGACCAGGGGGCCGATTTTGTCTTTCTCCTCAACAGCGACGCCCGGGTGACCGAAACCACTGTGGAAGGCCTGGTGGACGCGCTCACCGCCAACCCGGATGCCGGTGCAGCCGGCCCGGCCATCCTCAGCGGAACGGACCCCCCGCTGCTGGAATCGCTGGGCGGGACCATCGACCTGCGCAGCGGGCGAATCCGCCACCAGGGATTCGGCCGCCCCTGGCCCGCACCGGAGGCGGAAGACGAACCGCACCGCACCGACATGATTAACGGGTGCGCCTTCATGGTGCGCCGCCAGGCCGTGGATGAAACCGGATTGATGGACGAACGGTTTTTCTGTTATCTGGAAGAAGCGGACTGGTGTCTGCGCCTGGCCGCTGCCGGCTGGCCGGTGCTGCTGGTTCCCGGCCAGACGGTGCGTCACACCGGGGGCGCGTCCCTGGGGGGCACTTCCTCGGCGCTGCGGATCTATTTCGGTGTGCGGAACCACCTCCTGCTGCTGCGGAGAAACGCCGGCCGCGGGCTTCCCGGCCGCTGGGTGAGATCACTGAATGTCACGGCCCTGTGGCTGCTTTTTCTCTTCGTTTCTTCCGGGATCACCAAGCGGGAGGGGCTGCGACAGCTGTTCCGGGGCCTGTCAGACTATCGGAAGGGCCGTTTTGGCGGTGCGGTGCTGGACCAATGAACAGGGGAAACAGTGCAGACCCGTATCGCCGGACACTGATCATCATCCCGGCGTTCAACGAAGAGACACACTTGCCCGGGGTGATCGCCTCGATCAGGGAGAGTCTGCCGGGGATCCACATCCTGGTGGTGGATGACGGGTCCAGGGACCTCACCCGCCAGGCGGCGTCCGATGCCGGGGCCATGGTGCTCAGTCTGCCGTTCAACATGGGCTACGGGGTGGCCCTTCAGACCGGGTACAAGTTCGCCCTGCGCCGGGGCTACGAGTACGCGGCCCAGATGGATGCCGACGGGCAGCACGAACCGCGGGACCTCACTCTGCTCCTCGATACGGTGCGCTCGGGGGAAGCCGACCTGGCCCTTGGATCGCGGTTTCTCGGCCGCAAGAACTACCGTGCTCCGCTGACCCGCCGGGCGGGTATGCTGCTCTTCCGCCTACTGGCTTCGCTTCTGGTTCGGCAGCACATCACCGACCCCACGTCCGGCTGCCAGGCCTTGAACCAGGACACCATCCGATTTTACGCCAGCGAGGTGTTCCCGGTGGACTTCCCCGACGCCGACGTGCTGCTGATGGTCCACCGGGCCGGGCTGACGATCAAGGAAATC
>JAQAZP010000186.1:0-3724 GCA_032127265.1 Acidobacteriota bacterium
GCCACAAGGTCGCTGTGGCGCTGGTACACATCACGCCGCATCGCCGCGGCCTCACTCCGCCGGCGGCGGAAGAGGAAGATCAGCACGTAGCAGTTGAGCGCATAAAGCAGCAGGCCTCCGGCGGCGCAGAAGTAGACCACCGTCACAAGCCCGGCCAGCAGGTCGGTCATCTCATTCCTTCCCGTTCAGATTCCAGTCGTAGTCGAGAAACGAGATTTTCAGGCGACTCCCATGCTCCCTGATAAAGGCCGCCGTCTCCGGGTCCGTGTATTTAACCACAAATTCGGTCAGCGGTGCTTTCCCGCCGTCGGTAAAGTCGCCTTTGAACCAGTTGAAAATCTGGCTCAGTTCCAGGCGATAGGTCTTGCCCCACAGCCCGCCTGACTGGCTGGTGCGCACGTGCTTATTCGACTGCAGGAATTTCCTCGCCGCCATGTCCAGCTCGGCATCGATGTTTTCGGCGGTATAGGCCCGGCCGGCCAGGTCGGGGCAGCCGATTGAAGCGCAGACAATGGCAAAGTGGATTCGCGGTTCCCGGAGCCCCTCCAGCAGTTTCTTGTGTTCCACTTCGTTGAGACTCAGGGTTTCGCCGGCGAGCGTCCACTCTTTCGTGTCCCACGGCTTGTCGATATCGCGGATGCTCGTGACCTCTCCAAGGTGGCGCAGGATCAACCGGACGGTGCAGGCGTTGTAGGCGTTGATGTAGAAAGCGAGCTTCTCTTCGCGTGAGGCGGAGGAGAGGTCGGCCGCGGCCAGGGTGGCGAGATAGGCGTCGAGCGCCGTTGTTTCACCCTCGAACCCGCCATAATCCACCACGCCGTCGGAAACGTGTGCCTGGAGCAGGCGGTCGAACGGTTTATGGTCCACCGGCGAGGCCGGCACAGCTTCGGCAGCTGCCGACTGAAGTCGTGTTTCAACCGCTCCACTGCCGCTGCAGCCAAACGCCAGGATCACCAGCGTGACGATCAGGATGGCAGGGAACCGCCGCGATCGAGATTGAAGATGATCAAACATCCTGTCGCTCCTTCAGCGGATCGCCGCCTTCCAGTGGTCCTTGGTGTAGTTGTGGGGAACGGCTTGACGCGATTGGTTTCGCATGTCGGCATCGCTGACCTTGCCGAAGGCCAGCACGTCCATCGGACAGTAGGTGACACAGGCCGAACAGCGGACGCACTCCACGTCGTTCATCGGTATCCCCTTGTTGGCGAAACTCATCACGTCGATCCCCATGTGACAGACCTTGGTGCAGATGTTGCACGAGATGCACTTCTTTTTTTCCGAGAGGATCCGGTAGCGGCTGAAACGGGTCATGATGTGCATGGCGGCGGCCAGGGGGCAGCCGTAGCGGCACCAGAACCGGCCGCTGAGAAAAAAGTAGACCCCCAGGCCAAGGGTGCCGGCAAAGACGATGTCGATCAGCAGCAGGTACCCGCCCCAGACCGAGTCGGCCAGCAGGGAACCGTGGGAGAAGATGATGCCCTTCTTCTCCAGGAAGTGCACCGCGGTGGCCAGCAGCGCGAAGAGCAGGATGGCCTGGGCCACGTATTCCCAGGCCTTGGCCCGCGGCCCGTGGGGCGCCCGGGTGCGGTACTCGTCGCCCAGCGATTCGGCCATCCCGCCGCAGCTGCAGATCCAGCTGCAGTAAACCCCCTTGCCCCAGTGGCGGATCATCCAGAAGAGGATGCCCAGCTGTACCAGGGGAAAGACGGTCCAGAAGGTGCTGGCCCCGAAGGCGCTGATCGAGAGGGGCCAGATGAGAATGAACCAGAAGCAGGTCCAGCGGCCGTCAGGAAAGACCTGGGCCATGAAGGTGGAGCCGGCGGGGAAGTTGTTGCCGATGAGGATATCGAAGAGGTAGCTGCCGCCGATCTGCTGGAAGGGGAGGAGGTACAGAAAGAGCACCTGGATGAAGACCAGTGTGCTCATCTGGTAGAGCACGTACCGCGTCCTCTTGACCGCCACCCGCCGAATCCCGAACAATGCCATGGTGCTGCAGTAGAGGAAGGAATAAAACTGGGTGGGGGCGAGAGTCCAGCCGGCGGAAGTGCCAATGGTGCTTACGAGGTAGACCCAGAAGTAGGCCAGCGCGGCAGCGATGAGGTAGCCGTACTTGACCGCCGGCCAGGCACCGCCGAAGTAGCGACGGCCGCTGCGCAGCATGCAGAACAGCGCGGCCGCTCCGGAGGCCAGAAAGACCACCGAGCCGGCCCAGCCGGCGAGGAAGCTGAGCGGGTTGAGCCAGGCCTCGTACCCGCCGAGGCCGTAGGCGGCATCTGCCCGGAACGGCGCGGCCAGCGATGCCCACAACAGCCCGAAGAACCCTTCGTCACCGGTGAGCAGGCCGTTCCGCTGGGCGATGGCATAGGGCGCTGCCAGGTAGGCTTTCACCGAGCCCCAGAACCCGTCGGCGCCGGAGAGAATGTCGTAGGCGTTGCCCTTCTTACCGAAGTAGAGCATGGTGAAAAAACTGAGCATGACGGTGAGAAAGACCCAGTACGAACGACCCTTCTCCCCCTCCATGCGGATCCCGCTGCGTTTGAAAAAATCGGTGGGCAGCTGGCGGCCGATCAGGGCGAACACCGCATCGTTGGCCACCCGCAGTTCCCCATCGGCTCCGGCCAGCAGCACGTCGTTCTCGCTGACCTCCTGTACCGTGGTTTCCAACCGAATGTCTATCGAGCCGGCGGCGGCCAGTTTTTCAATAATATTGACGTTCTCTTCCTTGGGCCTGGAAAATGACGCCCCACGGTAGGAGTGGGTCACTTCGGCCCCGGCCCCGGCCAGGGCAACCGAGGCTTCCAGCGCCGAATCACCGCCGCCCACCACCAGTACTTTTTGACCGTTGAAATCGGCCGGGTCGAAGAGGCGGTCGTAGACTTTGGGCAGATCTTCGCCCCGCGCACCCAGCTTGCGCGAATTGCCGCTCTTGCCCAGGGCAAGAACCACCCTGAGGGCCGCGACGATTCCCTCACTCGTTTCAACGCGAAGCACGGCGCCGTCACGGCCGACTTGCTTCACCATCACCCCCTCGGCGACACTGATGCCGCTCTCGATGATTTGCTGCTGCAGATCCTCGAGCAGGGTTTCCTTGGTGCCGTCCTCCATCCGCAGACCGCCTGCCGCCTGGCCCGGCGGGGTGATGATGATCGGTTTGCCCCGGGGAAAGTTGACGATGGTGTTCAGACGGGAGGCGGACTCGAAGAGGCGATAGGAGAACCCTTTGGACTGGCATTCCATGGCCGCGGCCACACCGGCCGGCCCGGCGCCGACGATGAGTACGTCCACCACGTCAGTCGCGGAAGCGTCCCGAGCCTTGCGAAAACCATCATCGGCGTCGAAGCGGCGAATCGTCTCGGCACCGCTTTGACCAGCCAGCTTAAGCAGCGGGACGCCGGTGAGGTCACCGGCGATATACACCCCCTCAAGGCTCGAGCGACCCGCTTCGTCCCGCTCGGGGTAGAACTCCACCTCACCGGTGGGGACACCTTCCTGGAGCCAGTCGAGATAGCGGCCGATCAGGCCCATTCCCGTCATTCCCTGGAGATTCCGGCCGGGGAGAGCCAGGCCGTGTCAGCACCGCCCCGGCCGGTGTCCGTCAGCTCAGTTCATCGATGCAGAGCACCTTGTCCAGCCCGTAGCGCTGCTGGCGGGGGAACTTCTCCCCGGTCTCGCTGTAACCCAGCGAGATCATGAAGGAGAGAATCCACGGTGCCTTGACCCCGAT
>JAQAZP010000187.1:0-3503 GCA_032127265.1 Acidobacteriota bacterium
CCGATATAACTATTAGTTGAGTGAAGATCGATTCCCGCATACACTTTCATCGTGCACCTCCTTTTTGGGTTTTGGGTTACCCGGAACGTAGCAAATTTCGCTGCTACGCTCCATTGGAGGTGCACTCTTATGATTATCAGGCACCCGAAGCCGGTTGCCAGTCCCTATTTTTCATCTCCATCACCCGGAGACGGTTGCCAGTCCCCCTTTTCCTGAGCTTGCTTCGCTTCGCTCGCCATGACAACGGCCCTACGACCAGCCGCAGTAACTCTTCTTCAGTGCCGTCAGCGCTGCTCCCAGCGCCCCGGTGAACTGGGCATCGGGCGGGACCGAGACGTCGCGGCCGATCTTTTCGGCCAGGATCTCGGCCACTGCGGGGTTGTAGGCCACCACGCCGCCGGTGAGCACCACCTCGCCGTCGAGCGTGTCCATCTCAACCACCCGTTCCACCACCGAGCAAAAGGCCCCGCGGATGATGCCGCTCACCGGCACGCCCTTTCTGAGGTGGGCCAGGATCTCGGTCTTGGCAAAGACGGTGCAGAAGCTGCTCAGGGTTACCGCCTCAATTGCCTGGCGGGCCAGGCGGTCCATCTCGCCCACCGGCACATCCAGACGCAGGGCGATCTCCTCGATAAAGGCCCCGGTGCCCGCCGCGCACTTTCTGTTCATCTTGAAGTTGATCCGCCCGCCGCTGTCATCGAGGCGGATGACCTTGTTGTCCTGGCCGCCAATATCGATGATCGAGAGGGCGTGCGGAAAATAATGATAGCACCCCAGGCCGTGGCAGTGAATCTCGGTCAGGGCGTCGTCGGCGAAGTCGACGTTGTGCCGTCCGTAGCCGGTGGAAACGGTGCGGGAGGGGGCGCCTTCCAGGCCGGCCTGATCCAAGGCCCGTTCGAGGCAGCTTCTGGCGGTGGCCGCGTAGTCGACGCCGGAAGGGCTGGCCACCCGGGCCAACGGCTTGCGGTCGCCGTCGATCAGCACCACCTTGGTGGCCGAGGCGCCCACGTCGACGCCGCAGAAGAAGTGGGGGGAAGTCATCACACCTTTTCCCTGATCTGCTCCACCAGCGCTTCGAACTGGGTCTTGGCCTGCTCGTCGGAGTAAAGCCGCAGGTCGTTGAGGTCGCCGTTGATCACCACGTACGGGATGCCGAGCTTCTCGGTGAGGCGGATCGGCAGGCCGTAGCGGTTGTTCGAGTTGTTGGGGCAGGTCTTGGCATCGTGATAGATGATCCCGTCAATGGCGTAGTCGTCGACCATCGACTCGAGGTAGCCCTCCTTGTAGCCCTCCGAGCGGACGATGAACAGCTCGGTGTAAGCCCGGGCCATACCCTCGAAGGGGTCGCCTGCGCCCAGCGGCTCGAAGATCCAGGAGTTGCAGTAGGTCGACGCTGTGACACAGGCCCGCTGGCCGCCGAAGAACTCGGCGTGCTCGCGCAGCTTGCCCCAGACCGGCATCCCCTCCCAGTAGAAGCGCAGCGACTCGTCGTCCACCGCGCCCACGCCGCCGGCGATCCGCTGTTCCAGCTCGGCGATGAGGATCTCGTAATACTGCTCGGCCCGCGGGTCGCCGCGCAGCACCACTGCCGGGCCCATGTGGATCGTGGCGTCGAAGAAGGTGATCGGCGACGGTTTGGCCTCGGCGGCGCGCAGCACCTTTTTCCAGAGCCTGGTGCAGCGGTAGGACGACGCCACCACTTCGCGCAGGCGGTCGATATCGAACGTCACGCCCGAAACGTCTTCGAGGATCGGGATCAGGGCCTTGTGCAGTTCCACGATGCTCTTCAGATGGTTGCTGGTCAGTTCGCCGATGCCGCGCGGGGTGTCCACGCCGATCCGCGGCACGTCCCACTCCCGCATGTAGAAGCCGAGCCAGTCCTTGACGTCGCGGCACTGGTTGGTGTTGTAGACCAGCACATCGGCTTTGGGCACTCCGGCCATGCCAAAGGCCTTGGTCAGCGGGGTCATCTTCTTCAGATAGGAGCCCACATCGGATGTCAGGTAGGAGCAGACGTCCGGCGAGTAGCCCACCGCGTTGGCCGCGGGGATCAGGTCGGCGGCCATTCTGGAAGACCCCAGCACCGCGCCGTGATTCTCGGGGAAATAGACTTTGAAGCCGAAAGAGCGGAGCAGTTCAGCCGGGCCCACGCTGGTGCACCAGGCCACTTTTCCGCTGCCGGTGGTGGCGGCGTCGTCCAACTCCTTGAAATAGTCGGCCATCAGCTGGCGCATGGCGCCGGCGGCCTTGATCTTCTTGATCAACGAGGGCTTTTTCTCCTGGCTCATCGATACGTCTCCCTGGTTCACGGCGCAATCCGGCGTCGCCGGTCGCTATCGATACCAATCCAGCCGGTGCGGCGTCATCCCTCCCTGGGGCACATCCAGTCTGGAAGATCCGGATATGTCCCCGTGGAAGCAGTACCGCACGAATTGGAAACATTGAACTTATCGTGAGCAGAGTATATCACGGGATGAACGCTTGATCGAAACACTCCGCGTCCGTCGGGATCGGTCCATGGGACCTCGCACACCAGGCCCGGACAGGCCGGGCATCGATTGATTCGGCTTGATATTTCGTCCATTCGTCATAATGGCTAACAATTTTCAATCATCAAAAAACATACTTTATGAAAATAAATCTCACTATCTGCTCAAAACATGCCGACTGAGTACGTGTTCGCCTTGGATTTCCAGCACACCTGGCAGTCTTCGGTTACCAATCCAGGATCATCATCACAACCGATTCGAATTGAGGTGGAAAATGAGAAGATTTCTATTGGCCGCTCTCATCCTGGCCCTGATTGGAACCACCACCCTCATGGCGGACACGTTTTACATCAACAGCAGTTCAGGAAATGACACGACGGGCGACGGCTCCAGCGGCACTCCCTGGGCCACCATCACCAAGGGCATCACCGAGGCGATTTCCGGCGATACGCTCAACATCACCGGTATGTTCACCGGCAAGGGTGTTGCCACAGACGGAATCATTATTGCCAAAACGCTGACGATCACCGGCCAGGGGGCGGATTCAACAATTGTCCAGGCGGCGTCAACGGTGGCAACCGCTGACCGAAGAACCATCTCCATTTACACGGGCAGCACAACGGTGACCCTGAAAAACATCACTATCCGGAACGGGAGGGTATGGGAGGGTGTTACGGACCCATATGGCGGCGGTGTCGATATTACTTCCGGCGCAACGGTGATCATTCAGAAATGCCATATATTGGATAACCGGTCCTGGCTGCAGGGTGGGGGGATAAGCGTATACCAGAGTAACTTGACCCTCGAAAACTCAACCGTTTCAGGAAACCTCGGCTATCATGGCGGTGGCGTCAAATTTCAGCAGAGCACCGGAACGATTACCAACTGTACCGTATTTGACAACTATGCCGATGCCAGTGGTTACAGCGGCGGCGTCGAGAGCACGGACGCGTCCACCATAACCATTACCAACTGCACCATCGCCAACAACACGTCCACCAATGCCGGTGGCGG
>JAQAZP010000188.1:0-24851 GCA_032127265.1 Acidobacteriota bacterium
GGTGGGCAACGGCAACACCGAGGCCTACACCAACTCGCTGATCCTCAACACCAAGGTCCTGGTGCCCATCTTCGGCACCTCCCACGACGCCGTGGCGCTGCAGATTTACGAGGACGCCATGCCGGGGTACGAGATCATCGGCTTCGATGGTTCCTGGCTCTCCGACGACGCGATCCACTGCCGGGCCAAGGGGATCATGGACCGCTATATGCTCTACATTGATCACACACCGCTGATCAGCCCCCAGGGCGCCGGCGGCAGCTACCAGGTGACCGCCGAGGTGCACCCCTACAGCGGGCAGCCGGTGAGCAGCGGGTTTCCCCAACTGCGGTACAACATCAATGGCGGCTTCTACAACAGTGTGACAATGACCAACGTGGGCGGCGACACCTGGCAGGGCACCATCCCGGCCCAGGCTGACGGAACAATGGTCCGCTACTACATCCACGCCGAGGACGACTCGGGCCGGGCGCAGAACCACCCCTACATCGGCTCCGCCGGTGCGCACGAGTTCATGGTCTCCAGCACCGGAGATTGGCCGGTGATCACCCACACGCCGCTGGGCGACCAGTCTTTGGGCGGCTGGCCGGCCGTGGTGAGCGCCACGGTGACCGACGCCAACGGCCTCAGCGAAGTGGTGCTGGAATACCACGTCAACGGCCCACCCCAGACCGAAGTGACCATGAGCAGCACCGGCGGCAACGGCTGGGAAGGCAGCTTCTCGGCCGCGGTGGCCGACGGCGACCTGGTGGAATACCGTATCCGCGCGGTGGACGCGTCCGGTGACGCCAATACCACCTGGCACCCCGTCGCCGGGTATCACGGGTTCAGCATCGTCTCCTCCATCCCGGCCTATGTCTGGAACCCCTCGGGCAGCGCCTCCGAGGCAGCCCTGACCGCGGCGCTCGACGGGCTGGGCGTGGCCTATGACCACGGGATGGCGATGCCCGCCGATCCGTCGCTCTACGAGGCCATTTTCGTCTGCCTCGGCATCTACTCCGGCAACCATGTGCTGACCAGCGGCGAAGGCAGCATCCTGGCCGGCTACCTCGACGGCGGCGGCCGGCTCTACATGGAGGGCGGCGACACCTGGGCCTATAACAGCGCCACCGCCGTGCACTCCTACTTCCACATCACCGGCGACGCTGACGGCACCGGCGACTGCGGCCCGGTGAACGGCGTGGCCGGCACTCTCACCGAGGGCATGTCGTTCAGCTATGGCGGCACCAACGCGTACATGGACCACATCTCGCCCGGAGCGGGGGCGGTCACTGTCTTCACCAACGGCAGCCCGGTCTACGACAACGGTATCGCCTATGACGGCGGCGGCTTCCTCACCGTGGGCTGCGCCTTCGAGTTCGGCGGTTTGACCGACGGGTCCTCGCCGAGCACCAGGCAGGAACTGCTGGCCGAGATCCTCACCTTCTTCGGCGTCGGTCAGACCCAGCCGGTGGATACGCTGGACACGTCGCTGACCTGTGTCCCGGGCAGCGGGACCCTGCCTTTCGCCTTCCAGATCAACTGCGGGCTGTCCAACCTCAGCGACCAGAACCGCCGGGCGGCGGCCCACCTGGATCTGCAGATCGCGTCCGGCTCCTTTTTCGGAAACTTCCGGGCCGGTTGGACCAACCTGTCTCCGTACGAGACCTACAACACCATCTGGAACCAGACTCTGCCGGCGTTGGGCGCACTGGTGGGCGCCAACCAGTTCAACCTGGTGGGTCAGGACGTCACCCCGTCCCCTTACAACCAGCCGCCCTTTGCGCCTTCGGGAGACACTGCTTCTGAGAGTTGCACGGTGACCGGTATCGCCCCCTGATTGAAGAAAACCTTCCCGGCCTGTCCGTATCTGGTACGGACGGGCCGGGATTGATCCACTTGACTCCCCATTCCCGGTCGATAAAGATATCGCTCATCCTTTCAGCATTCGCTGATTGCCTCCGTTCCATGCCCGCAATGTTCAATCCTGTTTCAAGCTTCTATTCACCAGTTCATCGGTAGCGTTTGTGGTGGAACATGCGTTCGATTGAAACAATAATTTCATATGTGTTGCAAACGATATTGATTAAATGTCTATGTCGCATTATTACATTTAATCACGAAGAGGGTTTAATTCCCCGAAGCTTGCTTCGTTCTTGTAATCTTAGCGAAAGTGCGGTGCCGCAGGCCAAAGGCCTGTGGCAGAAATTCCGTAATACTCCGTAGCTTGCTGCGGGGATAGGAATTTTAGCGCTTCACGTTTATTTCCCGTTGATGAAGGTAAAAAGCAAGTGCGAAAACCGGTGTCACCTGTTTTTTTAGCGCCCGCAGTCCAGGGGGATGCCGGAGGCCACTTCCAGGGCGTGGGGCAGGACGGGCAGGATGGCCTGCAGCTGCTCCGCCGCGGCTTTGGGGCTGCCGGAGAGATTGACCACCAGGGTGGACCCCCGCAGGCCGCAGAGGCCGCGGGAGAGCACGGCCCGAGGGGTGGCGTCCCGGCCGGCCCGCCTCATATCCTCGGCCAGACCCCGGACCTCGCGGTCGATGACATCCCGTGTCGCCTCCGGGGTTACGTCACGCGGTGACAGCCCGGTTCCGCCGGTGGTCACCACCAGGTCCGCCACCGACTCGTCGGCCAGTTCCCTGATCTTCTGCGCCAGCAATTCACGGTCATCCGGGAGCACGCTTCCCGGCAGTTCCATGCCCCCGATCCCCTCGGCCAACAGGCGGCTCACCACCGGGCCCGAACCGTCTTCGCGGCTGCCTCCGGCGGCGCGGTCGCTCAGCGTGATCACTGCCCAGCGCAGCTGCTCCAGTTGGGGGTCGACGGCCAGCTCGTCGCCCGGATGAAGCGGCCCCGACCGCAGAACCCGGGCAAAGAAGCCCTCCCGGGGCATGATACAGTCGCCAACGGTGTGGAAAATTTCGCAGGGGGTGTGGCACTCCTTGCCCTTCTGGGTGACCTGGATCACCGCTTCGGGGCCGAGGCGCAGCCGGCGGCCCACCCGCAGACCCGAGAGGTCCGGGGCCTCGATGACCAGGTTTTCGCCAAAGGCTCCCGGTGCAAGCGTGAGGCCGGCGGCCTCCATCTCGGCGATGCCGCCGCTGGCCAGCAGGCTGAGCTGGCGATGCCAGTTTCCCCCGTGGCCGTCGCCCTCGATGCCGAATCCGCGCACCAGCCGGGCCCGGGGGACACTCTGCTTGGCTCCGCCCTTTCCGCTGCTGGTGCAGATGGCCTTGACCGTTCCCAGGGAGATCATCAATTACACCTCGTGAACCGGAAGATTCGGCGCTTGGCCGCCACGGCGATAGTGACCGGATTTCCCGCCGCTCTTCTCTTCCAGGCGGAGCGGCCCGATCTCCATGGTGCGGTCCATGGCCTTGCACATGTCGTACACCGTGAGCGCGGCCACCGCCGCGGCGGTCAGCGCTTCCATTTCCGCCCCGGTGCGCCCGCTGCACCTGACCCGCGATTCGATGCTGACCAGCCCTTCCCGGGCCGAGACGTCCACCTCCACCACGTCCAGCGGCAGCGGGTGACAGAGGGGAATCAGTTCGGCGGTCTTCTTTGCCGCCATGATTCCGGCCAGGCGGGCGGCGGCGGCGACACTGCCCTTGGCCACCCGGTTCTCGGTGATGGCCAGGGTCACCTGGGCCGTGGTGCGCAGTTGGGCCGAAGCCCGGGCAAACCTCGCCGAAACCGGTTTTTCGCTCACGTCCACCATGGCGGCCTGGCCATGGCGGTCCAGATGGGTCAGTTTGTCGCTCATCCGGTCACCTCCTCCGCTGGGCCGAGCCAGAAGAATGTCACCTCGTCGCCCTCGGCCAGGGGACCCTGTTGCGGGTCGAGGTGAACCAGTGCATTGGCCGCTGCCGCGCCGTAGATATCGGCGGAACCGGAAACCTGCAGCAGGCGGGCCCGCGGCGTGCCGCCCGATGGGTCAATCTCCACCCGGGCCGGCAGGTAGGAGGGCCTGTTGCCGCGGGGCCGGCAGGGCTCGGCCAGTACGGCTCGGCCCTCGCGGCCGGGCAGGGGTTTGCCGGCCAGGCGGCAAGCCGCCGGGAACACGTAGTGGTGGAAACAGAAGTGCACCGCCAGCGGGTTCCCGGGCAGGCCGAACAGCAGCCCCCGGGGACGGCGGCCGGTGGTGGCGAAGAAGAGCGGCTTCCCCGGTTTCTGCCAGACCTTGTGGAACACCGGCACCGCGCCCATGCGCTTGGCCGTTTCGGGCACCAGATCGTACTTGCCCGCGGACACTCCGCCGGAGACCATGACGATGTCGGCTTCGAATGCCCGGCCAAAGACATTCTCCAGTTCCTCACCGGTATCACCGGCGTGCAGCGACTGCAGGAGTGTCAGCCCGGACTGGCGGACCAGGGCTTCCATCATCGGCCGGTTGCTGTCACGGATGCCGTAGGGCCCGGGGTCGGTGCCCGGTCCGGCCAGCTCGTTCCCGGTGGAGACCACCGTCACCGTTGGCCGGGGAATCACCTCCACCGCGGTCCGGCCCACCGAGGCGAGCACCGCCACGGCGAGCGGCGTCACCGCATCGCCGGGGGAGAGCAGCAGGTCTCCCTCCCTCCGGTCACAGCCCCGGCGGGCGATGTGCTGCTCCGCCTGCACCCCGGCCGGCAATGAGACGCGTCCCCCGGACTCCGAGATCTCCTCCACGGGCACCACGGCTTCGGTGCCCTCCGGGCACGGGGCGCCGGTCATGATCCGCACCGCCTGGCCGTCGGACAGGGGCCCGTCCGGTGCGGCGCCGGCAGCCACCTCCCCCGACACCGGAACCGTTGTGCCGGCATCGGACAGCCGTATGGCGAACCCGTCCATCATCGCCCGGTCGAACGGCGGGCCGTCACGGTCGGCTCGAACTTCCTCGGCCAGGACGCAACCCACCGTCTCGGCAAGCGGAATCAGCCGGGCGGCCGCCGGGTGGACCTGCTCGAGCACCCTGGCGAACGCTTCGGCGGCGGGGATCGGGTCAGGCATGGCCACTCCTTCTACGCAGCGGCGGCATTCAGCCGCCCATTGAAAACATCCGGGTGTTCTCGCCCCATCGCGAACCAGGCGTACCCTTGCCTTGCAGCAAGTCGCTGATCTGGCGGAGGCTCCACTGGACGTCGGCACCGTTGCGGATCATGTTCAGCAGTTCTATTCGATCTCCGTGCCGCAGACAGGCGTGCAGACGGCCCCGGGCATCCAGACGCAGGCGGTCGCAGGTGGAACAGAAGGGATGGCTCACCGGGGTGATAAACCCCGCCTGAACCGGGCCCTGATCCGTTTGCACCAGAAATCGGCGGCTGTTTTCCCCGCTCTCCAGGGGGGTGATGCCGGGCCAGCGGCTCTGGATCACGTCCTTTGCCTCATCCATGGACACATACTCGTCGTCATCCAGTTGCCGGGCGGGACCGATGCGCATCAGCTCGATAAAGCGGAGTTCGCACTGCCGGGCGGCGGCAAAGGCCAGCAGGTCGGGGAGCTGGCCCAGGTTTATCGAACGCTGGAGCACGCTGTTCAACTTCAGCGGCAGGAGGCCGGCCTCCAGGGCGGCATCGATGCCCTGGATCACCATTGCCAGGTCCGTGGACCCGGTGCTGCGGCGGAAAAGCTCCGGATCGATGGAGTCGAGGCTGACGTTGATCCGCGACAATCCGGCCCGTTTGAGGGCCGCGGCCGCACCGGCCAGGGCCGTGCCGTTGGAGGTCATGGTCAGTTCCGCCGCGGGGAAATGCCGGTGCAGCAGCCCGATAAACGACGGGAGGTTGCGCCGCACCAGCGGTTCACCGCCGGTGACCCGGATCTTGCGCAGCGGGCGGACTCGGTTGATCAGCTCCGCCGCCCGAACGATCTCCTCGTAGCGCAGAATCTGTGCCGGGGGGGCGAGCATCACCCCACCGGGGGGCATGCAGTAGCGGCAGCGGTTGTTACAGCGGTCGGTAACCGAGACGCGTAAATAGCAGCCCCGGGAGTCGGTCGGGGCCTGCGGATGGGAATAGTCTGGGCCGGACCTCGGGGAGGGCACAGGATCTCCTTTCCAAAATGGGAGGCTCCGCCGTTTCCCGCGAAACCCTGTCGCCGCCGCGGCCATAGGTTGTCTGTCCCTTAGTTCCGGGCGGTCGGAGAACACGAAGAATACTGTACACGTTTTGACAGGGGCCCTCAAGGGCAATCGGCAGGATCGTCGGCCTCCCCCTCTTCCATCATCCGCTCAAGTGCCTTGCGCCGCTTGCGGGTGTTGAGGAAGAGATGGACGGCGATGGCCAGCACTACGCCGGAGGCGGCCCAGCCGGCGAACTGCTCCGGGGAGTGGAAGAGGAAGGCCCAGGGCAGCACCATGAAGAAGAGGGCGCCGCCGATGATCAGCACGGTGAGCAATACCCGGCGGGCGGTGCCCGTGGATTTTGGATGTTCCTCCATCGAACTCATCTGCTCCCTTTCACGTAGCGGCGTCAGCGCCCCGGTTCCCGGTCAACCACTTTGTGGGCCGCGGCTTCCCTGCGGGCCATGCGCCGCTTGATCCGCGAGGCCCAGGTAAAGGAGACCGCTCCCGAGAAGAGAATGAAAAAATAGAAGGTGAGGCGGAAGAGAAGATTGGCCGCCGCGGCCAACTCGGGCCGCACGCCGAAGAGGATGTGCAGGCCGATCAGCGAGGCCTCGGTGACCCCGATGCCGCCGGGTACCGTGGAGAGCAGGCCCAGCAGGTTGCCCAGGGAAAGGATGGCGGCCACCATCAGCAACGGTGCCTCGCCTTCACCGGCACCGCAGGCCTCAAAGGCGAGGTAGTTGCCGGTGCAGAAGCAGAGCCAGAGAACGGCACCCCGGGAAACGTCCAGCAGGGTGCCCCGCTTCGATTCCAGCAGCCGGCGCAGCGGCCCGAAAATATCCAGGCTCCTGGAAACCATGGCTTCGGCAAATGTGTCTGCCGTGGCGAAGTGCATCCTGACCGGAGGAATCAGCCGCAGCGGCCTGTAGAGCGCGCTGAGCAGTCCCCGGTAATTCCGGGCAGCGAGAAACCGGCCCAGGGGCCGGCGAAAGATCATCAGGGCGACCAGGCCGAGAATGCCAGTGGTCCCTACGCCGCACAGGATCATGCGGTTGGTCTGGGTCAGTGCCGAGGTCCCGCCGGGGGAGGGGTTGTGCCACAGGGGAATGGTGGCCAGGGCGATGAAGGAGACCAGCCAGATTCCCAGCATGTTGGTCACCTGGTCCTGGAGCGTAGTGCCGTAAACCTTGAACGCCGGCAACCGGCTGCGGGTCGCCAGCAGGTAGGTGCGGAGAAACCCGCCGGCGGTCCTCGCGGTGGGGGCCACCAGGTCGGTGAACGAACCACAGAGCAGGCTGGGGAAGATGGCCCGGTTGTGCACGGTGAGCTGTTCCCGGCGGGCGATGGAACGCCACTTCCGCGACCAGAGCCAATAGCGCGCGGCAACCGCCCCCAGGGTCATCAGCAGCAGCAGGGGATCGGCGTCCAGCAGGGCGTCCAGAACCCTGAACGGGCCGATCTCCAGCAGCAGGCGCTGGAGGAAGAGAACGGCCAGCAGGAGGATCAGCATTGCGGCGGCCAGCCGGACCGCCCGCCAGCGTCGTGGCGGTGGGAGTTCCGGGTGGCTGCCGTTTTCCACGGGATCCTGGAAGGGATGGCGTTCCATGTGGTCAGTCGGCATAGCGGGCCAGTATTGCGGCCGCCGCGGCTCGTTCGGAGCCCTCGGCGGAGCCGTAGAGGGATTCCAGAACCGGGATTATGGTTTTCCGGTTTTTGCGCACGGTTTCCAGGATCCGCGGGCCCAGCTGATCAGGGAACTCCCAGTAGAGGGCCAGCAGGGCCCGGATCGATTGCTCGGTGGCCATGGCACAGAAGATATCGATTTCCAGCCGCCGGATCATCCGCATGATCAGCGAGGTGTCGGTTTCCACCCACACCCCGTCCGCAGCCTTGCGGGTGCGCTGGAACAAACCCCCATCGAGCGATTCCTGTTCGGTGAGGAAACAGCCGGCCATATCCTCTTCCAGGAGCCGGGCCCGGGCCTGATCAGACTTGAAGGATCCCTTGAGCACCAGACGCCTGGTCTCCAGCCGGGCCTTGTTGTCGGTGCTGCCCCGCCAGGAGGTCTTCTCCATCGAAGAAGTGACCTTGAGCCGGATGGTGCCGGAAGCTTCTTCGCTGCTCAAGGGATCGGCCACGCGGTAGCCAAAAATCCCCAGGTCCATGGAGAGCAGGCGCAGCACGTGCCCGGCCATCTCGGCGTCGCGGCTGTCGATCAGCACCGCCAGGGCCGGTCCGTCCTCGGCCGCTCCGATCTTTCCGGCCTGCGGCGGGCCGGCGGCCTGGAGGGACAGTGAACAGGGGAGCAGCAGCAGGACCAGGATCGCTACCGCCGGGAGAAATGATCCCACAGGTCGTTGATACACCATGTTCCTCGCTCTCTTCCGCTTCCCCGCCAGGCCCCGCACCCCCGGACCTAGACACCCAGGCATGTGCCCACCGCGCGGGCCGCGTCCAGTAGTTCCGAATCGGCGGGAACCGTGCGCGGCTGACCCACCACTTTGGCAAGGGGCACCGCGGTGATGGCGTGCCCGCTCAGGGCCACCATCTGGCCAAACTCGCCGTTGACCAGCAGACGCATGGCTTCCACACCGAAGCGGGTGGCCAGCAGCCTGTCGGCGGGCGTGGGGATGCCCCCCCGGAGGAGGTGGCCCAGAACGGCGACCCGGGTTTCGATTCCGGCCAGTTTTTCGATATCGTCGGCCACCACGTGTCCGATGCCGCCGAGACGTATCTGCTCCGGGCTGCCCTCCACCCGTTTATTCACTACCATCTGACCGCCTTCCGGCTTGGCGCCTTCTCCCACCACGACGATACTGAAGTTCTTGCCCGCGTAGTTTCGCAGCTTTATCGCTTCGCAAACCGCGTCGATGCGGAAGGGGATCTCCGGGATCAGGATGATGTCGCCGCCGCCGGCCAGGCCGGAGCAGAGGGCCAGCCAGCCGGCGTAGCGCCCCATCACTTCCACCACCATCACCCGGTGGTGCGACTGGGCCGTGGTGTGGATCTTGTCGATGGCCTCGGTGGCGGTGGTCATGGCCGAATCGAAGCCAAAGGTCTGGTCGGTGCACATCAGGTCGTTGTCAATGGTCTTGGGCACCCCCACCACCGGGATATCCCAGGTCTGGGCCATCTTCTGGGTCACGGCCATGGTCCCGTCACCGCCGATGCTCACCAGGGCGTCGAGGCCGTGCTGGCGGAAGTTGTGCGCGGCCTGGTCGGAGCGGTCGCGGTAGACCCGCTCGTTGTTCTCCAGCATCGGGTAGTTGAAGGGGTCGGAGCGGTTGGATGTGCCGAGGATCGTGCCCCCGCGGGTCAGGATACCGGAGACCGCCTTGCGGTCCAGCTGGACATAGCGGTTGTCCACCAGCCCTTCGAACCCGTCGAGAAAACCGATCACTTCCACGTCGAGATGGGTCAGCGCCATCTTGGCCACCGCGCGGATCACCGCGTTGAGGCCCGGACAATCGCCGCCGCCGGTGAGGATGCCGATTCTGGAGAGTGTGCCCATGCCGTTCAGACCTCCGGCGAGGCCGCCACCCCGGACAGCGGGGAAGTGGCGCCGTGAATGGAGATAGGTGTTACTATAATCACGTAATCACGTGCAATACTGCCAGCGGGGGCAGTGCCTGTCAAGAAACGGAGCGGCTGCCGCCAGGCGGTGCGGGAGATACAAAGGAACCCTGGTCGATGGAAGGGACGGATGGCCCCGGAAAAGCGAGAATAGATTTCCATATCCACCTGGCCGGAGACGGGTCGTCGGCCAGCGGTTGCCTGATGAGCCGGCGGATGAAACGGAGCCCGGTGACCTGGTATCTTTCCCGATCGGTGGGACTGCCCTGGAGCCAACTGGGCACCAGCGGCGACCAGGCGTTCAGGACAATGCTGCTGGACCACTTGAACAGCGCCCGGGAGATCGATTACGGGCTGCTGATGGCCTACGACCGGGTTCACCGCGACGACGGCACACCGGACCACAAGCGGCTGGAACTCTTCATCCCCAATGACTACGTGCTGGGCATCGCCGCAGGGGAGCCCCGGGTCCTGGCCGGTATTTCCATCCACCCCTACCGTCCCGATGCGCTGGACGAACTGGACCGCTGCGCGGAGCTGGGGGCCGCCGCGGTGAAATGGCTGCCCACCTGCCAGAATATCGACCCTGCCGATCCCCGCTGCAGGCCGTTCTTCGACCGGCTGGTGCTGCACGGCATCCCCCTGGTCTGCCACACCGGACCGGAGCATGCCTTCACGGTGCTGCGCCCCGATCTGCAGGACCCCCGGATACTCAGGCCGGCCCTGGAACGCGGCGTGAACGCCGTGGCCGCG
Source organism: Acidobacteriota bacterium (assembly GCA_032127265.1). Classification (GTDB taxonomy): domain Bacteria; phylum Acidobacteriota; class JAQAZP01; order JAQAZP01; family JAQAZP01; genus JAQAZP01. The sequence goes on from JAQAZP010000188.1 coordinate 10,353, forward strand.
CACTGCGGGCTCAACGTTCTCCCCTGGGAAACGCACTGTCTGGATGGCTTTCTGGATATCCTCCGCGGCTTTCCCAACGCCTGGGGGGACGTTTCGGCGTTCAGCCTGCCCCGGCGGCCCGGGCTGGTGCGGCGGGTGGTGGAGGACGGCGATGTCATCCCCCGGCTGATCCACGGCAGTGACTGGCCGCTCCCGGTCCATGCCAGGTGGCTGCCCGGCCTGGTGCCCTGGAGCACGGCCCGGGACATCGACAGGGATCCCAATCCCCTGGATCGGGCGGTGCGGATCATGCGGGCCATGGGGCTGCCGGAGTCCCTGTTCGGCCGGGCCTCGGCCATCATTCCCCAGCGGCTTCTCCCTGCCTGATGTGCGTTCCGCGGAAGGGGGCCGCCGGATGGGTTTTACCGGTAAGTCTATGGTATTCAGGACATTCTTGCATTCGGTTCGGGGAAGGGTTTATACTTCCGCTTCCCGTTTCGAGGGGTCATTTAACGTTCCTCGGCCCAAGCCCTCCGGTGTGTCCCCGTTCCTCTCAACAGGGTCTCCCGCTCTGGAAACCGGTGGGCGGCGAGGCATTCAAATACCAGGAATATGAAAGAAAGAATGAACTGGAAAGACGTGCTTGGATTCGGTTGGCGCAGCGGAGTCGTCCTTGGAGCGCTGGTCGGATTCCAGGAAGGGTTCCTCTCAGCCACCATAACTTCCGGCGCCTCCACGGCCGTGCCGCTGACCTCCATCCCCAAGCTGCTTCAGGTGTTCTTCGCACCGGTTTTCGCCGAGGCCGTGGGCTTTGGTCTGATCCTCGGGATGCTGGCGCTGCTGCTCTACCTGATTTTTGGCCGGCGTTTCCCGCTGTTCAGGGACGAGGACCGTTTCGTGCCCTTCTACTCCGGTCTGGCCACGGCGGCGGTGGCCACGGTCTACATTTTTTTGATGTTCAACCCGAACATCCAGCTGAACCTCTTGGTCAGCCCGGCCAAGCTCTTTTTCAACCTGCGCCTGATCTTTGCCGGTCTGCTCATGGGAGTGGCTGTGGGACTGCTGGCCGGCCGCATGCGGCGCCGTCAGGGGGCGTTGAAGCTCAAAGCCCTGCTGGTGGCCCTGGGGTTCTGGTCCATCCTGCTCACACCGCCGCTGCTCTGGGTCAACCGCATCTACCTGAAATATGATTTCACCGCCATGTTCTTCCTGATCATGGCCGCGTTTATCGCCGGTCTGGCGCTGCTCACCTGGCTCACCTGGCGCATTCTCGCCGCTCGCTACCAGGCCGGGTGGCGCCGCAGTTTTTTCACCCGTCACCAGGTGTCCCTGGTCCTGGCGCTGCTGGCCTGCTGCACATTCTTGCCGCTGATGGCCAAGCAGGCCGAGTTCAGCCTGGCCAGCGGGAAAACCTCCGCCAAGCAAGACCTGAACGTGATCCTGATTTCGGTGGATACCCTGCGTGCCGACCGGCTCTCGGTCTTCAACCCCCGGGGTCCGCAGACGCCGAACCTCGACAAGGTGGCCGGGAACGGGGCGATCTTCACTCGCATGCAGGCCAATTCACCCTGGACCCTGCCATCCCTCTGCACGATCCACACGTCAATGTATCCCAGCGCTCACGGGGTGGACTCGATGCAGGACCGTCTGGACGACCTGCGGGTAACGCTGGCCGAGACCCTGAGCGATGCCGGGCTGATGACCGGCGCCGTTGTCTCCAACGGTTGGCTGCTTGAAGCCTTCGGGGCGCACCAGGGCTTCAGGTTTTACGACCACATGAAGCACCGGTTGCGGACCCAGTACTGGTCGGCCAACCTCTGGTTCCGGTTTTCGCGCAACTTCTTCCACGACACCACTGCCCGTCAGGATACAAGTAATGCCGGCATGCACGTGGGCTATGCCCTGGAGTTTCTCGAGGCGAACCGGGAGAACAACTTCTTCTTCTGGCTGCACGTGATCGATCCCCACGAGCCGTATATTGCCCGGGGACAGTGGGCTGCGGACGCCGGCAAGAAATACCCCAGCACCCGCATTCCGGCACGGAATTCGGGCATGGTGGTCAACTACCGCAAGGGACTGTTGCTGGAGGAAGTGGACCGGCTGCACGTGGAGGACCTCTACAACCGTGAGGTGGAGTACACCGATAGCCAGATCGGCATCTTCCTCGACCGGGTGGCCGAACTGGGCCTGCTCCGCAACACCATGATCATCTTTACCGCGGACCACGGGGAAGAGTTCTGGGAGCACCGTGACGTCTCCCATGGCCACACCTTCTTCAACGAAGTGGTCAATGTGCCGATGATCATTCGTCTGCCCGAAGGCTACCCGGTGACCCGCACGAAGATCGACACCCAGGTCCGGCTGATCGATGTGGCCCCCACCATCCTTGACTTTTTCGGCCTGCCTGCCATGGATCTGGCCGAAGGGCGGAGCCTGCTCCCGCTGATTCACGGTGAGGAGGAACCGGACAGGCCGGCGTTCTACGAGGCGATGATTTACTACCGCGAGCAGAAAGGGTACAGCGACGGGGAGTTCAAGTACGTGATCGACGAGGACACCGGCGAGGACCAGCTCTACGATCTGGTCAATGACCCCGGGGAGAAGATCAATATCGCCGATGCCGAGCCGGAACGGCGGCTGGCGATGAAGGGCGTGCTGATGGACCACCTTTCGCACCAGCGGTCGATCTATGATGCGCTGGACAAATCAGACGGCACCGCCGAACTGGACGAGGAGACCCGGAACCACCTGCGCGCCCTGGGGTATATGCAGTAGAAAGGCACACGGGGCCAGGTCCCGCCCTGTTGTATATCCGCGTCTCTTGTCATTGCGAGCGTAGCGAAGCACTCTCTTTACGGAGTTAATGGCGCTTCTGAGATTGCTTCGTCGCCTGCGGCTCCTCGCAATGACACCAGGATCAGCCGGTGAGTTTGGCTTCGGTGGCCTCGGCGATCCGGCCGGCGATCTCGTCGGCCTCGTCCTTCAGCTTTCCCGCCTCCTCGCGCACCATGGCACAGAACTCCTCGTCCGTGATGCCGGCCAGGTTGATCCGGGCGTTGTAAAATGCCCCGTGGGCGGCGGCTCGGCCGGTGAGTCCGGCGACCCCGGCGTCAGACGCGCAGTTGGGGTTGCCGATAGGCACCATGGCCTCGGCAAGATCCAGGGCCTCCACCGACCGGCGCAGGACCTCCAGGGGCACCATGGTGGCGCCCTTGTTCGCCTGCTCGATGGCCGCCAGCCGTGCCGCCTTCTGCTCGTCGGTCTTATTGGGCAACCGGAAGCAGTCCATCACCCGGTTGAAGGCCTGGGTGTCCTCGTCGATGGCCAGCACGAAAGCCTGTTTCATTTTCTGACACCGCTCGGAGATGGACCAGGCCGCCTGCTCCTGTTCCTTGCTCACCCCCTTGCCGGTGGTCAGGTTGCCCACCATGGCGGTGAGCGCCGCGGAGAGCGCGCCGCAGAGCGCGGCCACACTGCCCCCGCCGGGAGCCGGGGCATCGGAAGAGAGCAGGTCACAGAAACCCTCCACGGTCAGCGAGGCCAACTCGCCCTTCTCCCGCACCGCGTACTCGATGATCTTTTTCTCCGGATCGAAGGGGGTGAGTTCGTCGAGGCCGAGGGACTTTACCGCGATGTGCACGATATCCCGTTCGGTGATGCCCTTGGACCCGCCCTGCAGGTCGAGGTAGTAGCGGCCCGCCTCGAGGATGGCGTCGAGGGGGATCAGCCCCACCAACTCGCTGCCGGTGGCCCGCAGACCACGCTTGCGCGCTTCCTCGCGCACGGTCTCGAAGAGCAGGTGCAGAGGGGTGGTGGTGTAGCTGGTGAGGTTCACCGAGAGTTGGGCCACGCCGTAGTCCTCGATATACCAGCCGATGGCTTTCACTGCCTTCAGCTTGCCTGGGGCCTTGATCGGCTCGCCGTTCTCGTCGCGAACGAACTTTCCGTTCTCGTCGCGCATGTTCCGCCCGGCCTCCCGGATCTCGAGGGCGATGTCGTTGACCGGCTTTTTGTCCCGGGTGTTGAAGTTGATGTTGTAGGCGATGAGGAACTCCCGGGCCCCGATGGCCGTGGCCCCGGATCTGGCGTTGAAAGTCGCCGGGCCGAAATCGGGAGTCCAGTAGGCGTCGCCCTCCCGGCCGGCCAGTCCCTCGTACTCACCCTTGCGCACGTCGGCCAGGTTCTGTCGCTCGGGCCGCGAGGAGGCATTCTCGTAGAGATAGACCGGGATGCCCAGTTCTTCCCCCACCCGCCGTCCCAGCCGCCGGGCGAACTCGGCGCAGTCGTCCATGGTCAGTCCGCTCACCGGGACAAAGGGACAGACATCGGTGGCCCCCATCCGCGGGTGGGCGCCGCTGTGGCGAGTCATGTCGATCAACTGGCCGGCCCGTCGGATGGCCAGGAACGCTGCTTCGAGGACCGCCTCGGGCTCGCCAACCATGGTGACCACGGTGCGGTTGGTGTCCGCTCCGGGATCCACATCAAGCAGGGTCACCCCGTCCACTCGGCCGATTTCGCCGGTGATCGAATCGATGATTGCCTGGTCACGGCCTTCACTGAAGTTTGGAACGCACTCAACGAGTTTTCTCATCTGTCGACCTCGAAGCTCCTGTTGTTGACCCCGGCGGGGGTCGGTCCGCGTGTATCGTCGGCGCCAGGGAGGCCGCCGGCCGGGTACTGCCCGGGGCCTAACTATAACGACAACGCTTCCGTCATTCAACAACCCGGCGGCCGGGTCGAAGCGCCGGACCCCAGGTGATTGTTTGACATGAATCCTGCCGCTGGGTAAACTCGCCCGGTCGGAAAAACGGCTTCAGTGGTCCTGTCCACAAGAGAAGGGATTTAACAAAGATGGATGTGGTCAATCTCACCCGAATGCTGATCATGGAGCGGCGATTCAGCTCTAATATCTATAATGACATTCTCCCGGACCAAAGCGATTTCCGTCCCGCCGAGGGAATGATGACCGTCGCCGAGCAGATGGCGCACATCGGCGCCTTTGACGAGTGGCTGGTCCAGGGGCTGAACCACGGCAACTGGGGCTTCGACACCTTTGCCGACCGTCCGGAAAAGACGGTGGAAGAGGCCCGGGCCTTCATGGACCATGCCCGACGCCGGCTGCTGGTGCTGGTCGAGGAGCTGCAGACCGAGGGGATCAACTCGCCCGTCGGGCCCAATCCGATTTTCTCCCCGGAGATGCACAAGGCCAACGTGCTGATGATGACTCTCGCCCATGAATGCCACCACCGCGGCCAGCTGGTGGTCTACATTCGGCTGTTGGGCTTCCAGCCCACCATGATTTACGACCTGTCCAATGTCAAAGACTGAGTGCCGGATACTGCCGTGCTGTCCTGGCTGCCCGGGCGAATCCGTCCGCCTTCGGGAGGCGGGACCGCATCTTCATGGCGTCTGATGTGCTCGACCACCAGGTCGTTGACCTGGAAGAAGGTGTTGTAGCGTTCCTCGGGGGCCCCGGCCCAGATACGGCCCGAATCCGTCGCCGCCGTCGGCCAGGAAATCATTCACCGCCACCAGGTACTGCGCCTCGGGATCCAGCGGTTCTCCGGCCACGCGGATCTCCGCCGGCTCCAGCCCTTCGATACGGAAGCTGATTCCCGAGACCTGCAGGAATGCGCCGCCGTGACCGGCGCCCGGGTCCGCTGCGCCGGAAGCTGCAATGCCGTGCCGCAGCGCGGCCGTGAGCTGGCTGCCGGTCACCGTTATCAGCACCACCTGGTTGGGGAAGGGCAGGGCAGTGACCACGTCGGCCAGGGAGACAGGGCCGGCGGGGATGGAGTCACGAATGGCTCCGGCGTTGATCAGGGCGGCGTCGGCGCCGGCCGCTTCACGCATCAGGTCGGTGACCAGGCAGCCAAGGCTGGTCTCTCCACTGCGCACCAGGTTCCTGTTTCCCACCAGGGGTTCGGTCAGGGTGCCCAACGGTTCACCATAAGCCGCCTGGGCCAGGCGGCCGTATTCTTCCAGCAGTTCACTGACCCGCCGGTCTTCGGGCAGGGTGCGGTCCACCGGGATCAGGACGTTCTCGTAACCAGTGATTTTCAGCGTATCCCGGGCGGATTCCTTGAAGAAGATCAGGTCCAGTCGGCCGAGATAGAGACCGTCGGACCCGGCGTGAACCACCGGGCAGTGCTGCCGGGCGAACACCGGTTCAAGCAGTGCCAGATGGTCGTGGCCCCCCACCACCAGGCTCAGACCGCCCAGGGCTTGTCCCAGGTGCCGGTCCCGGGCCAGGCCCTGGTGGGTCAGGGCGATGAAGAAGTCGCCCGAAAAACGTACGGTGTTGTAGGTCTCCCAGGTGGCGGCCAGCGCCGGCCGGAAACTTAGCCCCTCCACGTTGGCCGGCGAAGTGAGGGTCGGAGTGTCCTCGGCCGTGGTGCCGATGGTGACCACGAAGAAGCCGTCGAAATAGTGGGTGGTGAACGCCTGGGCCAGCGGCTTGCCTCTGGTGTCGTCGGTGACGTTGGCGGCCAGCACCGGGAAATCAGCCATGGCGATGAGTTCCCGAAGACGGGGCAGACCGTAGTCGAACTCGTGGTTCCCCAGAACCATGGCGTCCGGCCGGAGCAGGTTGAGCGCCCTGAACTCGGCTTCCCCGCGAAAGAGGGTGGAGACCGGACTTCCCTGGAGACAGTCCCCGGCCACCAGCAGCAGGGTGGGGATGCCGGCCTCGCGGTTCTCCTCCCGGATACGGTCAACCAGGCCGGCCAGCCGCGCGAACCCCGCGGAGGCTGCCGCTTCCGGTGCCGGGTGATCCGTTTCACCGCCTGGTGATGGCGGAGTATCTGGAGGGGGCATCAGGCGGCCGTGAAGGTCGCCGAAATAGAGAACGGTCAGACGGTGTTCTCCCGCGGGATGGGAGAAAAACCCGCAGCCCCCGGCGCCGACGAGCAGCAGGAGGAGAGAGGTCAGTGCCGTGACGGCCGTAATCAGGCCGCCGCGGCGCCGGAGTGGTGTGCGCATCATGACCGCAATGTTGGGGTGAGGGCGCTGTGCCTGCCCGTCGGAAAAAATTCGCTATTTGCCTTCCTCGGCCGTGTCTGCCTCCGGCGGTTGCGGTGCGCCGGCAGGTGGTTCCTCCTCGGCGGCTGGAGGTGCCGGCGGCGGGGGAGCGGGCCTGGTCCCGGCCTGGGTGATGGCCTGCTGCAGAGCGCTCTGCAGCTTGTAATCGGTGGCCACGGTCGGGTCGGTAGCCGCCGCCTCCAGGGCCGGGACGTCGGCCTGGGTTCCCACCAGGGCCAGCGCCAGGGCCGCTTCGCGGCGCACCTTGTCATCCATGCTGTGCAGGTGCGGGACGATGGCGGCGGCGGCCAGCGGCCCGCCGCTCTGCCCGATGGCGCGGAGCAACTCGCGCTTGGTGCCTTCCTCCGTGAGTGGGAAGTTGAGTGCTTCGATCAGTGCCGGGGTGGATCCGGGATCCTTGACCATGGCCAGCGCCTGGGCGGCGGCTTCCACCACGTCAGGGTCCGCATCCTTCAGCGCCTGGGAGAGGGCCAGGGTCGCCTCCGTACCGCCCACCCGGGCCAGGCGGTCGATGGCGTCCTCGCGCACGCCGGCATCGCGGCTGCCCAGCGCTTTCTGGTAGGCGGCAATGGCCTTTGCCGTGTCACCCGCCCGCAGCGCCTTGTCGCCCTTGGTGATATTGTCGGCCGCCGAGGTCAGGGAAATGGCCAGGCAGAGGCACAGGATCAGAAACGTTCCGATCGGTTTCGTCAGTTTCATCGGTATCTCCTAATGTGGTCAATCTGCCGCGGGCCGCCCGGGGCGGCCCCGCCCTGTTCGATTTACATCGATGATTGCAACCCGGGTTCAGTGCAAATCTTTATTTTCCTTGATGATAATCACTGGCCGGGCCGGCGTCAATATGAATTTGAATGGCGATAATGGGTAAAGATTTACCCAGTGCACTTGATCAACGACTCCCGGGCAGGGTGTGAACGGGCCCGGGAGAGGCTGGAGCGGCCCTGATCCCGAGGTTCTGCATGAAACTTCGCTGGACTGTGAAATCCTTGTCATTCCCACCACTTTCTGGTACAAATTGTGAATAATAAAGATCCGGATTGGTAGCGGCAGGACCGCGTAGAGAGGACGAGGGTATTTCACCGCAGTTTCTCCCCACGGTGCGCCGTTCGGTTTTGCCCCGCCCGGGGCTCGCGGCGGCGGACAGTATCCGGCCATCTCATCGATGCCCTCGACTGATTCTGCACTGGTTACCTCCTGCAGTATCGTCATCCGGCTTGCAACAAGGAGTTCTTTCATGCGTGGCTCTCGATTTTCCATGATGCTGACGGGCTTGCTGGTAGTGGTGTTGACCGGGTTTGCTCCCGCCATGGCAGGGGCCGAGGAACCGGTGCTGATGCGCATCGACATCACCGACCGTGATTCGATCGAGCAACTGCTGAAGATGAACCTCGACATCACCACCGTCCGCCCCGGCGAGTACGCCGAGGCGTATCTGGTGTCCAAGGAGCGGCTCGAGGTGTTGACCGAAGGCTTCAACATCTACCCCATTGTGGACACCAGCAAGGAATATCTGGAGACCATCGGCAAGCAGGGTTTCGTTCCCGCCCCGGGGCGCGAGTGGACCAGTTACCCCACCTTCAGCCAGATGGCAACCTGGCTTCAGGGCATGGAGACTTCATATCCCGGTTTGTGCGACCTGTTCAGTATTGGTCAGTCGACCAACGGACGCGATCTCTGGGTGATGAAGATCAGCGACAACGCCGGTGTGGAAGAGGCCGAGCCGGAGGTCAGGTTCTGCTCCAGCATGCACGGGGACGAGATCACGGGCATGATCATGTGCCTCAACATGATCGAACACCTGCTGGTGAACTACGGTTCCGACCCGGACATCACCGCCCTGGTGAACGGACGCGAGATTTTCCTCATGCCGCTGATGAACCCCGACGGCTACGTCGCGGGAACGCGCTACAACGCCCAGGGCCAGGACCTGAACCGCAGTTTTCCCGACTTCATCGACGACCCGGACAACACGCCGGCCGGCCGTCCAACCGAGGTCCAGCTGATGATGAACTGGCAGCTGGACCACAACTTCGTCATCTCGGTCAGCTACCACGGCGGCGCGCTGGTGGTCAACTACCCCTATGACTGCACCTGGGACTACTGCCCGGACGACACCTTTTTCTACAACATGTCCCTGGGCTATTCCTCGCGCAACCTGCCGATGTACAACAGCACCTCCTTCACCGACGGGGTGGTGCGGGGTGTGGCCTGGTACCTGATTTACGGCGGGATCCAGGACTGGGCTTACTGGTGGTATGCCGACATGCTGGTGACCATCGAGGTTTCCAACGACAAAAATCCGCCGACGTCGCAGCTCGCCACGTTCTGGGACCAGAACCGTGACGCCATGCTCTACTTCATCGACCTCTCCGGCAAGGGGATCACCGGTACGGTCACCGACTCGGTCAGCGGCCTGCCCCTGGCCGCCGACATCAACGTGGCCGGGATCACCATGAACAGACCGGTGTACACCGACCCGGACCACGGCAATTACGTCCGGCCGCTCTACGCCGGCAGCTACAACGTGACCTACTCCGCCCCCGGCTACTACGACCAGACCCTGAACAGCGTGCCGGTGACCTGGGAACAGCAGACCGTGCGCAACGTGCAGCTGGTGGCCATGGCGGCCGAGCCGAACCTCGACTTTTACTCGGTGGCCCTCGATGACACGGCCGGCGGCAATGGCAACGGCATCCCCGAGCCGGGCGAAACGGTGGACCTCACCGTGACCCTGGAGAACATTGGCATCGGCACCGCCACCGGCGTGTCGGCCACGCTCAGCGAAAGCGACAGCTACATCTCCGTGACCCAGAACAGTTCCGGCTATCCCAGCATTCCCCAGTCGGGCACCGGGGCGTCGATCAGCGATTACACCATCGACATTTCGCCCTCCACACCGGAACTGCACGGAGTGACCTTGACCCTGACCATCAGCGGTGACGGCGGGCTCTCCGACACCGACACCTTCAGCATCACCATCAGCGGCGACCTCTTCATGGACGATATGGAGAGCGGCGACAGCCTTTGGACGCACAGCGCGGGACATGGAGCCGACGACTGGGCCATCATCACCGAGGGCAGTTCGCACAGCCCCACCCACTGCTGGTTCTCCAGCGATGCCTCCGCGCTCAAGGATGACTACCTGGTCACCGACGCGTTCAACCTCGAGCTGAACGGGGAGCTGACCTTCTGGCACCGCTACGACATGGCGAGCGGCTACGACGGCTGCGTGATTGAGATCTCCACCAACGGCGGCTCCAGCTGGACCGACCTCGGGCCGTATATCACCCAGGGCGGGTACAACGACACCATTTCCACCCAGTACAGCAGCCCCATCGGCGGGCAGTCGGCCTGGTCCGGCAGCAGCGGGTCCTCGATGACCCGGGTGGTGGCCGACCTCAGTTCGTTCAGCGGGGCCAGCACCAGCATCCGTTTCCGGCTGGCCTGCGACAGCTCGGTGGGCGCTGACGGCTGGTATGTTGATGACGTGCGGGTCACCGGCGAGTCCGATACGCCTCCGCCCACCGACACTGTGGCGGTGAGCATGAGCTGCACACCGGACAACGGAGTGCTGCCCTTCACCACCCAGATGGCGGCATCGCTGACCAACCTGACCATCGGGAACCGCCGGACCGCCGGCCGGATCAATGTGGTGCTTGGCAACGGCACGTCTTACAACAACTGGCGGGGCGGTTTCACCAATCTCAGCAACGGCGAAACCTACAGCTCGATATGGAGCCAGTATCTGCCGGCTCTGGGTTCGCTGGTGGGCAGCAACGTCTTCACCCTGATCGGTGAGGATGTGACCCCGGCCCCCTACAACCAGCCGCCGTATGCGCCGGCCGGTGACACCGACAACGACGGTTGCACAATCACCGCATCCACTCCCTGAGGCTGGATGTTGGAGGAGGCGAACACAGATCGGGATGAACAGTCGGTCCTTCATTCGTCTCCTCCTGCCCGTGTTCCTCGCCCTGGCCGCCGTTACCTGCGGCGGGCCGGGCGGGGAACAGGCCGGGCACTCCGCCGCCGGTCCACCGGCGGTTCATGACGGCCCCAACCTGCTGCTGGTGACCCTGGACACCGTGCGCTCCGACCGGTTGGGCTGCTACGGCCGCCCGGAGGCCATGACACCGGCGATCGACCGCCTGGCTGCCCGGGGCACATTGCTGCCGCTGGTCTCGGCGCCCACCCCGGTGACCCTGCCCTCGCACGCCACCATCCTCACCGGGAGTTATCCCCCGGGCCACGGCGTACGCTCCAACGGGGTGTTCACCCTGGCCGAGGACCGCCACACCATGGCCGAAATCCTCGGCGCCGCCGGCTATCGCACCGGGGCCTTTGTCTCCGCCTTCGTTCTCGACCACCATTTCGGCCTCGACCAGGGGTTTGAAACCTACGACGATCAGATCCCGGAGCGCGACCCCATGGCCCGTTTCGGCTTTATGGCCGAACGGCGGGCCGACCAGACCTGCGGCAGCCTGATCCGCTGGCTCGAAGACGGCAGCGATGACCGGCCCTTTTTCGCCTGGCTGCACCTGTTCGATCCGCACCAGGATTACGTTCCGCCCGAGCCGTATGGCGGAGTTTCCGAGAGCGAGCGCTACGACGGCGAGATCGCTTTCACCGATCACCAGCTGGCCCGGTTGCTGGCACACCTGCGCAGGCTGGGGCTGCTGGATCACACCCTGGTGGTGATCACCGCCGACCACGGACAAAGCCTCGGCGAACACGGGGAGGACACCCACGGCCTGTTCATCTACGAAAGCGACACCCGGGTGCCGCTGGTTTTTCATCTGCCAGGGACCGTGCCCGGGGGGGCACTGTGTAACGAAGAAGCGCACCTCGCCGATCTGGTGCCCACCCTGCTGGAACTGCTGGGCCTGCCCGGCGCGGATGACCATTCCGCCGGTTTGCGGGAGCAGGTTCAGGGCCGCAGCCTCGCCGCCGCCCTACGCGGCGAAGGGGGGAGCACCGGCGGCTCCCGGCTCTACATGGAGACCTGGCACCCGCGATACAACTACGGGTGGAGCGAACTGTCGGCCATCGTCCGTGAGGGTCAGAAATACATCCAGGCGCCGACCCCCGAGCTGTACGACCTGGCATCGGATCCCGCCGAGCTGGACAACCTGCTGCTCCACCCCGGCGACCGCTGGAGCGGCCGGGCCAGGGAAATGGCCGATGAACTGGAGCAGCTGACGGTCGAACTTGCCGCAATCGGCGGGTCACCATCCGCCGGAGTTGGTGAGGCGGACGACGAGACACGGGCCAAACTGCTGGCCCTGGGCTATCTCACCGGCGGTGAATCCGGCGGCGGCGTCCTCACCGGGCCGGCCCCCGATCCCAAGGACATGGTGCACCTGGAGGAGAAGCTCTTTCTCGCGGCCACCCTGACCCAGCTGGAACGATACGAGGAGGCGCTGGACGTCTATCTCGAGGTGCTGGCCGAATCACCTGGGGGCCACAACGTGCGCTTCAAGGCCGGCTTTCTGCTCCAGCTGCTGGGCCGGGACCAGGAGGCCGAGGAACACTACCTTCACGCACTGCAGTATTACCCCGACTCTGAGGAGTCGCACTACAACCTGGGGGTGATCTACCTGCGCCAGGAGCGTTACCCCGAAGCGGTGCAGCGGCTCTCCCGGGCGGTGAGCCTGGCCCCGAGCAATGCCCTCTTCCAGTTGGATTACGGCGAGGCGCTTTTCCGCACGGGGCTGGTGGACAAATCGATCTCGGTCTTCCGTCATGCCGCCGAACTGGACCCCGCGCTGGAGCGGGCGCATTTCAACCTCGGCCTGGCGGCCAGCCGCAAGGGCGACCTCACCCTGGCCGAGGGCGCGTACCTCCGGGCGCTGGAGTTGAACCCCGAGTATGCCGACGCGCACTACGCCCTGGCCGCCTGCTTCCATGCTTCGGGCCGCACCTCCGAAGCGGCGGGCCACTGGCGGCGCTATCTCGAACTGGAACCGCAGGGGATCCACGCCGAGGCGGCCACGGGCAAACTGCACCCGGTGCAGTAGCGGACAGCCCTCCTGCGCTCCAGGACAATGTACTGCTACAATATTGATTCACGAGGTCGGCCATCCCTGGTGGAGCCGGGGCAGGACGCAACCTAAACAGGTGACTGAACAAACAGAGGGAATACGGATGAAAGCGACAATCAAGCGATACGGGACCATCGGGCTGCTGGGCAAGGCCGACTCGGGGCACTGGGTCCCCATGGACACCTCGCCGAACGTGGGCGGGGATGCTGCGGCCAACAGCCCGCTGGAGCTGGTGCTGATCGGCCTGGGCGGCTGCACCAGCATGGACGTGCTGAGCATCCTGGCCAAGAAGCGGGTCAAGCTGGACGACTACGAGGTGGAGTTGGAGGCCGAGCGGGCCGAGGAGCACCCGAAGACCCTGCAGAACATCAAAGTCAAATTCATCTTCTATGGGGACGCGGTGCAGGAAAAGGATGTGGCCCGGGCCATCGAATTGTCCGAGGAAAAATACTGCGCGGTGGCCGCCATGCTCCGGGACCACACCCCGATCGAGACCTCGTTCGAGATCCGCCCGGCCCGCTGACCCACCTGTCATCGCGAGGAGCAGGCGCAGCCAATCAGCTGAGCAGGCCCGGGATCTCCCCCGGCTCGGGGAAGCGTCCCAGTTGTTTCTTGGAAAAGATCAATTCGCCGTCCCGGCGAACCTCGAACACCCCGCCCGACGAGCGGACCAGGGTGATTTCCGCATCCACCCGCGCCTTGATTTCAGCCGACAGACCGTCGGCTTTCGGCTCGTAGTTTCATTCACCGCAGTATTCGATGCTGATCTTCATCTGTGCACTCCTTCGTGGCTCTGTCAGCCCAGGTTCTCCGGGTTCAGGCCCTGTAGCTCGGGCAGCACGAACCGGCCGTTGTCCCGCACCAGCCGGTCGTCGAACCAGACCTGGCCGCCCCCCGCCTCCGTGGTCTGGATCTGGATCAGGTCCCAGTGTATGCCGGAACGGTTCCTGTTGTCGGCATCGTCGTAGGCCGAGCCCAGAGCCAGGTGCAGGGCGCCGGCGATCTTTTCATCAAATAGGATGTCGAGCATCGGCCGAGTGATGTGGGGATTGAAACTGAGCGAGAACTCACCCACCCGCCGCGCTCCCTTGTCGGTGTCCAGAATGCGGTTCAGCCGGTCGGTCTTGTCCGTTTCGGCCTGGACCACCCTGCCTTTCTCGAAGCGGAGACGGATCTGGTCGAAGGTGGTTCCCTGGTAGATCGTTCTGGTGTTGAAGAGGATCTTTCCTTCAACCGTGTCCAGCCGCGGGGCGGTGAACAGTTCGCCGTCCGGGATATTGCGGTCTCCGTCGCACTTCACCGCCGGCATTCCTTTGATGGAGAACTGCAGGTCGGTGTCCGGGCCGGTGATCCGCACCCGGTCGGTCCGCTCCATCAGCTGCTTCAGCGGATCCATGGCCGCCGACATCCTGGCGTAATCGGCGGTGCAGACACGGAA
>JAQAZP010000189.1:0-2998 GCA_032127265.1 Acidobacteriota bacterium
GATGTGATGGTGCCCTCTGACCGCTTAATCCAGGCCGAGAGCGACGTCAGGAGCGCCCTGGAGGGCGAGCAAGGGGCCCGAACGATCGAGCTGGCCCTGGGTGAGGAGCCGCGCAAGCGTGTATACCTCGTTGGCCGTGTCGGCGACCGCGAGGTGTCGCTGCACGGTGAGCGGGGCCGGCTGGTGATCAACACCGGTGACGGTACTCTCGAAGAACTGCAGACCGACGGGCTGGGCATGCCGCAGGAGAAGCGCAATGAGCGAAGAGCAGAAGACGAAGAGAGATCGTCACGTCCCGCGCAGGCACAGGGCGAGCTATGCAATGCCGGGGCGACTGGTGCCGATACCGATCCGCGGCCTGTGGCTGTCGGCCAGCGAGGAGGAGAGGGAGAGGGCTCACAAGACAGGGGTGGCGATCCTGGAGCTGTGGCTGGGCCAGACGAGCCGCAAGGAGATCGCCGTGCGGCTGGGCATCCCGCCGCTGAGGATCTGGCAGCTGTCGCAACAGGCTCTTGCCGGCTTGACGGCCGGCCTGCTCAAGCAGCCACGCAACCCGAAGAAGGCGGTGGCGGAGGCGGCGCTGGAGGAGCTGCCGGCGCGTGTGCGCAAGCAGCTGGACAAGCAGGAGGCGGAGCTGGAGAGCCTGAGACGGCTGGTGGGTCTGCTGCGGGAGATGCCGGCGCAGCGGCAGGCCGGGACCATGAGGGAGGGCTCCGGCGCTGGACAGAAGAAACCGACAAGCAGAACGGGTTCCTCCAGAGCTGCGACGAAGCATCGGAAGAGTGCTCCGAGAGCTGCAGTACACCCGGAGCGAGCGAGTGATGCTGGCCCGGCTGCTGGGGGTGAGGGAGCGGACGCTGCGCAACTGGATGCGTGCGTGCCTGGAGGAGCCAAAGCGGGAGGGCCGGCCGCCGAAGGAACCGGTGGTGAGGTGGCGGCAACACCTCAAGGTGGCCCGTGAGTGGAAGAAGCAGGGACGCAAGACCGGGTGGCGGACCATCGCTGACGCGCTCGCCGGTCTTGTGCCCACGCGGCAGGTGCAGGAGTCGCTGAAGCGGTTGAAGGCCAACCATCGGCGACGCCTGCGCCGCCGGCTGAAGGAAGGAAGGGAGACAACGACGGTGCTCTGCTCGGACGCGATCTGGTGCCAGGATGCCACGCACCTTGGGCGGCTGGATAACCGGAAGGCGGTTGAAGCGGATGTGGTCAAGGACCGGGGGAGCCTGCAAACGCTGGGCCTCTCTGTGGGGTCGTCGGCCTCGGGAGAAGACGTGATACTGCTGCTGAAGACGATCAAGGAGAAGCGGGGCGGTCTGCCGCTGGTGCTGCAGACCGACAACGGGTCGGCGTACTGCTCGGACGAGGTAGCCCGCCTGCTCGCACAGGAGAAGGTCGTGCACCTCAGAAGCAGGGTCAGGCAGCCCACCGACAACGGCGCTGCCGAGCGCGGTATCGGGGAGCTGAAGGCCGAGGCCGGCCTGGGTCGCGGCGTGCACCTCCGGCACGGTCACCAGGCGGGTCTCCTGCTGGCCGCAACGGCGGTGAAGCTCAACCAGTACCGGCTCCGTGGGAGCAAGGGCTACCGGACAGCGAATGAAATGGCGGAAAACCTTCCCTCATGGTATAACCGAATCAACAGGGACCGGTTCTACCGCGAGGCCGGTGAAGCCATCAGGAAAGCTGAAGAAGGAAACGGGAAGTGCCGCGCTCGACAGGCGGTGAACAAGGCCGTGCTCTCGCTGATGGCGATGCACGGACTCGTCAGATTAACGCGAGGCGGTCAACCGATATATGGCGCATGAATGGGAAAACTTTTTGTACACAGTACAAAATCTCGATCGATAGTATTCAACGTGGATGTCGTGACGGGTGCCCGGGGTCAGCAGGCCTCGGGTGCCCTTGGAGTGCCGCTGATGAGAGTGAATGACATCCAAAAGTATGTTCGGTTGATTGGCACGACTATCCTTTTACTATCTCTGTCCGGCGGCTCTGCCCACTCCCAGACCGTCTATGACCTGGACTCTATCGAAGCTGACGTAAAGATTGTGGGGACATGGCCGTCGAGTGTAGTTCACAATGCGGTAGTCCTGGATATCGACGATTCAGGCGTGGGTGATCTAATCTTCCCTGATTATAGACCTCAGGCGGAATATGGTGAACAGTGTGTACTAGGCTACCTGGACTTTTCTCTTTCGCAGACTGGCCCCGTCGTGGACGTGGCCGAGGGTGGTTACGATTTCGTCATTGTAGCCTCAAGTCAGAATTATTTCTTGGGAACTTCTCTTGCAACCGGCGACTGGAATCATGACGGCGTTGATGATCTGGCCCTGGGTGATATAGCAGCTAGTCAATATGGATCATTTGGGGGTGGAGCAGTTTTTGTCTTTTGGGGTGGATCAACGTGGCAAACTGGCACCGTTTTTGATCTCAGTGTCAGTCAACCCGATATTCTCGTCATGAAAAGCAATCTGAGTGAAGACCCCCGTATAGGCACAGCGTTGACCTCGCTCGACATGAACGATGACGGCATCGATGATCTGGCCATCGGCGCGGAATTTGCCAATAACAACGCTGGAGCCGGCTCGGGCGCCGTCTATGTTGTTTATGGTTCAGAAGATTTCGGTATGCCGCTGCAGATCGATGTCGCCCAGAACCAGCAGGATCTGACGCTTCAGGGGCAGTACGGCAGTGATTACTTCGGACAGTCGCTGGCTGCAGGCGATGTTAATGGTGACGGTGTTGACGACCTGGTGGTGGGTGCCGGGTCGGCCTGGCAATTTGAGTCAGAGTGGCTGCGGCTCGGCGAGATGTATGCCTTCTTCGGGTCCTCCGCCTTTCCGCCTCATCATGTCATTGACCTGGGGGAATCAGAAGCCGATGTGACTGTGTTAGGTACTCATGCAGATCGAGGGTTTTTTGGTGAACATGTAGCCTGCGGTGACTACAACGGCGATGGTATCGCCGACATGTGTGGTGGGGAAATCAGATATGCTGCCGC
>JAQAZP010000190.1:0-3494 GCA_032127265.1 Acidobacteriota bacterium
GGATCTCCAGGGCCCGGATACCCATCTTCACGCCGATTGTGGAATAGATCCCCAGGTGACCGTGGATCTCCCCGGTCAGCACCGACCAGCGCCACTCCTCCTCCCCGTGGGCTTCGATGATTTTCCGCACCATGGGCGCCACGTCGTCGCGGTAGCCGCTGGGATCCAGCGGGGGGAACGGCGAGAGCAGGGTGCCGGTTTTTCCGTGATCATGCTGGTGCTGCCCGCTCCCGGCGGAGGACGGCGCTTCGTCGGCCAGCAGGCCGCCGATGCTGTCCAGCATGGTGCGCACCAGTTTCGGCCCGGGGACACCGGGAACGGCCGCTTCGATGCGGCAGGGGCCGGACCCATCCTGGCTGGACCGGATCATCCCGCGAGTGCCGCCTTCCAGGGTCACCGTGGCGCAGAACGGCTCCGTGACGGTGAACAGCGAGGGCCGGATCAGAAAGAGGGCGGCCAGGTCGTCACCAAAAAATGAATGGTCGGGAGGATGTTCCCCGCCTGCCGCGGCTGAACTGCTGAGGGTCTCCAGGGCCCTGGCCGTCAGCCCGCCGATGTGTTCCTTCTCGATCCCCTGCAGGACATCGCTGAAGTCGGCATCGCTCGCCTCGCCATAGCCGCCCAGCAGCACCACCCGCTTCCAGGGCGCCTGGAACACGCGCCGGGCGGCTTCCGGGTCGGCGTTGATGTTGAAATGGATACGGCTGGTGTCGGCGCAGGAGACGATCAGCGTATGGACGATCTCGGGAAGGAATGGGTCGGCCTCCAGGGCCAGGGCCAGGTTGGTCAGCGGGCCGAGGCAGACCAGCCGGACTTCGCTGCCTTCCCGCCGGGCCAGCCGCGCCAGCATCTCGTGAGCCGGCTCGTGGAGCAGGATGTGCCCTTCATTGCCATAGAGATCTTTTATCGCCGCTTCGCAGACCGGGCGCCAGGCAGGCGGCTCGAATTTTGCCTCCAGAGGTTTGTCGGCGCCAGGGGAAACCGGTATCGGCCGGTGGCTGAGGCCGCCGAGAAGTCTGATCGCGGCCTTTCCGCCCGGACGGGGGTCCTGGGAGCCGAACACCGTACTGATGCTGTGGACCTTTAGCCCTTCAGCATCCAGCAGCAGCGCCAAGGCCCGCATGTCGTCCAGTCCCATATCGGTGTCGATGAGCAGCGGCAGCGGGTCGTCCCCGGCCGCCGGCAGGGTAAAAAGAAGCATCCAGAGCAGGGCCGCTGCCAGCCGTGCCGTAATTCGACGGTCCAGGGTCATCGGGGCTCCCTCCATGGTGTCTGATGTACGCAGCCGGGCCGCCCGGCGGCCTTACTGGTAGAGTTTACATCAGGACGGGGCGTGTCAGGAGGCCGCCGACTTGGTTTGAGCGTCGAGGGTCTCCCGGACGCTGCGCAGCAGGGTGTCGGCGAGAAACGGCTTCTGCAGCAGTTTGAGATCGTTCTCCACGAGGAATTCCCCGGGGAGGGTATTCAGGCTGTAGCCGCTGCAGAAGAGGATCTTCACGTCAGGCCGCACTTCGAGGATGTGACGGCAGAGCTCGAAGCCGCTGATCTCCGGCATCACGGCGTCGATCAGCGCCAGGTCCACCGAGTCGGCATGGTTTTCGAAGAGCTGCAGCGCCACTCGGCCGTCCTCGGCCGGCAGCACCACGTATCCCATCTCCTCCAGAATCTCGGTGGCCCACTCACGCACGGCCTCCTCGTCTTCGGCCAGCAGGATGGTCTCCCTGCCGCCCACCACCTTTGCCTCCAGCGGTTCTTCCCGCACCTCGGCGGGCTGGTTGGTCACCGGCAAATAGACGGTGAAGGTCGCACCTTCGCCGGGGGCGCTTTCCACGTGGATCATTCCGTCGTGCTGCTTGACGATTCCGTAGGCTGTGGAAAGACCCAGGCCGGTGCCTCGACCCGGTTCCTTGGTGGTGTAGAAGGGCTCGAAGAGCTGGCGCCGTGTTTCGTCATCCATACCGCAGCCGGTGTCGCTGACCGAGAAGAAGCAGAAGACGCCGGTGCGGGCCCATGGATGGCGGTCACAGAAGTTCCGGTCAAGATCAGTGGTCCCCGTGCGGATGGTCAGCCGTCCGCCGCCGGGCATGGCGTCGCGGGCGTTGATACAGAGGTTCATCAGCACCTGTTCCACCTGCCGCGGATCGGCGCTGACCCGGCCCGGTTCATGGTCCAGGACCAGTTTCAGTTCGATTCCGGCGTTGGCTCCCAGCAGCCGCTCCATCATCACCACCATGTCCTCCACGACGCCGTTGAGTTCCAGCACCTGGGTCTGCAGGTTCTGGCGCCGGCCAAAGGCCAGCAGTTGCCCGGTGAGCGACCCGGCCCGCCCGGCCGCCCGGCGGACGTGCTCCAGGGCGGCAAACCGCTTGTGGTCCTGTTCCAGCCCCTGCTGGGCAATGGTGGTGTGCCCAATGATAGCCTGCAGCAGATTGTTGAAATCATGGGCCACGCCCCCGGCCAGTTGACCCAGCGCGGAGAGCTTCACCGACTGCAGGATCTGGGAGTGCGCGTCTTCAATCTCCCGTTCCTGCTCCAGCACCGTCTTTTTCAGATGCTGGGCCGCTTCGCGGGCATGCTTGAGCAGCCGGGCGTTCTCCACGGCAAAACCGACCTGCCCCAGCAGCACGGTGAGGAATTGCTGATCCTGGGCGGTGAAGGGACCCTCGTCCCGTTTTTCCGACAGGCAGACCGCGCCCACGGTGCCGCTGTTGGTCTTGAGGGGCATGATCAGGAACGACGGTGAAGTGTAGACCCCTGGATCGTTGCCCCGGTGGAGGTCCATCTCCAGGTCCATGTGTTCCACCAGCAGCGGTTTGCCGGTGGTGATCACCTTTTCGGCAATCGACCCTGTCAGCGGAACGGCGCAGTTCTCGGGATTGGCCAGTTGCCAACCGTCGCTGGCCACGATCTCCATATCCTGGTTGTTTTCCTGCATCAACAGCACCGAGCCCCGGCGGGCCCCGGTGGCGGCCACGGCCTTGGACAGTATGAGCGACAACAGCTCGCGGATGACGGGGATCCGGGCGGTGAACTCGGTGATCTCGGCCAGGGTGGCGAATTGTTTGATGAAGTGCTCCAGCTGCTGGGCATTCTCCCGGAAATCGATGGTCAGCTGGTTCAGGGCATTGATGATCTCGGCCATCTCACGAAATTGCGATGGCTCCCGGTCCATATCGAGGGAGCTTGCATCGCCGTGGGAGAGTTTCTCCAGCCCCCGCTGCAACCGGGAGATGGACCTGATCAGCACCCACAGCAGGTAAAAGCCGAGCAGCGAGAGGGACACCACCAGGAAGAGCACCGGCACCTTTCCCTCCAGATGTTCGCGAAAGACGTAGAACATGGTGAGAAAAGGCAGTATCACCAGCAAGCCCAGGGCCTGCAGTGCGTAACGGCGAAGACTCAACTCTTTTTCCGGCCGGGTGGAATTCACGATTCCTCCCTGATCCTTAGTGGGCCGTGGGTGGCCCGAAGTGGATGAGCACTACGGTCGGATT
>JAQAZP010000191.1:0-7703 GCA_032127265.1 Acidobacteriota bacterium
CGATTCCATGTCCATCCTGTCAGAGCCAGATTTTGAAGGATGCATGTATGTGCAATTTATGTAAGGTCTTAGATGCGTATCCTGTCTGTTTTCCTTGTTCCGTTTAACGTTTCATAATCATCTGGTGCACTGATCGCTCCACCCGTCCCGAGCCCATGGGTCCGGGGTCCGTAATATTTTCAGCTTGAATGGAGGAGAAATAGAGGGTTGGCATGAACAATGCTTTACCTATAGCTGCGCTATGAATTCGGCCGCTGGCTGAAGGAGGTTTTGCTACATCCAGCGGCCTTGTGCTTTTTATCACAAGAAAATGGTTGACGAAGCCAGAAAAAACAAGCAGAATGGTTGACGAGGTCAGAAACAGCAAGCAGTTGGTGCTTCGGATTTCTCAGGACCAGTCAGGAAGCAACTTCCAGCGAAAGGAGGTGTTGTAGCTCAAACGGAGGACGTTCACGCAGCTTTTGGATACAGCGTCCTGAAAGAACCTGATCCAATCAATTAACCCTCAATTGAACTTGAATAGGGGATGATGATGAAATCGTATCGAATTCTTCTTATTTGCCTTTCCATCGCGATGTTCGCCCTGGCCGGCTCGCCGGTCCTCGCGTTCCATGACGCCGGTGTGGCCCATTGCAACGGCTGCCACACCATGCACAACAGCCCGGACAACCCGTCCGACTCCGCGGCCGGCAACGACATGCTGCTCAAGCAGTCGAACGCCACCGATGTCTGTACCGCCTGCCACAACACCTCGTATGGCAACACCTGGGGCGCGTCCGTGTCGGATCCCGGCACCCTTTACGGCGGCGGCCAGTTCGTCTTTCTCCTTGAGGACAACCTCAACGACGGCCACGCCGGCAGCGACCCCGCCAACTTCATTCCCGGTTACCAGGCCGGCCACAGCGTGATTTCGCTGGACAAGGGCACCGTGGTTGACCCGGTCAACTCCACCTCGCCCGGCGGATCCTACCTCTCGGCGTACATGCACTGCACGTCGTGCCACGACCCGCACGGCAAGGGCGGTCACTTCCGCCTGCTCTACGGCAGCGACTACCCCATCAGCATGGCCCAGGGATACTCGTACAACTACACCACTCCCGCGCCGGAAGCTACCGGGTACTCCTTCTTCGGAGCCGGCGAGTCCAACAGCCGTCACACCGCCTTCCAGTCCGGGATGAGCGAGTGGTGCGGCAACTGCCACGGTGACTACCACAACACGTCGTATCCCACCGTGCTCGTGCACCCCTCCGGTGCCGCTCTCGGCGCCGCCATCTCCGTGAACTACAACATCTACGAGGGCTCCGGCCACTACACCGGAGACGGCTCCGATGCCTACCTCGCCATGGTGCCTTTCGAGGAGCCGACGATGACCACCGGCTACACCGGCGCCGCTTCCGGGACTTCCCGGGTGATGTGCCTCTCCTGTCACCGTGCGCACGCCTCCTCGGGACCCAACGCCGGCCGGTGGGACTTCAACGTCACCATCTGGGAGGAAGAGGGCGTGGAGTCCGGTTCCTACGCCATCCCCAACCCCTACGCGGCCACCTCGGGAATCCATCAGCGGTCGATGTGCAACAAGTGCCACGCCAAGGATCCCGAAGTCTGATTTGTTCTTTGATCGCATGATTTTCAGCTGACAGGGCAGGCACGGCGCCTGCCCTGTCTTTTGTTTTTTGGCATTGCCCGGGTCGCCGGTTGCCTTGCCCCGGGTGGTGTCCCTTGTCACACCGGGTTTGCATTAGGCTTCATTGCTTCTCCCGGCGGCCGAGAGCCCCCTTCGTTTCGGTGCCGTCACCCGGACTGCGTTGATGCCGCCGGCCAGGCCCTCGATGAAATCTTCCCGTCGGGGGAAAAGACTTTACGCCACCTCCAGCTTAACGTAAGCTTGACGGTATCGAGGCGGTCGGAGGAGATGGGCGTCCACGTCCGGACCGGGGACACCGTGAAACGAATCGGATCAGCACTGATGATCATGCTGGCCTGCATGGCGGCCGGACCCGCGGCCCGGGCAGGCGACATCAGCGGGAGCGCCCGGGTCTATGCCGGTACGTCGGTGCGCGATGACGGTGAGGATGACTTCCTCTCCCAGGACTATTCACTGCGCTGGATGCAGCCGCTCACGCCCTGGATCACGCTCTTCGTCTCCTACCTCGACAGCAGCTTCAAATCCGAGGACGAGGACGGGATCGATTTCCAGCGGCTGATCCGGGAAGCGGCGGCCCAACTGGTCTATGCCCGGGGATCCGTCTCGGCCCAGGTGGGGGCCCAGGACCGTCGGACCAGCGGGACCAGTGACGTCGACAACTTTGAGGCCCGCTCGATTTACGGGCAGGCCGCCTGGACTCCGGCGCGGGGGCCCACCATGTCGTTGAGAATCCGGGACGCCCAGAACGAAGCCGACACGGCGGTGTACGGCCGTTCGGTGAACTCCCTCAATCTTGACTTCGACGTGGACTACAGCCGCGATACCTGGTCGACCCACTACAGCTACCAGGACTTCACCCTGGACAACCTGGACAACGGCTACTCACTGGATCACCGCCGGCACATTCTCCGCGGCATCTTTTCCGACCAGTACGCCGGCGGCCGGATCGCGCTCAGCGGCGATGCGCAGATCAGCCGCAACGATCAGGTGGAGATCGCCGCCGAGGGCGCAGACATCGCCGAGCCGCTGGATGCCCGGGAGATCCTCTTCGCCCTCGACATCACCCCGGAACTTGGCGAGCTGGAGCCGGCGCCGACACTCGGCCTCGGCCAGCCCGGCTCGCCGGCCCGGCTGTCGATACAGGTGGGCGGGGCCAACCTGTATCGTAACGTGGGCCTTGACCTTGGCTTCACCCGCCAGGTGACCCGGATCGAAATCCACGTGGACGGGGTCTCCGACCCCGGCCTGCTCTGGCGGGTCTTTCAAAGTTCGGACAATCTCAACTGGGAATCGGTGTTCGTGCAGACCACGGTCTACGAGCCGGAATTCGACCGCTACACCCTCCGTTTCCCCGAAGTCGTGAACCGCTACTTCAAGGTGGTGAACGTTTCGCTGAACAAAGGCGAGGACGTGGTGGTGACCGGCCTCCGTGCGCTGGTGGACGTGCCGCAATTTGGCCGCCGGGAACGCAGTTCGACCAATTTTCGCGGGTATTTCCAGGCCCGTTTCCAGCCCTGGGAGCGGCTCAGTGCCACGGTCAATCTGGGGTACAGCGGAGACAGCGGTTCGGCCGAAGGCCTTCCGCTGCGCGATGTGCAGGACTTTTCCTTCGACACCCTGGTCCAGTGGGACTTCGCCGACACGTGGGGGCTGCGGCTGCATTACTTTTTCGGCGATCATCTGCGGGATGAGGAACCGGTGCTCCATCGCCAGGAGGAACGCATCATAGCCTCGCTGGTCTGGAACCCGCTGGAGACGGTGGACGGCCTGCTCTCCGCGTCGCGGCGGGAGGAGACCGACGACGGGTCGCTGCTGCGGCGCACCGACATGGTGACGGCCCGGGCGACTACCGAGCTCTACCCCGACCTGCGGCTCACTTCGGAAGTGAGCCGCTCCATGACCGTGGACGACTTCTCCGGCTACGACCTGGCCAGCTGGAGCTGGCGTGAGAACCTGGAGAGCCGTCCGGCACGCAACTGGATTTTGAGTGGCGGATTCTCCCAGACTTGGTATGATGCTACCGGACGGATATCCCTTTCACGGCGGACCAGCGTCAATGCCAGGACCGATGTGGTGGTCAATCCCTGGCTCTCCTGCGGGGGGGACTGGGTCTTCGGCCGGGAGGACGACCGGAACAATTTCACCCAGCGCTACCACGCGGTCTGGACCCCGGGGCGCCGGATTTCGTTCAATGGATCCTACATCTTCACCAGCACGGTGGGTGGTTTCGAGACCAGCGGCGCTACGGCGAACGTCAACTACAAGGTCAACACATATCTCAACCTCTATGCCAGCTACAGCCAATCCGACTATTGGCGTTCTTTCAATGTCCCGGATTTTCCGGAAGACGGGTCGCCCCTTCTCGACGCAGTGTTGGACCGGTTGACGAAGAGTGAACAGTATTCGGCGCAGATCGGGCTGATCCTCGCCTTTTGAATGGAGAAACCAGATGAAGAAGAGAACGGCGGTGGTTCTACTCCTTTTCGGGGCCCTGGTTCTGGCCGGTTGCGGCGGGATGCGGGCCACGCGGTTCATCAACCCGGACTTCAGTTTTGCCTACGTGGAGAAGGTGGCCGTTCTGCCATTCGAGAATTTCGCCACCGAACCCGATGCCGGAGTCCGGGCCACACGCCTCTTCATCACCGAGTTGCTGGCCGCCGGGGCAGTGGATGTTGTGGAACCGGGGGAGGTCGAAGCCGCCCTCAACCGGATTCCCGGAGTGGCCAGGCCGCCGAGCAGCGAGCACATCATCGCCCTGGGCAAGAGCCTCAAGGTCCAGGCGGTGATGCTGGGCAGCGTCAACCAGTCGGAGACGATACGCTCGGGCACGGTGATGATCCCGGTGGTGACCCTCGACGCCCACATGGTGGAAACCGAGACCGGCTCAACCGTCTGGGCGGTGACCCACACCGAAAAGGGGGCCGGCATGGGCGCGAAATTCCTCGGCACGGCCAGCGAGCCGATCTCGGAAACCATGCGCCGCTGCGTGAAGAAGATCGTCCAGAAGCTTGTGGGGTAACCGCCCGTGGGGCGTGGAGTTGGGGATGAATCAGCGGACCGGCAGCAGAGAGACGGCGAGAGGCGGCGAACACCGTCCGGCGCCGGCCCGGCAGGTTTGCCGCCTGCTGGGAGCACTGCTGCTGGCCGGGATTGCGGTGTGGCACTGCCCGCCGGCCTTCGGGGCCCGGATGGCCCTGCTGCCGGTGCGCGATTTCACCGGTGACCCGGCCTCCGTGGCGGTGCTGAAGCAGGCGCTGCGGGCCGAGCTCTCCGTGGAGTTCGAGCTGGTGGACAGCGAGTTGCTCCGTGACGCCCTGCGGCGCTGGCGGATTCGTGACGCCCGGTCGGTGCCGCCGGAACTGTTGGGCCGGGTGGCCGACGAGCTGGGCGTGGAGTGGTTCTTTGCCGTCACCCTGCACCGCTGCAGCCTTGAACCGCTGCCGATGGTCACCGTCTCCGGCCAGGCGATGCACCGCGGCGAGCCGCAACTGGTCTGGGCCGGGTTCCAGTCGCTCAGCGGCATGGACGAAATGGGCCTGCTGGGCCGGGGGTGGGTCGGCGACCTGGATGTCCTGGAGCAGAAGGCCGCGGCCCGGCTGACCGGGAGTTTCACGCGGCGGGAGGAATCGGACGAGGATTCCCCGCGCCCGGCATCGAGAGTCTTCCGGCGCCAGGCGCTGGATATCGGGTCGGCCGGCACCATCGCCGTGCTGCCCTTTGAAGGGGCGACCGGTGTGGGCGCCACCAACGCCGGCCTGATGGTCACCGACCTGGCGTACGCCGTGCTCTGGCAGGGCGGTGCGTCCCTGGCCCTTCCGGGGGCGGTGGACCAAGTGCTGGGGCAGGCCGGTGTGGGGCTCTGGGGCGGGATCAACGACCTGACCCGATCGAGCTTGCTGGAAGGGCTGGACGCCGGCCTGCTCTTCACCGGCACGGTGGAAACATTTGAATTCATCAGGACGGGCCTTGAGCCGGAGCCTGCGGTTGCGCTGGCCGTGCGGCTGATCGAGACCCCAACCGGCCGGCTGCTCGCCTTTGGCGGAACGGAGCGGGGAGGCTGGGACCGGCAGCGCCTCTTCGGGCGGGGCCGGGTCTATTCTCCGGAGCGCCTGGCCCAATTGATCATGGAATCCCTGGTCGCCGACCTGGGTGAAAAGGGCGGCTATTAACCGTCCGGAGGAAGCATTAATGAACTGCCTGGGAAACCGACTTCTCTTCTGCTGTCTCGCGATCCTGCTCCTGCTCGCCGCCTGTGGCGGCCAGGAGACGGCACCCCGGATGGAAACTCCCGAAACACCCGCGGCGACGGCGGCCGCCGGGGAAGACCAGCTCGCCCTGCCGGCCCCCGCCGGGCTGGTGGTTGCCGGTCCGGAAGCCGCGGTCGCGGACCCGGAAGTGGCTGAACCAGCCGCGGCGCCGGTCCTCACCGGCAACCGGCCGGAGTTTGTGGCCACCGTAAACGGTGAGAACGTGCCCTTCGTCTATCTCGAGCAGCGGCTGGCCACGATGCACAGCGGCCAGATGGAGGACCGGCGGAGCGCCTTTGATATCGACCGGCTGATGTTCAAAGTGGTCAACGATATCCTGCTGGCCCAGGAAGCGCGGGCCGCGGGCATGGACCGGGAGGAGCCGATCAAGGGGCAGGT
The DNA here is from genome assembly GCA_032127265.1 of Acidobacteriota bacterium. Lineage (GTDB taxonomy): Bacteria > Acidobacteriota > JAQAZP01 > JAQAZP01 > JAQAZP01 > JAQAZP01. The sequence goes on from JAQAZP010000191.1 coordinate 6,292, forward strand.
GGACCGTCACCGCGAGGACCTGGCCATCGCCGGCCTGGAGTGGGACCAGATCCACCAGAAAGCCAAGGCCACCGAAGAGGAGGTCCGCCGGCTCTTTGAAGACCAGTATCGCCGGATCACCCTCCGTGTGGTCACCCTGGACGACGAGGAGGAGGCCCTGGACCTGATGGAGGAGATCAGGGCCGGCGCGGACATGGCGGCGCTGGCTCGGGAGCGTTCGGTAGACCCCTATTCCGGGAGAGGCGGGATCGTGGAGGGCGTGGCCCGCCGTGACCTGGCTGCCGAGGTTGGCGTGCTGGCCTCGACCCTCGAGCCGGGCGGGCTGGGCGGGCCGGTGAGTACCGACCTCGGGTACTCGGTGATCCGGCTGGAAGCGATCGAAGCGGCCGACGAGGAAAAGTTCCAGTCGGTCCGCGGCCAGGTGGCCGGGATTGTGGAACTGGAGAAGAAGAAGGCCCTGCGGGCCGCCCTGGCCCAGCGGGTGCAGCAGACCCATCCGTTGCAGCTGGAGCGCGAGCGGATCGAGTCCATCGAGCCGGAACGGCTTTCCGATGGCCGGCTGGTGCCGCGCACCGGCGATCGGGGGGACGTGGTGGTATTGGTGGGCGATAGCCTGGTGATCACCGCCGGCGAGTATGGCGATGCGCTGCTCCTGCGCTGGAGCGGCGTGCGCAGCGAGGACGCGGCCCGGGCCTCTGCCCCGATCATCCTCAACAAGGTGGTCGAGAAGAAACTGCTGCTGGCCGAAGCTTTTTCCGCCGGTTACGCCACGCGGCCCGAGGTGCAGGAGCGGGTCCGGGTCTACGAGAGCCAGCTGCTGGTCAACCGTTACCTGGAGAAGGTGGTGGCCGCCGACATCAAGGTGACCGCCGAGGAGATGCAGGCCGCCTACGAGGAGAACCTCCAGCGGTTGAAACGGCCGCCGCGGCTCAACCTGGGCCAGATCACCGTGGCGGAGAAGGAACTGGCCGACGAGATGGCCCGCCTGCTCCGCGAGGGGACCGACCTGGCCTGGCTGGCCCGCCAGCACTCCACCGACCGCCTTGCCGATGCGGGAGGCGTCCGGGGCTGGACGGTGCCCAACCCGGGGGTGGACGAGATCCAGGATTGGCTGTCCCAGGCCCAGCCTGGTGATGTTCTCGACCCGGTGGGTGTCCCGGGCAACTATTACGTGCTCAAGGTGCTGGCCTGGGAGGACCAGGGGGTCTACGAACTGGCGGAGGTTTCGGGAAACATCCGCAACATGGTCTTCAGCGAGAAGTTCAGGGTGGTCCTTGACGACTTCATGACCACCCTGCGCAGCCGGAGCGAGATCCGGCTCAACGAGGCGGCGCTCGCCTCGCTCAGTATCTCCGGTGCGGTGGCTGACGATCCGGCAGCCGGGGAGCAGGGAGGCGCACATGCGCACTGAT
>JAQAZP010000192.1:0-7648 GCA_032127265.1 Acidobacteriota bacterium
TGATGAAATATAGATGTGTATCTTACTGATCGTCAAGTAAGATTACGTGGGGCAGGCACATTTGCGCCAACGCATCAACAAAGCGTGCCCGTGGAGTCGGAAGCTTGGGCAAGTCGATGGAATGCAATACAGCCGGGTGGATGATCAGGAAGACCGGCGCCGCCCCAGCGCCACCAGCGCCGGAAGCAGCAGCATGGTGGCCGCGAGGCAGAGCAGGACGCCGATCACGGCGATGCGGCCCAGGCCGGCCAGACCGGGCATGGCGGCCAGGGCCAGCGAACCGAAGCCGGCCACGGTGGTCAGGGTGGTGAGGATCACCGAACGGCCCATGGCCGCCACCGCCGGAGCCGGATCTTCGCCGGGGGCGAGGGAGCGCAGCCGGTTGACCATGTGGATGCCGTCATCGATGCCGATGCCGACGATCAGCGGGATGGCCATGGCGGCGATGAACTGCACCGGCCCGCCGCCGAGACGGAGCAGCCCGGTGGTCCAGAGCAGGGCCGCCGACAGCGGCACCAGGGTGAGCAGAACGCGCAGCGGCTTGCGGAACTGGATCAGCAGCACGACGACCACCAGGACCAGCGAGAGCAGCAGGGCCTCGGTGAAGCGCTGGCCCACGGTGGTCTTGAACTCGGCCATCAGCAGGGCCAGCGAGGCCAGGCGCGTATGCCCCGATTCACCGGCGGCGCCGTCCACCACGCGGCGGAGCTCCAGCAGCTCTTCGTCGGCCCAGCGGCGCTCGCCGGGGAAGAGGTAGAGGGCCAGGACCATCCCCTCCCCTGCCGGATCCGGTCTGAGATAGCGCATGGTCAGCACGTCTTCCAGCGCCGGTGGAAGATCCCCTGGTGTGAGCCACTCCGGCTCTCCGGCGATCAGATTGGCCAGGCAGCGCTGGAACGGGGCAAAGGCATCGGCGGCGAAATTCTGCTCCTCCCCGGCCCTGGTCAGCGCGGCGCTGGTCTCGGCCAGAGACTGTCCCTCCAGCACCGTGAGGTTTTCCCGCTGCCTGTTCAGCGAGGGCAGCCAGTCAGTGGCACTCTCCACCATGCTGGGGCGCAGCGTCCCCTCGGCCTGCCACAGCGCGCGGGTCACACCCTCCGCCGTGGCCAGCAGGCCATCGGTTCGCGCTCCTTCCAGCATCACCACCAGCGGCTCGCCGAGGCCCTGGCCAAAGTCCTGCTCGAAACGCTCCTGGACCGCGGCGGCCTCGGAGCCGGCAGGCCGGAGGTTGTGCAGGTCGAGGTCGAAACGGATCGGATTGCCGGGCAGCAGGAAGAGGACGACAGTGAAGGCGGCCGCGGCTACCAGCACTTTCCCCGGGTGGGTGGTCACCAGCCGGGCCAGCAGCGGGGCGCCGAAGCTGGGCCGGTATCCGGGAAACCAGGCCTGGGGAAGAGCTTTCCCGCCGTGCCGCTTGCAGACCAGGGCAATCACCGCGGGCAGGGTGAAGAGCACGGCGACCATGGTGGCCAGCACACCGATGCCGGTGATGATGCCCAGTTCCTTAAGCCCCGGCAGGCCGCAAACCACCAGGGAGAAAAAGGCTGCCGCGGTGGTCAGGCCGCTGCCGAGGATTGACGCCCCGGTCTCGGTCAGGCCGGTTTCCAGGGCGTCCGCCGGCTCCCGGCCTTCCTCCAGCAAGTCGAGCAGCCGGTTCAGGAGGTGGATGCTGAAGTCCATCCCCAGGCCAAAAAGGATCGCCCCGAAGCCGAGGGAGATCATGTTCAGCCGCCCGAGAAAGAGGCCGGTGAGCCCCAGGGTCCAGGCCCCGCCAACGAACAGCGGCAGACCGATGACCAGCACCAGGCGGAAACGGCGGTAGGCATAGAGCATCAGGATCAGCAGGGCAAAAAGTGATCCCGCCAGGGTGAGCTTCACGTCCTTCTTGGTGTTCGCCTCGTCCTCGAGGGCGAAGAGATACCCGCCGCCATACTCTGCCGGCAGCTGCTCCAGCGTGGGGAGCTCCTCTTCTTCGGCCAGACGCCGGCGGCAGAGGCCCACCGCCTGCTGTGTCGTCTCCAGCAGGGTTCGGGCAAAGGCGGTGTCCAGCGCCCGGCCGGTGGGGCAGCCGATAATGAGCAGACGGCGGCGGTCTCCGGAAAGCAGGTAGCCGTCGCCCGACTCCATGTCCACTCCTCCCGGGCCGCCGCCGGCCTGGCCCCCGGGCTGCTCATTTCGCAGGTCGTCCAGCCGGGAGGCGAAATCCAGCGGGTCAACCCGCACCAGCTGCTGGAGCATGGTGGGCGATCCGCCCTCCAGCCTGAGCCTGGCCCGGTGCACCGACCGCTCCACCTCCCCGGGGTCCAGCGCGGGAAGCAATCGGCGGGTGGTTTGCGGCGGCAGGATCTGGAAGACGTGGGGCAGAAAGTGCTCAGCAAACTGGGCAGTGAAATCAGGGCCCGGTCCGGAGTCCACCTGGTGAAAAAGACCGCTCCCGGCCAGTTCCTCCACCAGTTCGTCAGCCAGGGCATAGAGCAGCTCCGTGGTGTCGCCCGGTATCTCGTCGCTCACCGGGCCCAGGGCGATGAGCAGCCGGTCGTCCGCGCCAAAGGCGTCGAGGTAGGCCAGGAGGTCGAGAGAAGCCCGTGACCGTTCGGGCATCAGTTCGGCGATATCGGTGTCCAACCGCAGGGTCATCGCGGCCGTCACGACCATGGCCAGGGTGACCAGGGCAACGCCGGACAAAACCGCGGCCGGGCGATACCAGCAGAGGTGAGAGATCCGCTTGAGCAGTCGCTGCATGATCAGGATCCTGACCCGAAGGGGCCTCGTTTCAAAAAAACCGTTTCACGGGAGTGCGGGACACAGGAGCACCTTGGACAATCTTAGCGTCTGGGAGGATGGAAACAAAGAGGCCGGTGCGAAAGATCAGGGTTGGAGAGCGTCCTGGTCACCCTCGGGCGGCAGATTCTCGTTGACGAATGTGCCCAGGAAGTTCTGATCGTCGTCCTCGAGTTTCTGGAAGAGCAGACCAGCCCGATAGAGCAGGGTGGATGTTCCATCCTCGGTGTGCCCCACCGAGTGCACGTAGCTGCGCACCACCTGGGCCACGGTCTTGATCATCCGGTCGGTAAAACTCATCTGGATTTCGTACAGGCCGCCGGGATTGAGTCGGCAGGGCAGCTCCACCAGCGTCCCGCTGATGCTGAGATTGATGATCGAGGAGGCGACCACCGCCTGGACCTCGCCGCCGACGCTGTGCATCATTTCCACACGGGGGTGCCGGCGGCGCTCAGTGTGAATTTTTTCTTTCCCTTCCATCGAGGCTCATCCTCCACTGACCATTGACGAAATTCCTGCAGAAACTATCGAACCTTACTATTCTCTATCGGACAGGTCAATGAATCTCTTGACCTTTCCCGGATTCGAGAAGGGCCAGGGCCTCCGGGGAAAGGGCTGGGTTACCTCGCAGCGCCTCGACAACGGCATCCCGCCCACCAGGGATATCCTCCAGGCCGGCCAGAACCTCCTGAACGGCAGCAGGACACTGCGGATCGTTGGCCAGGGCCAGACACTGGGCCGGCTCGAGGGCGCCCCGCGTCAAAAGCTCGAGGATCACCGGCTCCCGCCAACCGCCCAGCAACAGGTTCACGGTATGCCGTCCCGGCCTGCTGCGGGCCAGGGCCAGCTGCTCCTCGGCGGTCTGCGCCCCGATACGGTCGCGGAGCACAGTATACAGCACCCGTTGGGCCTCCGGGGAGATGTTCCGGTCATCCAGCAGTGCCTGCAGGTCCTGGTGCAGGAGCCCCGCGGCCGCCGTGCTCCGCTCCTCGGCATTGGTCAGCCGGTGCCGGGCCAGCTCCAGTCGAAGCTGGTAGCGGGTGCGCCAGCGTGCCGCCCCGGCCAGCAGCGTGACTTTTTCCCTGGTTGCCTGCGGGTCGCGGAGCAGCTTCACCAGGTCCCCTTCGGTGAGCAGCGGGCTATCCAGAAGAAATTCCAGCATCCGGGGGTCCTTGTCGCGAAGCAGCTGCTCGTGCACCACCCGGCCGCCGGTGCGTGATAACTGGATCTTCCGCCCCAGGGCTGTCTCGGGCAGCCGCTGGCCGAACAGGTCTGCGGCCATCCGCACCCCGGCGCGGGAAATATCACGGCTGGTTATCACCCGCACCAGGTCACGCAGCCGCAGGGAGTTGATCAGGATTCGCAGCAGCGATAGTGGACAGCGCGGATGGAGGGCCAGGGCCGCCTTCACCGGGTAGTCGGTTTTCCACCCGGGCAGGCCAAAGAGAAAGCGGAGAGTCTCGCCGGACAGACGGCGGTCGCCGAGCAACTCCGGTGCACGGCCCGGCGGGAGGTTGCGGTGCTCCAGGACCTGTGCGGCCTGTGCCTCGCCCAGCAGGCGGACCAGGTCCTGACGGACCAATTCCCGCTTCGCCGCCAGCGGGCCGGGTTTGTTGTCAGACTCGTTCATGGGCGTTGAAACTGAAAGTAGAAAATAGGTGACACCAGTATTCCGTCACCAGTATTCATTTTCCTCACGGTCCGAAGTGCGCTTCCAGCCGGCGGAGCAGGTCGGCATAGCGTTCCGGTCCGAGGGGTTCGGCGCCGAGCAGCGGCCGGTTGAACGGGCCGGCCGGGGAAATGTCGGTGCGCTCCCCGGGGTCCAGATCGAGATCGTAGCAGGCGGCCAGGGCCCGCGGCTCGGTACGCCAGATCAGCTTGAACGGGCCACGGCGCAGCCCGAGATATCGGCGGCCGGTACGTTGCTGGGAGAGGAAAACCTCCGCCACCGGCCACTCCCCTGCCCCTTCTCCCCGCAGCCAGGGGGCGAGAGAAAGACCGGCCGCATCACCGGTATTCATCTCCACCCCGGCCAGTTCACAAAGCGTGGGCAATATGTCTATGGAGCGGAAGATCCGGCCCGGCTCCGCCTCCCCGGCCAGGCCGCCGGGAGCAGCCACCAGCATCGGGATCAGCGCGGCTTCGTCCCACAGCCGGCAGCCTCGATCCACCCGCGCTTCCCGCACCTGGCCGCGGAGGCCGGCAAGACAGAGCACGGTGTTTTCGAGGCGACCCGCCGATTCGAGCTGGGCCACCAGCCGGCCCACCGCTCGGTCGACAGCTTCCAGCCTTGCACCACGGGCTGAATTTTTCGACCCTCCTCCGTCAAGGTGAACCAGCAGAAAGAAGGGCTCTCGGCCCAGTTGCCCAAGCCAGCTGAGCGGCCCGGGGAGATCGAGCAGCGGGTTCGACATCGACCACTCATCACCCACGATTGGCGGCAGACCCAGATCGAAATCGCTGCGTCCGATCAATTCAAACCCCGCCTGCAGGTTGCGGTCGCGGAGCAGATTCTCGGCCACACCACCGCTGTAGAAGGCCGCCGTCCGAAATCCCTGGCCGCGAAGATGCGTCACCAGGCTCTGACCCGGAATCGGCTCCGCCTGTTGGGTTTCCCGACTGAGATAATCGGCCTGGTACAGGGTTCGGAGGAAGCTGTTTCGGTCGTATTCCACCATGTAGGCATCCCGGAGCTGGACGGCCCGGCCGAAGTGACGGCTCACCGCCGGGAATCCGCCCGGATCCCCGTAACAGCCGAACTCGCTCTGCCCCACTCCCCCGAGAAGCAGCAGAACAATCCCGGCCGGTGATGGAGCGGCTCCACCGTTCAGACCCGAAATCATTACCGGCCCCCAGAGCGGCAGGGCCCACGACGGGCGCCCAAGCAGCAAACGCTCGGGACCGTCGTCCTGCCGCCGCCAGGTGAGTGTTTCCAGGGTCAGTCTCACCCGGCGGCCGGCCCAGGGGGAAAGATCGGTCTCGTCAAAAAACCATCGGCGCTGATCCGCCTCGGCAGGATTCACCACCCGCTGGTAGACCGGCTCCTCGTTTTCTCCGGTGGTTCCGGACCCGCTCAGGGATTGGACACGGACCTGGAACATGGTCTCCGGTCGGCCGAGAATCTTCTGCAGCGGGTGGATGGCTGCTGCCAGGTGCAGGTGCGGGCGATCCGCGGGCACATCCACTTCCAGGCTCAGCACACCGGATTCCGGCGCCGGGACCGCGGAAACCCCGACACCGCCGATCACCACCGTGCTCTCCTTCCCCGACGCGCCGGCCACATAGCTCTGCCAGCCTGCGGTGCGCAGCAGACGGATACGCCGCACCACGGCCCGCACCGGCGCATCGGTGAGTTGAATGGTCAACGACTTCAGCGGCGCCCCGCGGTCTTCCCCGGTCCCGAGTTCCACCCGGTAGGTCCTCACGCCGACACCAGGTTCCAGCGCGAACCACCGGCAGCGCTCGGCCGAGGGCTGCTCACCGGCATAGCGGCTGCCCCAGACCTTCCCCCGGGTTCCCTTGTTCAGCGCCATGGTCACTTCCAGGGCACCGAAACTTTCCTCCGAGGCGTCCAGGTCAAGAACAATCCGGGGCGGGTCCGCCGCAGTGCGGGAAACCACCAGCATGCCGCGGGCCGTGCGGCGCACGCTGTCCGTCTCACCTTCCACGCGCCATGGGACAGCGGCCGTGGTGGTCCGGCCGGTGAAGTCGAGAACCAGTTCGTCCCCCGACTCCACGGCATCCGGCAGTGAGTGCATGCCTGACGCAACCGCCCCTGACGGTCCGGCCACGGTGGCGACCCAGACCGCCGCCCCGATGCAAATCACCACCAGTGAGAGGGCGACGAGGGAGAGCAGGTTGTGTCCGCGGTCACGGGCCATGAAGCGGTCCGTTCTCAATTGTCGTAGAAGCCGAGCGGGGCGCGAACCTCCGACACCCCGCCGTCGACACGTATCTCGCAGGGGAGAAAGTCGCCGGTCCGCGTTCCGGTTGCCCGCGGGAATCCCAGCAGGTAGTGGTGCCGGCCATCGCGAAACAGCGTCCCGACGATCTCTTCCTCGCCATCTTTAGCAGTCCAGGCGCGCGCTCCGGTGGACTCGGCCAACTCACTCAGAAACTTCGCGGCATGCTTCAGTTCGTTGGGGCCGGCTTTCTCCTGCTTTTTGCGGCGGATCCCATCCTCGGCCAGAAGGCGTTTCAGGTAGTCCTCGCCCACCGCATTGAAGGTGTAGACCGCGGCCGTGGCCCGGCACATGGCATTGACCATCCGCAGGTAGGCCACATCCTCATTGGCCAGCCAGATGCGGTTGAACCCGCCGGAGACCAGCATCACCTGTTTGCGACCCGGCAGTTTCTCCAGCTCGAGGGCCAGACGCCGCAGTTCGGTGAAGAAGCGGTAGGCGGCAAAATTGTGCTGGGCCGTATCGTCCGACTGATCCAGTGTGGACGTGATTTTCAGTTCACCCCGCGGAGTGACCCGCACCCGCATGCCGAAAAAATCGTGGATGTTGTACACGGAGCGCGCGGGCAGCTTATCCAGGGCGGCGCGGATCAGGGCCGGATCGCGGGTGAAGGGAGCGACCACATCGATTCGTCCGTCGAAAAAAAGCACGGCCACCTGTTCGTCCTGGTCCAGACGGGCCTCGATGGTCTCCATCAGTCTTGCCCCGGCCTCCTTCATCATCACGGGATCGGCGATGGTGAGGTCAAAGAGCGCCACATACCAGCCCGGCGCGAAAAAACCGTCCACGGAGCTCGAGGCCCCATCCGCGTCCGTTCCCGCCGGCCGCCGGGCAAACCAGGTGATAGCCGTGTTCTTCCCGTCCACTTCAAGGGTGAAGTCCCCGGCGCTCAGACCGTCCACCGG